>NZ_CALVGS010000115.1 GCF_944327115.1 uncultured Traorella sp.
AAAATGAAGGTTATATGCGTGTAGAAGATATGATCCTAGTTACGGAAGATGGCGCTGAATTCCTTACCAATTTCCCACGTGATTTATTTGAAATTGATTTTTCAAAAAATCTATAAGCAGAGCATAAAATAGAATATATCTTTACTGTAATGATATACAACTTGCTTAGATACTTAGTACTAAATTATGATTTTGAAAATTGTAGTATCACATACATATCATCCAAATGTAGTTTTGATTTAAAAATAGATGTTGAAACGCTTTTAGAATAATTAAATGCATGCATGATGAAACCTTTGTAAAAAATGTAATGATTGCTTTTAAAACAAAAGGTGTTTTGAATTTAAAAGATTTAATAACAAATAAGTTTGGTTTAATAATTTATTCAAAACAAAACACCCCCTGCTCCGTATTCGCGGTTTTAATGGCTTACTTATATTATACTAAAAATCAAATTGGCTTGAATTTACACAACTTAACTTAATATTTATCTAAAAGAATTTGTAAATTTGAAATAAATGAATTACTATACTAGTGCAGGCAGAAATGCTGAGGGCGGAACAGGCGGCCACCACCCATTTGTTAGGAGATGTAGGAAATGTCACCCTACCTCATTCATGTTTATCAAGGCACTAATTCATTTCTGAATTAGTGCTTTTTTCATTTTATAAACTTTGTAATCACACAAAAGTATTTACATATATTTTGTTTAAAGAATGAAAACTAAAGATGGAAATGAAAAAAACTCTTGTTGCTGATACTCGTATTAAATGATAATATAAAGTCGAGAGGGGAGATATTATTGTGACTCAAGATGATGCAATTAAACTAGTAGAAATGTTTAAAGAATTATTAGATAAAAAGGTTTATCTTCCAGAAGATGGTAAAAGAAAAGAACTTTATTTAAAATCAACAACCGATAAAAATGAATTTATCATTTCAATCAATAGGCGTTCAATCGTTGATAATAAATGTACTTTTCATGCAAGAACTAAAGGAAAGAATGAACCACTATTAAGACTTGATGTAAATCCGTCATCAACTCATACTAATCCTGATGGAGAAGTAATTAATGGAACACACTTGCATATATTTAAAGAAGGATATGAAATTAAGTATGCTATTCCTTTTGATAGCAGTTCAAAAAATCTTGTAGACCATTGTATTTCTTTCTTTAAAAAATTTAATGTAATAGAAGATTATCAAATCTATGATTTTACAAACTTAAGACTATTTAGCTAATATAAGAAGTTAGGTGATAAAATGACTATAAATCAATTAATTGATGATTACTATGATTGGTTAAAACAACAAACCAAAATAATTCAACAAGGCGAGTATCATGAAATTACAACTCCTTATTTGGATTTTTTTAATGATGCAATTCAAGTATATGTTAAAATTGATGATGATTCTATTTTAATAACAGATGATGGATACACATTGAGTAATCTCGAAACAGTTGGAGTACAATTGAATCAAACAAGAATGAAAACAATTCAAGGAATATGCAATAATTTCGGCGTTTCAATCAGTGGAGATATTCTATTAATAAAAGGATTTAAAACAAAATTTTCAAGTATTTTACATTTTTTTATTCAATGTATTTTAAAAATTGATGATATGAATTTAACTTCAACTGGGAGAAGTATTTCATATTTTCTATCTGATGTTACTGACTTCTTTGATCAAAACGATATATTTTATATAGATAACCCTATATTCTTAGGAAGATCAGGATTATCTCATTCTTACGATTTTTCATTTCAAAGAACTAAAACAAAACCTGAAAGATTATGCAGAGTAATAAATAATGTTAATAGAGCAAATTTAGATAACATTTTATTTTCATGGAATGACACTAAGCCATCAAGGAAAGATAATTCAGAATTAGTTGTAATATATAATGATCGAAACAAAATTCAAAAAGGAATGCTAGAAGCCTTTAAAAATTATGGTGTGAAAACTGTCTCATGGCATGAATTACCAAACGAAAAAGGATATTTCTTAAATTAAAATACATCCTCTGCTACCAATCTAAACATAGACAGGAAACTAAGTATTTACATATATGAGAGGAGTGAGAAGATATGGGATATAAAACGACTGATGGGTTAATGCGTCATCTTAGAGCAAATGGAATTAATATTTCAGGTAGCACACAAAAAAGGCAATTAATAAATTCTGGATATTATCATGGATATAAGGGATACCGTTATTTTAATGATTCACAGACAAGATTACCCTTTACATCGTTTAAAGAGATATATGCTACTATTCAATATGATTCTGCACTCAAGGCATTATTATATAGCAAGATGATGTATATCGAAACTGCCATGAAGAATATTGCATTAGATAGCATTCTTGTTAAAGCTAATTCTGAACGCATACAAGATATGTTTGATAAAGTAATCAGCAGTTATAGAAATGCGCCAAGCAATTTAAATGATGATCAAAAAAGAAAACTACAACAGAAAAAGCTTGATCTTCAAAAGAAAATTCATTCTGAAATTTCTCGCGAATATAGCAAAGGAAATCGTAAAATAACGCATTTTTATAATAACACTAATCAAAACGATGTTCCACTATGGGCATTATTCGAAATATTAAATATGGGCGATTTTGGTAATTTACTATCATGCTTATCGTACGATGTTAGAGATTACATATCTAAAAAATTGGGTATAAATCTTTCATGTGATACTAATAGGCAATTAATTTTTACATATATTTTCTTGTTGAAAGATTTACGCAATGCTATTGCACATAATGCAGTTATATTTGACACAAGATTTAGAACAATGAAACCAAGTAATGCTATGACACAATGTTTAAAATTAGAAATTGGATTACCTTATGTAAACTTCAAAACAATAGGTGATTATTTTATATTAATGTGCTATTACCTTAAATTATTACATCTCCCTAAAAATGAAATTAAAGCCTTTATTCGTGAATTTGAAAAAATAACAACAGAATATCTTAACTCTGTAGGCAAAAATGTTTCATCAATCGTTATCCATCCTGATTTGCAAAGTCGATTGACAGCATTAAAAAAATTTATTTAACACTTGCAATTCCCCAACAGTTATTGTATTATCCTGTTTTCGACAGTTTTAAAGAAGCAGAAAGGCCCTAAGTCCTTTATTTAAAAGGGATTTGGGGCCTTGAATGTATTTTAAAATGTTGTATATAAAGTTTTTATCCGATCAATTTATCCA
>NZ_CALVGS010000116.1 GCF_944327115.1 uncultured Traorella sp.
CCATATCCTTCAAATACAGCTTCCTGTATTTTTCTGGTCCTTATCGCATCACCTGCTTCATAAATCTCTGGAGTGATACCATAGAAAGACTCTACAAGCTTACGATCGGCACGCACACCTGTACATAGGATCACTGTATCTGCCTGTATTGTTTCGCATGAACCGTCCTGGTGTTGAAGAACTGCCTCATTATCTTTAATTTCAATACACTTTGTTTGATAATGAATCTGAATCGGCTCTTGTAATGATTCATATTTTTGACGTAAAGCAATACGATACAACATATTGCCCTGAGCAGCTAATTGATCGGTTAATTCCACGATCGTCGGATGTTTTCCTTTCAGCTCTGCAAGCTCCAATGCCAGCTCTGCACCAATGGTACCACCGCCGATGATGAGCGGATGATCTCCTACAAGCGATTCGTCTTCAATGGCCTGTACATAACTAATCACATGTTTCTTTTCACTTCCTTTTAAAGGAAGGCTCACAGGCTTACCACCAACAGCAATGACCAAGGCATCCGGTTTCAGCTCTTTTACCATTTGTGGATCTGCTTCACAGGAAAGGCGTACATCAACATTTGATTTTGCCAATTGATTCTTCAGATACTGCAGATACGCACGAATATCTTCTTTATAATATTCTTTGGAAATTAAATTTAAAGCACCGCCGGCACTTGCTTCTTTTTCAAGCAAGATGACATGATGTCCTCGCTTGCTGGCAGTTATGCTTGCCATGATACCTGCCGGTCCCGCTCCGATGACTACGACCTTTTTTGGTGTTTCACATGGCTTCAGCTCTTTATCAATAAACTTTTCATTGTGATAGCGTGGATTGACCGAACAGCCTACATTACGACGATTGGTCGAGATATGATAGCATTGTAAGCATCGGATACAAGGAATGATATCTTCGCTCTTACCATCTCTTGCCTTATTTGGCCAATAAGGATCCGCAATAAAGCTTCGTCCAAAAGCCACTAAGTCGACATCTTCATTCGCAAGCAACCCTTCCGCTTCCGAAGGATTCATAATCGCTCCGACAACAGCTACCTTGATCTTCTTAACATGCTTCTTGACCTCTCTTGCCCACTTGACATTTGGCATATGCTCACAAAAATTAGTCGTAGCCATCCTCACATTACCTTCGTGATTGATATCCAATCCGGCAGAAATCTGTACGGAATCTATGTAAGGCTCTGCCATTAAGATAAATTGCAGCGTATCTTTAAATTCAATTGATCCGGGAACACACTCTTCACCGGAAATACGCATATCAATCGGATAATTTGCACCTACTGCCTGACGGATCCTTTCAAGGATCATCAATGGAAATTTTGCTCTGTTTTCAAGGCTGCCTCCATATTCATCTGTCCGATGATTAAATAAAGGAGAAATAAACTGAGCCGGCAGCCATCCATGGGCAAAATGCAAGAAAATCGCATCAAATCCCAGATTCTTTGCATCCAAAGCACTCTGTGCATATAAATCGGCAATTCTTTCCATGCCTTCTTTATCTAAGGCTCTCACCTCAACACCATCATCACGAACAAAGGAGCACGGACCTACTGCATATTCACCAGGAAGGACACGTGCATACTGTCCGGCATGAAAGATTTCGATCGATGCACGGGCACCTGCACGATGGCATATACGAATCTTTTCCTGTGTTTTTTCTACTTCATATTTGAAAAAACCACTTTGTTCATTTCCACTGGCAAAGCTGCTTCTGCCCGGTTCAACAATCGTATGTCCACATATAACAAGGGCTGCTCCTCCAAGTGCTTTTTCAGAAAATTCTTCACCGATCGGTGCTGCAATGATGCGATTTTTTAAAATCATGTCATTCACCTTTAATGGTGAAAATAAATGTTGATATTTCATGTCTTGACCCTCTCTTCCATTCTTATTATCAATCAAAACATGATTTTTTCATATCCTCTCTTTTGCCCCTAGAAAGGGCAAATAAAAGACGTCATGCTTTTAAACATAACGTCTTTTTCATAACTTAAATTGCCCAAACACCATTTTTGAAGATCTGATGTCTGTTTCCATCATGATCAACACCAACGATATCCAAGTCCTCGCTGCCGACCATAAAATCCACATGATTGATGGATTCATTAAAACCGACTTTCTTAAAATCTTCCTCGCTCATATTTTCATAGCCTCGGATATTATTCTTGAAGGCTTCACCAAAGGCTAAATGACAGCAGGCATTCTCATCAAATAACGTATTTGAGAAAAGAAGACCTGTCTGGTTGATCGGTGAATCATAAGGAACAAGTGCAACTTCACCCAGATGACGGGAGTTTTCATCCATATTCAACATATTTTCTAAGATATCCTGTCCTTTTTCAGCGCTCACTTCAACACACTTGCCATCTTTGAAAGTCACCTTAAAGTTTTCTACTAACTGTCCCTGTAAAGATAAAGGTTTGGTTGAGTAGACCACACCATTGACACCATCACGTTTCGGCATCGTGAATACTTCCTCAGTTGGCATATTTGCGGTAAAATCATTTCCCAGCATATTTGTTTCACGAGCACTGATCCAATAGTGATTTGGCTGTAATTTTAATGTCAGATCCGTTCCATTGCTTGATTTATATTCCAGATAATCAAGATTCATCTCATTTAATTTCGTGCTCTTTTCCTGTAAATCATCAATATGGTCCTTCCATGCCTGAACCGGATCCGGCTGATCAAGACGCATTGTCTTAATGATTGCTTCCCATAATTTGCTGACAGCTTCATCATCGCTCAATTCCGGGAACACCTTTTTTGCCCACTTTACAGAAGGAATAGCAACGATGACCCACTGATTTCGATTATCTTCCTTGTCGCTGTATTTTTTCAAAACAGAATAGCGGGCCTTTCTGACAGCTGCATATTTCTTTAGATCGATACCATTATAGGCATCCGGATCTGCATCATCAACATAGATCTTACAAGGCAGCGTTTCAGCACGATACTTGGCCTTTTCTTCCTGCCATGTCAATACTTCAGACATGACTTTCTCATCTTCATACAACCAGCGAAGCTTATCGATTTCTTCATTGAGCCATTCAACCTTGACGCTTCTGGCTTTATCCTCATAGCAAACTTTAACGATTTCCTTAACGAAATCAGCACATTTTGTCGATGCGGTGATTTCCACATCCTGACCTTCTTTTAAATTAATTCCAATTTCAACTGCGAGTTTCGCATATTCTTCATAAATTTTTTGATTCATCTTACTCTCCTGCTACGACCACATCACGTAAACATACGGCACAAGGCACGATATAATTATTGATCTGTCGTGTTTCTTTAGAAAATTTCATATTTTTTACTGCTTTAGAAAAATTTGCGGATATCGATCCTCCGGCAACCGGATGAACACCCCGGGCATCTTTTTCATATCCTAAACGGATCTCACCACCAAAGCTTCCCGTAATCGGATCCATGATAAATGAACTAAAATCCGTAACTTCCAGATAAGGCTCTTTTTTCATATCTTCAATGCTCATGCTTCCACCATGTACGACAACATTATTGATCGATGTCGTATCATCCATATGGATATAGTGAGCATGCTGGATGCTTCCCCAGAACGTCTTACATACACCTTTATCAAAGAGAACGCGATCTTTTACAGGATTACCATCCATATCATAGGCATCATTTTTCGTAGAACCATCCATATGTGCCTTTAACTCGATCGTTAGATCATCTGCATCATCTCCGCTCATCTTCTCATCAATCTTAGCTTTCGCAATACCCATGTATTGATTAGCAGCATTGGTATGCGAAGTAAAATACTGGAAGAACTGAACCACATCATCTCCGCTTAAGATAACATTGGCATGCTCGTTCTTTTTGGTCGATACGGCCTTTAAACGGGCTTCACCACTAATGAACATCTTTTCGATTTCCAAAGTGATCTCTTCACCCTTTTTATTCGCAAAGCGCAAATCTTTATAAAGCTCGATTTCATGGCCTTCTTTGCTGGTATTGATCACAGCCTCTACTTCACAATCAAAGCCATAGAAAGTAACATCTACGCCCTGAGAATTAAGGATATGGGTTTTCTTCTTATTAACGAAGACCTCATAAGAGTTAACTTTCTCATTCTCTTTTGCCTTAACCTTCTGCATCGCTTCACAAATCTTCACCAGCTCTTCTGTCAGATTTACATCTAAGTCATTTCCCTCACTTTGCTGATCGGCAACTAATGGGAACCATGGATTTTGTACAAACCGGGCAGCAAAGATGGCTTTATCAATTTCTTTCTTTATTTCCTCCACACTATATGTCGGATGAATTTCCTTTGTGGCACTGCCGCGATATTTTTTATCATCGCTGTCTACATAGACCGTTACCATGGTATGCGAAACCTCCTTGGCACGGCTCATATCCAGTTTTTGACCGATAAAGAAGGCTTCCTGTGAATAGGTCGTGATCTCTTTGATGATAAAATCACTGGCTTTGCTTTCTTTTAATATTGAATAAAGTTCTTTTTTCATTAGCCTAACCTCACTTTACACTTCAAATAAGGACCTCCGTCACTTACCTTGACCCATTCCTTATGTCCTTTGCCACAGGCTCCGCTGCCAAACATTTCAAAATCATTTGAAATCATCGAAATGCTCTTCAACATATCCGGTACATAGCCTGTCAAGGTTACCGGAGCTACTACTTTTCCTGTCAGCTTACCATCCTTGATTTCTCTGCCCATGGCTACCACACACTGAATTCCCCAGTGCTTTGGATCTTCCATACCTGAATCCATGCCCTCTAAAAGATAACCATGCTTAATAGAAGCTATCATATCATCCAAGGAATCTGTACCTGAAGCAAACAGGGTATTGGTCATTCTCGCATAAGCCTTACGCTCAAAGCTTTCACGCTTTCCATTTCCTGTCGGCACTGTTTTTAATCGCAATGCACTTAACAGATCGCTGATACCTCTGACAAGAGTCCCATGATCGATAATAGTTGTATCGGATCCCAAAGTACCTTCATCATCAAACATATAACTGCTGACCTGTGAGGCACTCAAGGCACCATCCTTCATTGAAGTGATATCACTGGCAACCTTCTTGCCAATATAATCCTTCGCCAAAGCACGTTCTTTCACAAACATATCCATTTCCACGCCATGACCAAAGGCTTCATGAGCAATCAGACCGGTAACCTCCGGTGTCGTGATCACATCATACATGCCCGGAACCACTGCTTCTGCATTCAGCTTATCATTGAGATCTTGAATGATCTTTTCTACCTTATCATCCATTTCATCTAAGATCTCCGCACCCTTTAATCCTGAAAAAGACTCATAAGCCATTTCAGTCTTTTCACCATTGCTTCCGATTGCGGCAGCCATTCCTTCCGCATAAGCATAGCTTTGCATCAGATCTTTTTTATCGGATAAAAACATCTTATTGACATGGGCAAACTGCATCGCAGCCTGAAACTCAATGACCCCCTCATGCTTTGCACCGGCATCACTGATCTTTTTCAGATGTGCTAAGATATCCTCAGCACTCATCTCTTCCGGATTTACCTCAATTTCATTCATCATTATTTTGGTCATTTCTTCTTCATGGATCAGTGGTGATTCCATCTTAGAAATACCTAAATTCTCCAAAGCTTTCAGCTCATCCTTTAGAACCGAAGCAATCGTCTTTGCACATGCTTCAACATCTTCACATTCATTGAAAGAATACTCACAGTAACTGCCATTCTCATAAACACGTACCACAAAGCCTCTTTCACTAAAGCCATAGTCACCAACATTTGTCTGTCGCTGTCCCACACGATAGCTGGTGCCGGATACATCCGTGCATAATACACTGACATATTCAAATTCATTATCTAAAAGAGTGATCAATTCCTTGATTTTAGGTTTGATTTCCATCAGATATCCTGACATTTTGACTTGCATATATCAACCCTCCTATGTGTAAGATTTTACTCTTATTTTATTTCATTGTCTATCGAAATAAACAAATTCAACCACCAGTTGCATACTCTTTTAAATCATCATAAAAGTTTCTGATATGTTTTATCAATGGCAAGTGCTCCCAAAGGTGCCGTGATCAAAATTGAAACGACTGCTACCGTTAAAACGCTTTGTCCGCAAGCTAGTCCCATCGCCATAGGTACAGAGCCGATTGCCGCCTGTACGGTAGCTTTTGGGCAATAGGCAATCATACAGAAAAGCCGCTCTTTCATATTTAAATTTGTTTTCAACAGGCACACGAAGACTCCTGCCATTCTAAACAATAGAACTGATAATATTAAAAGTATAGGTGCCCAGCCAAGTGTCAACGCATATTGCAGATCAATAACTGCCCCAACAAGCACAAATAAGAATATTTCACCAATGACCCACATCTTTGAATAATCCTTTGACAATAAGTAAGCGTTGCCCTCGCTTTTCTTTTGAAGAGCAGCTCCCATGCTCATCACACCGATCAGTGATGCAAACGGTAAATGACTTATGTCTTCAAAAGATACCATAAGAAGTGAACAGCCTAATACAAGTATAATTTTCATCATACGATTCAAATCCCATTTTTCCAGGATCCATGCAATAAGCAATCCTATAAGCATGCCACCTAAAATACCTGTAATAATTGAAACAGGCACATTTACTAAATGATTCCAAGTAAAAGAAGACTCACTCGCCAATGATGTAAATGAAGTAAATAGGGCAATCACAAAAACATCATCAACACTCGCTCCTGCCATGATCAATTGCGGAATACCTTTTTTTGTTCCGGTCTTCTCTTCCATCAGCTTCAGCATCTTTGGTACGACAACGGCCGGTGATACGGCTGCGATCACGCTTCCTAAAATCAATGAATCTAAAAGATTCATTCCTAAAAATATAGGTGCCAAGACAACCATGCCCAAGATCTCAAAACATGCCGGTACAAAACACATCAAAAAGGCCGGGCGACCTACTTTCTTTAAATCTTCAATACTTAAATTTAAACCGGCACGTGTCAAAATAATGATCAAAGCAATTTTTCGTATATCTGCCGATATATTTAGAATTGAGTCATCCAGAAGACCAAACATGGAGGG
>NZ_CALVGS010000117.1 GCF_944327115.1 uncultured Traorella sp.
TATCGGAATCGTGTTTCAGAGCTATAATCTGATACCTTATATGAATGCCTTAGAAAATGTGATGGTGGCGATGTCGATCAGCGATCATCACTGGGAAGGAAATATGAAAGAAAGAGCGTTGGAGATACTGGAAAGTGTCGGGATCGATGGCAGCAAGGCAACAAGAAGGATCAACCGGTTAAGCGGAGGGGAGCAGCAGCGAGTAGCGATCGCACGGGCGATTTCCACAGATGCGAAGGTGATCCTGGCAGATGAGCCGACAGGAAACCTGGATGGGAAGACGAGCGAAACGATCATTGAAATCTTTAAGGAGCTGGCACATGAACAGGAGAAGTGTGTGATCATGGTGACACATTCAGAGAAGATAGCTGGTGAGAGTGATATCGTATTGAAGCTGAATACCGATATTCAAAATTTTGAGGTCATTGAATGAAAGTATTAAAACGCGCATTTCTTTATCTGTCACGAAAAAAAAGTCACACAGTCGTTTTGTTCTTGATCATATTTATTCTTGGCAATATATATGGTCTGGCTATCTCTTTAAAACAAGTTTCATCAGTGCTTGCATATGAGATGAAAAGTCAGTTGGGTTCAACGGCTACCTATATAAATGAAGCAGTTAATGATGCCGGTTTTTCAATGGATACTCAACAGGATTGGGAGTGTTTTAAGCGATATGAGAGAATCGTTCATAAATTGATCAATAGCACATATGTTTCATATGGAAATTATTCTTATATGTTGCTGCTAGATGACAGAGATGGACAGGTTCGTTATGGTTATGGTGTGAGTCATGCGCCTATGGCGGATGTAAAAGAGAATATTATTCGTATCATTGAGGGAAGAGAGTTTACAGAAGAAGAATTAGAGAATGGGGAAAGGGTTGTTATCGTATCAAATGATTTTAGAGTGAATGGTCAAGAAATTCATGCGGGTGATACGATCCATATGAAATTAGTATTTGATAAAAATATATGTGATGAGAATGATCAATGTGAGAGCGTAGTTGTTTATGATGAAGAGTATTCATTAAAAGTTATAGGTATATTTGAGAAAATAGATAAGGCTTTTGATCATGTAAATGTTGGTTTTTCTGATGTTCCAGGAAGAATGTACATCCCTAATCAAACATTATGGGATCTATTTGTGCGAAGACATCAGCTGATACAGGAATTAAATGTTTTTGAAGTAGAACAGATGGCAATTGATGTGCCCATCATTCGCTTGAAAAGCAGTGATGATCTTGAAGCATTTAAACAAGAAGCTGAAACTGTCATTGCATCTGAACAAGTGGAGAATTCGCTGATGCAGCAACCAAAGGAACAGTTTCTCATTTCAGATGATGACTATCTTTCTGTGGCTGAGCCGATCAGGATATTGAATCATTTCGGAAATTATCTTTGTATAGGGGGTATCATTGCTTTCTCGATCATCTTGTGCATCGTCATGATCAATGTGTTACAAGAGAGAATACATGAAATCGGTATCTATTTGGTACTTGGAGAAAAAAAGAGAAATATTTTGATTCAATTATTTTGTGAACTTTTGCTTGTGACTGTTTTGAGCGTATCCTGTTCATTGGTAAGCTCTAAAAAGGCAGGAGAAAGAGTAATTCATTCTTTTTTGGATTATCAAAGTCAAATGGATGTATCGTATGAGATATCGATCGATCATGAATATATTCTTTCTATTTATGGGCTGAGCGTATGTACGATCGTTGTAGCAATGCTTTATCCTTTTCATGTTATCATTACATATGATCCGAAAGATATATTGATGAAAAAATAATAGATATCGTAAGATGGAGAGGAGAGTAAATATGTTATAATATTTACAAAGAGGAGGATCAAATAATGAAAAAGCTTATGTTTGTCCGGGTTAAATCAGAATTATGTGGATATGGTTTTGAAAAAGGAACGAGGTATAAGTTCAAAGATGTAGAAAAGATCATTCAGGAACGAATGGAGGATGGCTGGTCATATAAGGGTTATATACCTTTAGAAACAAGAGGAACGGGTGATATTGAAACGATGTCGCTTATTTTTGAAAAGGATGAGTAAAAAAAGGCCGGGAGGCGATTATCGCTATCTTGGCTTTTATGCTTGAATAATAAAGACATATCATTTAAATCATATGGAGGATGCGGTTCTATAAAATGAATGTTTGTTTCATCATTGATACTATCCTAAATAATAGGACATGAGAAGAAATCATAAAATTCGTATTAAACGAAACAGTGACTGGCATGAAAGTACAATCATAGATGTGGGCGAAGTAATGATGAAAGTAAAAATATAGTGTTTTGTAAATGATTTTTGATATCGTGATTGCGCAAAAGAGGAAATATCAGTATTTGATAAAAGAAAAATGAAAATCATATAAACGATGAATCTTCTTTTTATTTGTGATACACTAGAAACATGGAAACAAAAATTATAGAAAGAAAAGAAATTGAACAGGCAATAGAATGTCTAAAGATGGGTGGCGTTGTGGCTTTTCCTACGGATACCGTTTATGGACTGGGTGTTATTTATGATGAATTGGAGGCTTTAGAAAGATTGAAGCTCAGTAAAGGACGTCCTGAAGAAAAGCCGATTCCGATGATGATTGGAAGTAAAGAACAGTTAGAAACGGTTGCATTTACTAATGAAAAGGTAGAGAGGCTGATTGAAGCTTTTATGCCAGGAGGATTTACAATTATTTTAAAGAAAAAAGCATGTGTGGATGATGAGGTTACAAACGGATTTGATACGATTGCTCTTAGAATGCCGGATGATGCATTCATTTTAGAGATGATCAGACGTATTGGCAAGCCTCTGTTGGTGACAAGTGCGAATTTATCCGGACAGCCGACAGGTGTTTATTTTGATGATGTGAAGAAAGATTTTGATGGTCGAATTGATATGATCGTCAAAGGTGAATGTAAAGGAAGCGTTTCGTCAACGATCGTCGATGCGACAGGTGATGAATTGAAAATTGTTCGTCAAGGACCGATCGATCAGGAAGATATCATCAAAGAATGGGAGGGAAGAAAGTGAAGGATCAGCAGATAAGAGAAGCGATCATAAAAGAAGAACAGCGTCAATTGCATAATATTGAGTGTATTGCTTCTGAAAACTATGTTTCAAATGATGTCTTGGAAGCAGTAGGAAGCGTATTGACAAATAAGTATGCGGAAGGATATCCTCATCGACGTTATTATGGCGGCTGTCAATATGTGGATGAGGTCGAAGAGATTGCCCGTCAGCGTTTATGTGAGCTGTTTGGTGCAGAGCATGCGAATGTACAGCCGCATTCAGGAAGTCAGGCCAATATGGCAGTATATTTTACTGTTTTAGAGCCAAATGATACGGTGCTGGGCATGGACCTTTCAAGCGGAGGACATCTTACCCACGGCCATCCTTTGAACTTCTCGGGTACTTTATATCATTTTGTAAGCTATGGTGTAAACAAGGAAACAGAGATGATTGATTATGATGAGGTGCTGGAAATCGCAAAGAAGGAAAAGCCAAAACTGATCGTGGCAGGGGCCAGTGCTTATTCAAGGATCATCGATTTTAAGAAGTTTAGAGAAATCGCTGATGAGGTTGGCGCATATTTAATGGTCGATATGGCTCATATTGCAGGACTGGTAGCGGCAGGCTTGCATCCTTCACCGGTTCCATACAGTGATTTTGTAACAAGTACGACTCATAAAACATTGCGTGGTCCTCGTGGTGGTGTCATCTTATGTAAAGAAAAGTATGCTAGGGAATTGGATAAACATTTATTCCCGGGCATTCAGGGTGGACCATTGATGCATGTAATTGCCGGTAAGGCCGTATGTTTTGGTGAAGCACTGCAGCCGTCATTTAAGGAATATGCGAAACAAATCATCAGCAACTGTCAGGCATTGTGTGAAACACTAAAAGAAGAAGGGTTCAGAATCGTGAGTGGCGGCAGTGATAATCATCTTCTTTTAGTTGATGTCATGTCTTCATTCAATGTTACCGGCAAAGAGGCGGAAAAGTTGTTAGATAGTGTATGTATTACCTGCAACAAAAATACGATTCCTTTTGATACACAGAAACCATTTGTAACGAGCGGGATTCGTTTAGGAAGTGCGGCCATGACGACACGTGGATTCAAAGAAGCAGAATTCAGACAATTAGGGCATTGGATCGGAAGAGCAATCAAACATAAAGATGATCTTGAAGAATTATCAAAAATCAAACAAGAAGTGCTTGAATGTACAGAGAAATATCCGATTCGTTTTGAATAATAAAAAAAAGGGTAATTTAAACTAGTGAGTGGTTTAAAGAAATTACGCTTTAAACTAATGAGTGGTTTATAAAGAAGAGAAACAGATGATATAAAGGATGTGAAACCTCGATATCATCTGTTTTTTTTGTGCCGAGA
>NZ_CALVGS010000118.1 GCF_944327115.1 uncultured Traorella sp.
CTTGATCATGCGAAAAGCAATCTTGTTACGATTTCTTTGATCGAAGCCTGTATCGATCAGCAGCTGAATGAAGAATTTCATGTTGTAAAAGATGGACTGGATATCTCTTTCATTCCATCAGCATGTGTCAATCCTTGTGACAGTGAAGGAGTTGAAGAGGGCATTGCAATCATGCGCAGCTGGCTGGAAAATGAAAATCCGTCATTGCTGCAGCTGTGCATACAATGTATCTATAAAGAAGCTTATCTTCATTTGCCTTTTGAAATAGAAGAAGAGGAGAGCGAAGATTGTGCTTATGAGATCGTGATGTATGTTTCAGCGATGATGGGCTGTGAAAATGAGATGAAAAAATTGCTTTCTGAAAAAAATGCTTCACAAAAAGGAAGTTTTGAATTATTATTATATAGCAATACAATTTGATGATTGAATTTTAGGAGGAAAAACATGTCTACTTGGGAATTAAAAGAAAAATCAGCAGGTGTTTTGAAGACGACGATCGAAGGTGATCAGTGGTCAAAAGCACAGGATAAAGCATTTAAAAAAATCGTTTCTAAGCTTTCACTGCCTGGCTTCCGTAAAGGAAAGGTGCCAAGTGCTATCGCTAAACAGCATATCTCATCACAGGAGATCTTGATCAATGCTGTTGATGAGGTAGCTACGGAGGCATTGGTACAGGGAATCGGTGAACATGATATTCAGATGATCGCCCGTCCATCTCTTGATATCGAAGCAATGGATGAAAAAGCAGTAACGCTTGTTTATGATATTCAGGTTAAACCGGAAGTGAAATTAGGTCAATATACAGATCTGGGTATTAAAAAAGAAAGCACTCGTGTCTTGAAGAAGGATATCGAAGAACAGATCAGCCGTTTGCAGGAAAGATATGCCGAGCTTGAATTAAAAGAAGAAGGAAGCGTTGAAAATGGTGACACAGCAGTCATCGACTTTGAAGGTTTTAAGGATGGCGTTGCATTTGATGGCGGAAAAGGGGAAAACTATCCATTAGTGATCGGATCGGGATCTTTCATTCCGGGCTTTGAAGAACAGCTGATCGGTATGAAACCGGAAGAAACTAAGGAAATCAATGTTACCTTCCCTGAAAATTATCAGGAAGCAAGTCTGGCAGGACAGCCTGTCGTATTTAAGGTAGTGGTACATGAAATCAAGACAAAGGTATTGCCTGAATTCAATGATGAGCTGGTGAAGCAGGCAAATATCGAAAATGTAACGACTACGAAAGAATATGAGGATTACTTGAAAGAGGATCTTAAGAAGCGTAAGGAAAACGAAGCTGAAAATAAATATACCAACGATTGTCTGACAAAGGTCGTTGAAAATGCCGAGGTCGATGTTCCTCAGATCATGATCGATGAGGAATGTGATCGTATGGTCAATGATTTTAAACAGCGTCTTGCTCAGCAGGGCTTCACGATGGAGCAGTTCACTCAGATGACGGGCCAGCAGGAAAGCGATATCCGTGCAGGAATGGCTGTCGATGCAGAAAATAAGGTGAAGGTACGCCTTGTTCTTGAAGCAGTTGCGAAAGTAGAGAACGTAGAAATCAGTGAAGAGAGCATTGATGAAGAATATAAGCGAATTGCAGATGCTTATGGCATGGAAAGCGATAAGGTCAAGGAATTAATTTCTTCTGACAGCATTGCCTATGATCTGAAATTGCGTAAGGCAATCGAAATAGTAAAGAAAAGCAAGCCTGCGAAAAAAACTGAAAAAGAATAAAAGACGCTCAGCGTCTTTTTGACTAAATAGGAAGGAGTAATTTGATGGAAGAAATGAACACAAGACAATTTCCTGTGATCTGCACAAGAGATGTTGTCATATTTCCAAATGAAGAAGTAGCTATCGAAGTCGGTCGTGAAATGAGCCTGAATGCATTACGAAGAGCTAATGAGAGCTTTAATTCAGAAGTTTTGGTCGTTAGTCAGATCGACCCGACAGTGGATCAGCCGGAAGCTGGTGATCTGTATCAGGTGGGTACGATTTGCCGTATTGTTGCTACTCATAAAAAAGACGCTTTTATCAGAACTGTTTTTAAAGGCATTTCACGTGCCAGAATTTTAGATATCAAAGAAATGCGCAATACGAAGTTTGCAAGTGTCGAAGTGCTTGAAGACATTACGGGAGATGCCAATGAAGAGCTGATCCTTGTCAGAAAGATCAGTAAAGAGATGGAAAGCTTTGACAATCTGGCAAGCCTGATTTCACCGGGCATGGCAAAAAGCTTTGCGAAGGGTGTTTCCGCAAATCGGCTGGCAGATCATATCGCACAGATCTTTCCATTTACGTTGAACCAGCGTCAGCAGCTTTTGGAAACGCTGGAAGTAAATGCCCGGTTGTTAAGATTGCTTGAAGCAATTGAGAAGGAAAAGCAGCTTTTGGTAATCGACAATGAAATCAATCAAAAAGTGAGAACCCGTGTCGAAGAAAGCCAGAAGGAATATTTCCTGAGAGAAAGATTGCGTGCCATCAAAGAAGAATTGGGAGATGTACCGGAAGCGAGCGATGATGCCGATTCGATTCGTGAACAATTGGAAAAATATCCATATCCGGAAAATATTAAGGCTAAGGTCCTGGAAGAATTGTCACGTTATGAAATGCTTCCTGCAAGTGCCGGGGAGAGCGGTGTCATAAAAAGCTATATTGATTGGCTGATGAAGCTGCCTTACTGGCAGGCAAGCGAAGACAACGAGGATTTACAGCTTGCACAGCAGATCTTAGATGAAGATCATTATGGACTGGAGAAGGTCAAAGAGAGAATCATGGAATATCTGGCAGTCAAGCAGATGACCAATTCCCTGAAATCACCGATCCTTTGTCTGGTAGGTCCTCCTGGCGTCGGAAAAACATCACTGGCAAAATCAGTGGCGCGTGCATTAGGACGTAAATTTGTGAAGATCTCACTTGGCGGTGTCCGTGATGAGGCTGAAATACGTGGACATCGTAGAACATATTTGGGAAGTATGCCGGGCAGGATCATACAAGGCATGAAAAAAGCAGGTACGATCAATCCTGTATTCCTGATCGATGAAATTGATAAGATGGCAAGTGATTACAAGGGTGATCCTTCAAGTGCCATGCTGGAAGTGCTTGATCCTGAACAGAATGCTCTTTTCAGCGATCACTATATCGAAGAACCTTATGATCTGAGTCAGGTCTTATTCATCGCAACAGCTAATTATCTGGATAATATTCCGAGTGCATTGCAGGATCGCTTAGAAATCATTCAGATCAGCAGTTATACGGAAGTTGAGAAGATTCAGATTGCGAAAAAGCATTTGGTACCAAAACAGGTAGAGATGAATGGTCTAAAGCCAAATCAGTTTAAGATCAAGGATGAAGTATTGCTTTATCTGATTCAATACTATACACGTGAAGCAGGTGTCCGACAGCTTGAAAGAGTTATTGGTACCTGTGCCAGAAAAGCAGTATTGGCTATCTTAAAGGATAAGAAGAAATCAATTACGATTACCAAGAAACTTGTCAATCAGTGGCTGGGACATGAGATCTATGACTATGGCCGCAAGGAAAAGAAGGATCAGGTGGGTACGGTAACAGGATTGGCATATACTTCATTTGGCGGTGATGTCTTGCAGGTAGAGGTGACTCATTTTGAAGGAAAGGGCAAGTTTGTCTTAACCGGCAAGCTTGGCGATGTCATGAAAGAAAGTGCTTCTATTGCGTATGACTATGTACGTGCCAATGCCAAGAAGTATAAAATCGAGCCGAAGGTATTTGAACAGGAGGATATCCATATCCATGTACCTGAAGGTGCAGTACCAAAGGATGGCCCGAGTGCCGGTGTTACCTTAACAACAGCCATCGTTTCGTCATTGACCAATATTCCTGTAAAATCCGATCTGGCCATGACAGGAGAAGTGACCCTTCGCGGTAATGTGCTTCCGATCGGCGGGTTGAAGGAAAAATCTTTGGCGGCACATCGCTGCGGTATCCATACGATCATTGTGCCTAAAGCAAATATGAAGGATATCGATGAAATTCCGGATTCAGTAAAGGAAAGCATGAAGATCATCCCTGTTGAACACGTATCACAGGTTATTGATTATGCGCTGGTCAAATAGAAAATGGAAGTTAAAAACCCTTATTTAGTAATTTCTGCACCCGATTCTAAAAGCTGGCCTGACAGCGTGCTTCCTGAAATCGTGATGGCCGGAAGAAGCAATGTAGGGAAAAGCTCACTGATCAATACGATCACACGCAGAAAAAATCTTGCCTATGTAGGAAATACGCCCGGAAAGACAAGATTGTTGAATTTCTTTAATATTGATGATCGTTTTATGCTGGTGGATGTTCCCGGCTATGGATATGCCAACGCATCGAAAAAAATGCTGATTCAGTTTGGTGAGATGATGGAAGACTATTTTGAACAACGCAAGCAGAAAAAAGGCTTGTTGATCATCGTAGATGCCCGTCATAAACCGAGCGAAGATGATATTACGATGATCGAGTATGCCAGATATCATCATATGAGATTGGCAGTCATTGCGACAAAGATGGATAAGCTCAAAAGAAGTGAAATCCAGAAATGTCTTGATAAAATAAAAACGACACTGCAATTAAGCGAAGAAGAACCTCTGATTCCTTTTTCAAGTGAAAAGAAGCAGGGAATCGACCGCGTATGGCAGGTCATTGATGATATGTTAGAGGACAGGTAAATCCTGTCCTTTTTTATTGCCAGCGGATGCTTTGGATGAATTCCTTTAGGGTTGTATCATTCCATTCAAAGTTGGAATGGAAAAGCAAATAATGATTCTCTTTTATGAAAAGCATGTCTGTATAAGTATTATCATCACTATAATCATCGCAATAAATATCTACATGGTCAATTGTCGTTGTGTAAGAAAAATCATGATACTGATTGAGCTTTTTCATGATTTCGTCATGTAAGAAGGTGCTTTTATCGATATAATAGGTATAGGAAAGAGAATTTTCAGACAAAAAGGCGAATTGGGATGGTGAGCTCATATGAGAAGAGAAATATTTTAATAAAAATGATTCACTTTCATAGTAATTGTTGATGATCCTGTTTCCATAATAAGAACTGTCGATGATTTCTGTGGCTTTTGAAGTATCGTTACCTGCTGCATACATGCGGAGGATCAAACCTAAAATTAAGATAAAATTAGATACATAGCTGAAGATGCGCCAATTTGTTTTGTGATCGTTGGATTTAAAAGCATCGGCAAAACTAAAAAGCAGATTGACAGCGAAAACAATTGCCAGTATTGTTGCCCAAACATCTTTTGAGAACTGGCAGCAAGAGAAAACAAAGTATGATAAAATGATAATAAAGATAAGGACGATTACATGTGTCCACAATAGGATCTGTTTAATTGTTGAAAAGTGCTTCAATCGTAAAAAGACAGCAGTTAGGAGATAGAATAAATATCCAAGAAAGGTGGCGATCAGAAAGTTGCTGGATAACAACAACATTCTTCTTGACTGAAAGAAGACATTCGGTAAAAAAAGCGAAAGAAAAATGACAAAAGCGGTTGAAATGGTACGATTCATTTTCTTTCTAGTCTCAGTAAAGTTTCTTTTTTGAAGATCTTCATCGGTTGAGAAATCGTTGATTTTCAAAGAGCGGTATATTGAAAAGTATTTTGTTGAACAGATGAATTCATAATCAAGTTCTTCATAGAGTTCGATCTGTTGTTCAGGGGCATCGATTTCATCATTTATGAAGCCGTTATTTTGATTATATTCAACTGTATAATAGAAATGCTTGTGAGATGAAGCAAAACAGATGATGTAACTGCTCACCCATTCTATCTGCCATCCTTGTCTTGCCATATCATTGAGATAAGCTTCGAGAATATTTTTTTCATAAATTGTAAAGTGAATGATCTGGTATTTTCTTTTCATTTATTCCTCCTTGTAATGCTGCGTGTCGATAAGCATTTGTTTTAAACGCCGAATTTCCTGATTCAGCAGACTGCGTCCATGAGAAGTGATCTGATACATTCTTTTTCGTCCAAGGATCTTTGTTTCTTGGATGATCTCTTCTTCTTCAAAAAGGGAGAGAATGGTATATAGGGTTCCGGCACCTAATTTGATTCGATTTTTTGTCAGATCCTGTACAGCGGATACGATCTCACTGCCACATCTTTCATTATCCAAAACTAAGAGTACGTAGTACATTTGTTCAGTTAAGGTGGTAAGCTTTTTTCTTGGCAAAAGTACACCCCTTTTCTATTAATATGTATGTATTCACCCTTATCATAATATCGAATATCGATATTGTCAACAACTATAAAAGTGAAAGAAAAAGCATGAATAAAAAAAGAGAAAAAAAAGTAAAAAAAAGCGTTGACAGGAGAGGGAGTAAGTGGTATTATATACAAGCACTCGCAAGAGGGCGCACGGTCTTTGAAAACTGAACAAGAAACGTCAATTTCAAAAGGATA
>NZ_CALVGS010000119.1 GCF_944327115.1 uncultured Traorella sp.
ATGAAGAATTGCTTGAACAAAAAGGAAGATATTATCAGCTTTATACCGGACAGTTTGAACTGGAATAAAGAGAAAGGAAAACCCGAATCTGATTCGGGTTTTCTTTAAAAGCATGATCTGACAAAAATCAAGAATATATATGAAAAGAGTGTATTTCTTGACACGGGCTGATTCTGCGTTTAAAATAAATTGTAAATTTTTTTTAATGATATTTACATGATATAAATCAATTCTTACAAAAAAACCGATGTGTATAAATTTTATTCAAATTGATTTTCAATTTATTTTTAAATCCGTAAAATAGAAACATGAAAATCAATCGTATGGAAACAAAGGAGGCTGATAGAGATGCATTATTTAGGTATTGACGTTGGATCTACGACTGTTAAGGCATATCTTACTAATGAGAAGGATGAATGTCTTTATCAGAATTATGTCCGTCATAATTCTGATGTGCGAAATACGATACTTTTTCTGCTTGAAGAAATCAGACATCAACTGGGAAATCTTGAAATATATCCTGTGATTACCGGATCAGGGGGACTTTCGATCTCTACTGCTTTGAATATCAAATTCGTACAGGAAGTCATTGCCTGCACGAAGACGATCGAAAAATATATACCTGAAACGGATGTTGCCATTGAGTTGGGTGGTGAAGATGCGAAGATCACTTATTTTGAAGGTTCGCTGGAACAGCGGATGAATGGAAGCTGTGCAGGTGGTACGGGTGCCTTTATCGATCAGATGGCGACCCTTCTTCAGACGGATGCTTCCGGTTTGAATGAGCTGGCAAAATCACATACGTGCATCTATCCGATCGCATCAAGATGCGGTGTATTTGCGAAAACAGATATTCAGCCTTTGATCAATGAAGGGGCTCAAAAGGAAGATATTGCGGCCTCTATTTTTCAGGCCATCGTCAATCAGACGATCAGCGGATTGGCGTGTGGAAAACCGATACGCGGTAAGATTGCCTTTTTAGGCGGTCCCTTGTATTTTTTGGATCAGCTGAGGGTCCGTTTTATTGAAACGTTACATATAAAGGATGAAGATGTCATCTTTCCTGAAAATTCACAGTTGTTCGTTGCGATGGGTGCATGCTTAAGCGCTAAGGAAGATTGTGAATCGGTCATGATCGATGATGTGATCGAAAAGCTGAAACATCTGAACACGCTGCCAAGTGAAAGTGTCGGCTTAGAGCCTTTGTTTGAAAATGAAGGTGAATTGATCGAATTTAGAAATCGTCATTTTAAAGACAGTGCCCGCAGAAGAAGCTTAGAAAATTATCAAGGCGATCTTTATTTAGGCATCGATGTCGGTTCGACGACTTCTAAGGCAGTCATGATCGATCCAAAAGGAAATATCCTTTATTCTTTTTATGATTCCAATCGTGGAAATCCGTTGGAGCTGATGCTTGAAATCATGAAAAAAATCTATCAACTGATCCCAAAAGGCGCCCAAATCAAAAAGGCCGGTGTGACGGGTTATGGTGAGGCATTGATACAAAGTGCTTTGAAAATCGATTATGGTGAAGTAGAAACGATCGCGCATTATACGGCTGCCAAACATTTTCAAAAGGATGTTGATTTTATTTTGGATATCGGTGGTCAGGATATGAAAGCCATCACGATCAAAGATGGTGTGATTCAGGATATTACATTGAATGAGGCATGTTCAAGCGGTTGCGGGTCTTTTTTAGAAACCTTTGCCCATTCGCTTGGCTATGATATTGAAGCCTTTGCGGATCTGGCATTACGCTCGAAGCATCCGTTGGATCTGGGAAGCCGTTGTACCGTATTTATGAATTCCAAGGTGAAGCAGGCCCAAAAAGAAGGAGCTTCGCTGGAAGATATCTCTGCCGGACTTTCTTATTCGATCATTAAGAATGCATTATATAAAGTCATTAAGTTAAGAAATAAGGATCAGATCGGTAAGCATGTTGTTGTACAGGGCGGAACCTTCAATAACAATGCGGTCTTACGTGCATTTGAAAAAGAAACCGGTATTGAGGCCATTCGTCCGGATATTGCAGGCTTGATGGGAGCCTATGGAATGGCAATGATCGCAAAGGAAAAAGATGACGGCAAGGGAAGTACGATCTTAAATGCCGAGGAATTAAAGGATTTCCATTCGACACATACGATGCGTCATTGCGGCAAGTGTACTAATAACTGTTTATTAACGGTGACCGAGTTTACGGACGGCCGTAGATTTATCAGCAGCAATCGCTGTGAAAGAGGGGCGGATCTGCCGGTAAAATCAAAGACGCTTCCTAATCTTTATGAATATAAATATCGTCGTTTGTTCAGATATAAGTCCTTGTCAAAGGAAGAAGCAATTCGCGGCAGCGTAGGTATCCCGCGTGTCTTGAATATGTATGAAAACTATCCGTTCTGGCATACCTTCTTTACTGAATTGAAATTCAGGGTCGTTTTATCTGACAAATCAACAAAGAAGATCTATGAAAAAGGAATCGAATCGATTCCAAGTGAAAGTGTATGTTATCCGGCAAAGCTGACGCATGGACATATTGAAAATCTGATCGAAAAGAATGTCGGTTTCATTTTCTATCCATCCGTATTATATGAAAGAGTTGAAAATAAGGATGCCGGCAATCATTATAACTGTCCGGTCGTTGCCTCTTATCCGGAAACGATCCGTAACAATGTCGATGACCTTCAGACCCATCATATCCTATTTAAAAATCCATTTATTTCTCTTAATAATCCTAAAACGATGTTTAAGGTATTGAAGGAAGAGCTCAAGGAATTTGATATTTCGGATCATGAGCTGAAACATGCCCTTGAAGCGGCTTATGAAGAATTGGATGTTTTCCAGAGCGATATTCGTGAAGAAGGCAAGAGAGCCCTGGATTATATGCATGAGCATCATCTTCAGGGAATCGTACTTGCCGGACGTCCGTATCACATCGATCCGGAAATCAACCATGGAATTCCTGATCTGATCACCGGTGAAGGTTTTGTCTTGCTGAGCGAAGACAGCATCTGTCAATTGGATGAGGAACATCTGCAGCTGAGAGTCGTGGATCAGTGGACCTATCATTCACGTTTATATAAAGCAGCTTCCTATGTATCTTCACAAAGCGATCTGCATTTGATCCAGCTGACTTCCTTTGGCTGTGGTCTTGATGCGGTCACCGCTGATCAGGTATCCGAGATATTAAAGGCAAGAAACAAGATCTACACACTGATCAAAATTGATGAGGTCAGCAATCTAGGAGCAATACGTATCCGTATCCGTTCTTTAAAATCAACGATTGAAAAGGGTGAGGAACAGATTGATCTTTCATCAAAATTTGAAGTGACGAAAGTTCCTTATACAAAGGAAATGAAGGATGAGCGCTACACGATCTTATGTCCGCAGATGTCACCGATCCATTTCCAGTTCATTGAAACGGCGATGAGAGAGGAAGGGTATAATTTTGTGGTCTTGCCAAGCGTTGATGAAAATGCGGTGGAACAAGGCTTAAAGTATGTCAACAATGATGCCTGCTATCCGAGCATCCTTGTCGTCGGACAGATGATGAATGCCCTCAACAGCGGTAAATATGATCTGAATAGAACCGCTTTGATCATCTCTCAGACAGGAGGCGGCTGCCGAGCTACCAATTACATTGCATTCATACGTCGTGCTTTAAAGGATGCCGGTATGGAACAGGTGCCGGTCATTTCTGCCAACCTGTCCGGTCTGGAAAATAATCCGGGCTTCAAGCTGACGCTCTCACTTGCGAAAAGAGCGATCATCGGAGTTCTTTACGGTGATCTGCTGATGCGTGTCTTGTACCGTGTCCGTCCTTATGAACAAGTCAAAGGTTCTGCCAATGCCCTTTATGAGAAATGGGTCAAGAAGTGTCAGGAAAATGTCCGTACGAACAGCATGAGCGAATTCAAGAAAAATGTTGTTCAGATCGTAAAAGAATTTGATGAGCTGCCCCTAGTCGATGTGAAAAAGCCTCGTGTCGGCCTGGTAGGTGAGATTTTGGTGAAATTCCATCCAACGGCCAACAATCAGGTGGTGGAAGTCGTTGAAAGCGAAGGTGGGGAAGCGGTGATGCCGGATCTGATTGATTTCTTCCTGTATTGTTTCTATAATGCGAAATTTAAAGAAGAGCATTATGACGGAACGAAAAAAGGTGAATGGATCGCAAAAGCAGGAATTGAATTAGTAGAATTCTTAAGAAAAGATATGGTCAAGGCCTTAAATGAATCGAAACGTTTCACGGCACCGAATCGTATCGAGCATCTTGCGCAAAAGGCAAGTGAGATCGTGTCCTTAGGAAATCAGGCCGGTGAAGGCTGGTTCTTGACAGGTGAGATGATCGAGCTGATCGAAGAAGACTGTCCGAATATCATCTGTATGCAGCCATTTGCCTGTCTGCCAAACCATGTGACCGGAAAAGGTGTCATCAAGGCTTTACGTAAGAAATATCCGCAAAGCAACATCGTAGCCATCGATTATGATCCGGGTGCCAGTGAGGTCAACCAGTTGAATCGTATCAAGCTGATGATGGCTACAGCCTTTAAAAACTTACAAAAAGAAAATTAGTCTTTTGAAAAACCAAAAGACTTTTTTTACATAGAAAAACCTCCATCTTTCATAATTTGGAGGTTATTATATATATGATATTAAACTTTTTTGATCAATTTTTCATATTTAGAAAAATCACTTGACGGAATATTCAATAATTCCATCGCTTTGTTCATATCGATTTGTAAATTAGCCATGATGCTTTGAATTGATTTGATGGTCGTTTCCTCGATACCTTTTGTTATTCCTTTTGCCATTCCTTTGTTCTCCACATAATCGCCTAAGTTGCACATATCTCTGATCTCCTTTCTTGTTTCATCGTCCATGACGATGCCATACTCTTCCTCAAGGATCGCCAGCTTTCTTTCACTTTGGATCGTTTCATCCAGCAAGG
>NZ_CALVGS010000120.1 GCF_944327115.1 uncultured Traorella sp.
AAATTGGATACATTTTTGATTATATTCGGAATAATTCATAACATAAAAGATATGTTTAGAACAATAGATAAATTACTACTAGATATATGTTAGTTAAAAGGCAACAGAATTGATACAATCCCACTAAAGTAGACAAAGGAAATAATTAAAATTTCACTTATCTACGGAGGTGGGATTTTATTGTGGAAAGAAAAGCAAACTTTGGCACGTTTTGTGCGGTATGTTTAATGAGCTAGAAAGGGTACTGCAGTAAACTAGCTTTGTAAAAAAGAAGGGAGTCGATAGAAAACAGTGATAATATTTAGGTGTTATTTGAGAAAGAAGAAGGAGGAAAAGTTATGAAGTTTTCAGAAGTATTTCATATAAAGAAACCCATTTTGGGTATGCTTCATTTAAAGGGTGATACTCCTGAAGAAACACTAGAACGGGCTATGAAAGAACTTCAGATTTATGAAGAAGGTGATGTTGATGGTGTTATTGTAGAAAACTATTTTGGAACATACGATGACATGGTCTTAGTACTGAATGAAATCGAAAAAAGGAAAACTGATTTAGTAGTAGGAGCAAATTGTTTAGGATGTGATGCACTTGGTTTTGAACTTGCTTCTCGTTATCCTTTTGTTAAATTTATTCAGATTGATTCAGTCGTGGGACATGTTAAAGAGCGAAATGAAGCAAATCTTCGGGCATTTTTTAAATTATACAGGGAAAGGGTTAATGTATGTGTATTCGGTGGTGTTCGCTTTAAATATCAGCCGGTATTATCAATTAGAACTGTAGAAGAAGATTTACAAATTGCCCAGAATCGTTGTGATGCAATTTGCGTAACTGAAGATGCGACTGGACAAGAAACTTCGATGGAGAAAATAATTAAATTTAGAAATGAATTAAAAAATTTCCCGTTGGTAGTTGCTGCCGGTACAAATATTGATAATATTGCTAAACAATTAGAATACTGCGATGCAGCAATTGTAGGTAGTACATTTAAAGATACACGTAAGGACACAGGTAATGTTTCTTTAAAGAATGTACAGGAATTTATGGAAGTTGTTAAACTCTTCAGAAAGGAGCATTATGATACGTCTCGTTAGAGTTGATCATCGTTTGCTTCATGGACAGGTAGCATTTTCGTGGACAAGAAGTTTAGGAACGGATTGTATTTTGATTGCCAGTGATAAAGTTGCAAATGATGAAATTCATGCCTCGGCATTGAAATTATCAAAACCAAGCGGAATAAAAATGGTAATCAAAGGAATCGAAGATTCAGCAAAAGCAATTAATTCAGGTGTAACGGATAAATATAAATTAATGATTATACTTGGTTCAATTGCAGATGCTTATATGCTATGCAAAAAAGTATCTGCAATCAAGAGTATCAATTTAGGTGGCGTTAAATCTGAGCCGGGGAAAGTCCAGATTTCAAAGGCTGTATTTGTAAATGAAGAAGAAAAGAAAATGATTCGTGAATTAGATAGCATGGGAATAGAAGTAGAAGTCAGAATGCTTCCAGATGAAACTTCTATAAAGGCTATTTCGCTTATCTAGAAAGGAGAAAATATGGAAAATAGTGTATTAACAGCATTTTTAATATTTCTAGTATGTTGTTTACCATCGTTGTGTACTTTTATTGGAATTGATAATGTAGGGCGACCTATTGTATCGGGAGCTTTGGTTGGTTTGATTCTTGGTGATCTAGAAACAGGTATTATTTGTGGTGCTAATATTGAGTTGATTTGGTTAGGCGTATTTGCAATTGGTGCTTCTAATCCTCCTGATATGACAGCAGGAACGGTTTTGGGTACTGCATATGTTATACTAACGTCCGCTACTGTAGAATCAGCAGTTTTATTGGCAGTTCCGGTTGCAACAGCAGGAAAATTGATTGGTGAATTAAGATGGACCGTTATTGATGTTGCACTTGGACACAAAGCTGATTCATATGCACTTGAAGGAAATACCAGAGGCGTGCAGGTAATGCATTGGGCAGCCACAGCAATAAATATTTTATTTAAACCTATAGTTATTGCACTTGCTTTCTACTTTGGTATTGATTTGATTGAAGGTATTGTTGCTGCAATTCCAACCTGGCTGACAGACGGTATGATGTATGCGACAGGTATCATTCCTGCAATTGGATTTGCATTAATTGCACGAATGATCATGTCAAAAGAAACAGTACTTTTCCTAATTCTTGGTTTTGCATTAGCTTCATTCTTTAATTTATCAACAATTGCGATTGCTGTTCTAGCTTGTATCATTGTAGCTTATCAAATTTTTAATAATAAACGTACAGGAAGAGAGGTAGTGGCAGATGACAACGAATTCTAAGTTAACAAAAAAAGATCTAGCAAAAATTTACTGGCGTTCCTGTCAGCTTGATATGTCATGGGATTATGAACGTCAGCAACATATCGCTTATTCTTATGGTATATCTAGTGCAATAGATAAAATTTATAAAAATGATCCAGAAAAGAAAAAAAGAGCTCTTCAAAGAGGACTGGATTTTATGGCTTGTACTCCACAGATCGTCCCATTTATTATGGGAATTGATGTGGCTTTGAATGAAGAAAATGTTAATACAGATACTTTTGATGAGTCTATTATAACTTCTATCAAAACTTCATTGATGGGTCCTATGGCCGGTATTGGTGATTCTTTGATTCCAGCTACTTTAAGAATTATCGCAACAGGTATTGGAATTTCCTTTTCAATGGCCGGAAATCCTCTTGGACCAATTTTATTTTTACTGACTTTTAATATTCCATGTTATTTCATCCGTTATTATAGTTTAAAATTTGGATATAAATTTGGTACTAAATTGATTACATCAATGGCGAATACTAATATAATGGATACAGTTTCATATAGTGCAGCCATTGTTGGTCTTATGGTTGTTGGTGGAATGATTTATTCTCAAATATGGTTAGACTTACCAATTATGGTTGGTTCAGGTGATTTTGCTCAGCCACTTGTTACTTATTTAGATCAAATCATGCCTGGCTTGATTCAATTAGGTTTATTTGGACTAATGTATTATCTACTAGGAAAAAAAGTTAAAACTACAACTATTTTGTGGGCCGTTTTAGGTATTTGTATTGGATTGACATTTATTGGTTCATTATTTTAAAGATGATAAAAAGAAAGCAGCCTCGAATTAAAATCGAGGCTGTATTCAATAAGGAAGTGAACAAATATGAATTTAAGAGAACATACCATAAACATTCGTAAAAATATTTTAAAAATGGTGGCCAATGCACAAAGCGGACATATCGGAGGCAGCCTTTCCAGTGCCGATATCATTACCTATTTATATTTTAATGTCATGGATATCAATGAAGA
>NZ_CALVGS010000121.1 GCF_944327115.1 uncultured Traorella sp.
TCAACGTAAAAAGAGTGCCTGCTTTATTGCTCATTATCTTTGGTATCCTGCTCATTAATTTTGGAGGCTGACATGGAAATATTCTATATACTATTAGCTTTGTTTCTCGGCTGTCTCAATGTAGTCAACCGAACCGTTAACTTTCAGGCGACCAAGCATCTTGGAAACAACAGCGGTTGTCTGATGAACTATCTTATAGGAAGTGTCGCATCTTTATGTGTCATTCTGGCATATCCGGAAGCAAAAACAGGGATGACTCAGTTAACACAAGCACCTTTCTGGCTTTATTTTGGCGGTTTATTTGGCGTCATTGCATTCTTTTTAAATATTACTTCTCTGAATAAGATGAATCTCTTCCAATCAGCGATCATTATTTTGATCGGTCAATTGATTGCATCATTTCTATTAGATCTTGCACTTGGATATTCTTTCTCATTTATAAAAGTCATCGGTATTATCATCATGACAATCGGTGTTATTTGGGATCGAAAAGTATCTTTAACATAATAAAATGCCAGTTAAGTCTGTAATCATTGAGATGCTGAAAATCGGAAGATGAACTCAAACTCATTATTCTTCCATTAATGAATGTTTAACTATTTCACTTCTAAATCAAAGTCTTATTTCCAAATTTTTTAATAACATTCACCGAACAAATAGCTTTACATTATTATAATTCTTTCTATAATTAATCATATTTCTTACTTGTTCCCTTTGCTTTTTCAACAGGATACTTTTCATTATTCTTTTTTTAACTTTCTTAAAATAATTTCTTCTAAATCTACCTCTAAAACTTCCGTCATCATGATGCAGTAAATCATCATATCTGCATATTCATCGCACAATATTATTTTGCTTTCGGATTTTTCTTGCATATTCTGTAAAAGTTATAAAATATAAAATTGATTAATTTCACATTCATATTTTAGTAATATCATCTCAGTTAAGTCTTCATTTATTCTCATAATATCGTAGATTTTTTGTCTTTCCTTTTTTTATCAGTATACCATCATTAGTCATTTCCCTTAAAAGCAAAATTGCCGTAGATTGGGATACACCAAGTGCTGTTTCTACATCACTACGAACAACAAAGCCTTTATTGTGACATAATTCTAAGACAGTAGTAATTCTGTCTTCTTTTTTTGTCACACTGGTAGAGGCACCAGTTTTATGAATATTCAAATTTGTTTGTTCTTCTGAGTGAAAGTTAATATTGGGAAGCGTAACCTTAAAAGCATTATTTGTTGTTTCAATCATAGGTTTCACAGCATAATCATCATAACATTCATTGATTTTAAGAATTCCTGTGCCATAGGCTTCAATTAATCGCAACCTATAAAAGACATTCGCTAAATATTGATTGCGTAATACAGATACTCCTAACTTTACATCATCCAATGTAATACCTTTCACCAAACCGCCAATTGTTACGAATTCAATTCGGTCTTCAAAAATACTAATAAGAGTAGCACTGCTGAAAGAGTAGTCGCGATGAACAATTGCATTCAGCAATGTCTCACGAATTGCTTCTGGTGGATAATCCCTTATATCTATCCGATCTAACCCAGAAAATTCCGCACGCGTACGATTATAACGATCAATATACTCAAAAGCTTCCTCCAATTGATTTAGAAGCGAACCTGACAATTCCCGGCGATCTTTAAATATAGATTTCTTGCTGCCCTCAAAAACAGCCAGTTTGATCATATGCGTACATTGCTCAGATAACAAAAATGCTAGATTTGTGTACATACCATCCTCACCAATCAAGTGAAGGGTACGCATTTGGGCTTTTCCAAACTCTACATTTCGTTTTTTAAAAAATTCAGCAGATTTATAAAAAGTAAGATTCTGGTTAAGAGAACGGGCTTCCTCATAACTATCACCACTTGTCTCTTTGATCATATTCAAAATTACTGTATCTGTTGCCGGAACTGTCGATGCTCCATGGCGAACATAAACACCTTCCGGACGAATTCCTTTTCCATATAAATAATAGGGCCTTGCTGTACCACGCTGTACAGTTACACATACAACAGGTTTTTCATCCATGATACTATTGCGGCACTCCACAAACATAGTAATATCCGGACGAATAGTATCTCTGATTACATTGGTTACGCGTAGCATTGTATCATCAACATTATCAACACCGCAAACTGTCCCATCGTCATTTACTCCGATATAAAGTGTACCGCCATCACAATTTGCAAAAGCAATAATTGTGTTTTTAATATCGTCAACATACTCTCTCTTAAATTCAGTTGTCTTATTTTCTATAAGCATGAAATCCCTCCATTCAAGTTATATTCTAATCTAACAATTATTATAATCATTATTTTCGTTATTTACAATGAATTTTGATTATTATCAAAAAAAAGTTATATTTCACTTTACCAAATCACAGTATATTTCAGTCGTCTGATAGTCTGGCACTTTAGAAATAGTTTCGCAGAAAGTCCTCAGATGAGTGGCATTTGAGCTTTCCTTGCACAATTAATCTGACTATTTCCCTTTTGTTATTTTCTATCGAAAAAAGTTTTTATCGCTAAATCACAAGACCATTTAAGGTTTCTTATGAAAAAAAGCAGTCATTGACTGCTCAGTTCTTTTCTGACCATGATAATATGATCATTTCTAAATACTTCATAAAAGCCTTCTTTTAAAAACATCACGATTGAAGGATTATCAATCGCAATATCATCACAAATCGATCGACAACCCATCCTGCTTGCCTGATCACATAAAAGCCGTAATCCTTCTTTTCCATATCCACGATGACGATAGGCATCATCAACAATCACAGAAGCAATGATTTCATCATAGCTTTCATCATAGCGATAACTGATTTCCCCGACATAATCTTTCTCTTCTTCAGAGTACAGATAAGCATAGAATTTCTGATCGGGATTTACAACCCAACGTTCATACCACACTTGCCATTTTTCTTTAGGAAAAGAAATCATTCCTCCCCATTTTTTGTTATAAGCCATTGTATTTTCATCTGATAACCATTTTTGACGATAGCTCAATT
>NZ_CALVGS010000122.1 GCF_944327115.1 uncultured Traorella sp.
ATGCCGAATATGTAGTAAGTGAGGTAGCAGCCTATGGAAGGCTGACCGAGGATTTTGGCCCTGTTACCTTAGGAGAAGATGAATATTTTCTAATGGGAGATAATCGTCAGCATTCCACGGATTCAAGAGTTGTCGGAGCTTTTCACAAGGATGAAATTACGAGTGTGGGCATTTTTATCTATTACCCGTTTGATGAATTTGGGGTAAAATAAATGATTAGAGTCAAATATGAAATCACAGCGGAAGATTTTTTTAAGATGAGAAGATCTGTCGGCTGGCGGGATATTGGTATCAATCAGTTGAAGAAGGCTCTTGACAATTCGATGATAACACTCGGACTTTATGATGATCACAAGATCATAGCGATGGGAAGATTGGTCGGTGATTTTTCCTGTAAAGGAATGTTGACAGATATCATCGTTGATCCGAAATATCAAAGAAAAGGATATGGGAAACAGATCGTATCGGAAATCTTGGCGCTTTGCAAAAGCCGGTTGGATCAGGGCGATAAGATATGTATAGAAGCAAATCCGACGGCCGGCAACAGATTGTTTTATATCCATTGCGGATTTGAATATGATCCAAAAAAGCAGGAGGGTGTCTTTCTTTGGATAGAGAATGTATAAAAAGAGGAAGTGAATCATGGGCGAAAACAGAATAAATATCAACTGGTTTCCGGGGCATATGACCAAAGCTAAAAGGGAAATGCAGGAAAAATTGAAAATGGTGGATATGGTGGTAGAGTGTCGTGATGCCCGTATTCCCAATGCATCTAAAAATCCTTTATTAGAAGAGCTGATCGCACATAAGCCACGTTGTATCATCCTGACCAAGACAGATAAGGCGGATCCTAAGGAAACGGAAAAATGGATTGCCAGCTTAAAAAATGAAACGACAAAGGTAATAGGGTGTAACATATTAAAGGATAACATGACACAGATATTAACTTCTGCCAGTAAGGAAATCATGGCTTCATTTATCGAAAGGCAGAAAAGAAGGGGTATCAATCCAAGAGCCATTCGTATCATGATCGTGGGTATTCCGAATGTCGGTAAATCGACATTAATTAATCGAGTTGCTAAGAAAAAGGCTGTTGTCACAGCGGATCGTCCGGGTGTGACGCGTTCGCTGCAGTGGGTAAAGATCAATAAGGATCTTGAATTATTAGATACACCGGGAGTTTTGTGGCCTAAGTTTGAAGATGAGAATGTAGGTTTGTGTTTAGGTATCAGCGGTGCCATCCGTGATGAAATCTTACCTATGGAGGAAATCTTCATGTTTGGTTTAAAATATTGTATGGAGTATTATCCGCAGTATCTGATAAGCCGCTATGAAATTGAATTAAGTGACGATCCATTGGAAAATTTACGGCGTATTGCCAGAAAGCGCGGGTGCGTTAAAACAGCCAATGAGCTGGATGAGGAGAAGGCAATGAATCTTTTCATCCGTGAAGCCCGTGATGGATTGATTGGCCGGATCAGCTGGGAGCGAAGCGATGGAAACAGCGAATGAATATGAAAAACGCTGGTGGCAGGATGGAAAAAAATATGTCATCGGCATAGATGAAGCAGGTCGAGGGCCGTTGGCGGGACCGTTGGTAGTGGCAGCCGTCTGTTTTGAAGCGGGTTATCACCATGAGGGAATCTATGATTCAAAAAAGGTCAGCGAAAAGAAGCGGGAAGAAATGTTTCAGATCATTATACGTGAAGCGTTAGAGTACCATATCAGGATCGTAAGTCCGCAAGAGATCGATCAATTAAATATTTATCGGGCAACACAAAAAGCGATGGAAGAGCTCGGACGTGAATTTACATACGTAGATGGAATCCTGACGGATGCGATGCCGCTGCATCATATGTCCTGTGAGGTCTGTGATATCATCAAGGGTGATCAGAAAAGTGTCAGTATTGCCGCTGCCAGTATTTTAGCCAAGGTCGTCCGTGACCATATCATGAAGGGCTATGATCTTTTATACCCGGAATATGGTTTTGCGAAGCATAAGGGATATGGTACGAAGCAGCATCTGGAGGCTATTGAAAAATATGGTATATTAGAGATCCATCGTCAAAGTTATGGACCGGTTGCGAAACAAAAAATAAAACAATTACAATTTTTTTAGGAAAAATCACCTTTTCATGCATATATAAGAGTAGAGGTGGTTTTTTTATGAGAGAACAGATTTTATATTATGCATTAAAATATCGTGGAGAATATGCTTCGATGCATCGGGCGATCATGCGTGATGAAACATGGAAAAAAGTCCGTTGTGACCAGCAATATCTTACGATATTGGATGAAGAATATCCCAAGGAGCTTTTTCTTTTGGAATATCCTCCTTATATTCTTTTTTATGAAGGTGATCTTACACTTCTTAAATATCCTAAGGTATGCGTGATCGGTTCAAGAAACTGTTCCGGATATGCTCATAACGGCTGTCATGAATTGATTCGTTCACTGGATGCACATACGGTAATCGTCAGCGGGATGGCTAAGGGAGTCGATGCTTTGGCACATCAAAGTGCCCTTAAGCTGAATTACAGGACGATCGGTGTTATCGGCTGTGGCTTGGATAAGAGTTATCCGAAAGAAAATGCCTGGCTGTATGAAAAAATGAAAAGCAGTCAATTGCTGCTGAGTGAATATCCGTCAGGTACGCTGCCGCTTGCCCATCATTTTCCTTGGCGCAATCGGATCTTAGCGGCCCTGGGAGAGAAATGTTATGTCGTTGAAGCCAGAAATAAAAGCGGTACGATGATCACGGCGGATTATGCCCAGTCATTGAATAAGGAAGTCATTGCGTTTCCATATCGTTTTGATGATGATTTTGGCATGGGCTGTAATTGTCTGATCGAACAGGGAGCGGGTATTTTTATGAAGGAAAGATGAAAAGTGTTGACAAAAAGAAAAAAACAAGAATAATAATAAAGAAGTGAGTGTGATAAAAATGAAAAAACTGGTAATTGTGGAATCCCCATCAAAATCAAGAACGATTGAAAAATATTTAGGAAATGACTATAAGGTCGTTTCCAGCAAAGGACATATACGCGATTTAGCGACAAGTGGTAAGGGAGGACTGGGAATTGATATCGAAAACAATTTCACACCGACCTATGTGATCAGCAAAGATAAAAGAGAAACGGTCAAGGAATTAAAGGAAACAGCAAAGAAATGTTCTGAAATCTATCTGGCAAGCGACCCTGACCGTGAAGGAGAGGCGATTGCGTGGCATCTGGCAGAGGTGCTGGAGGTCGATAAGGATCAGAAAAACCGTGTTATCTTCAATGAAATTACGAAGAATGCGGTAATCGATGCCTTTAAATCACCACGTACCATCGACATGGATCTGGTCAAGAGCCAGGAAACGCGGCGCATGCTGGATCGCATCATCGGTTTTAAGCTTTCAGGACTTCTGAAAAATAAGATCAAATCAAAAAGTGCCGGACGTGTACAGTCTGTTGCGCTGAATCTGATCGTTGAAAGAGAAAAAGAGATACAGGCGTTTAAAAGTGAGGAATATTGGACGATCGATGCTTTGATTACGAAGGGTCATAAGAAATTCAAGGCTTCTTTAAATAAAATTAACGGTAAAAAAGTAAAGATCCAAAATGAAGAAGAAGCTAAAGCGATCGAGGAAGCCTGCAGCGGTGATTATGTCATCACTAAAATAGAAAAAAAGGTAAAAAAGAAACAGCCGCGACTTCCGTTTATTACTTCAACGCTTCAACAGGAGGCTTCTACCAAGCTGAATTTTTCCAGCAAGAAAACGATGAGCATTGCCCAGAAGCTTTATGAAGGTATTTCCATTAAAGGAAACCATGAAGGTTTGATCACATATATGCGAAGCGATTCAACACGTCTGAGCGATGTATTCGTAAAGGAAGCCTTTGACTATATTGAAAAAGAATATGGAAAGAAATATGTAGGAAAGGTACATCAGAAAAATAATAAAAATGCGCAGGACGCACATGAAGCTATTCGTGTGACGCATATTGACTATACGCCGGAGTCGATCAAGGATGATCTGACCAATGACGAGTATAAGCTGTATAAGCTGATCTATGCACGTACCATCGCTTATCTGATGGCGCCAAGTTTAAGCGACAGCGTAAGCGTAACGATTGAAAATGCAGGTCATGAATTCAATGCGTCAGGCTCGGTATTGACCTTTGACGGTTATTTGAAAGCTTATAAGGATTATGAACAGAATAAGGATGAAGTGCTTCCGGAAATGAGCGAGCAGGAAATCCTAAAGGATGTTTCTTTAGACAGAAAACAGCATTTTACAGAACCGCCTCTGCGTTATTCCGAGGCACGTCTGATCAAGGAAATGGAAGAAAAGGGAATCGGACGTCCAAGCACTTATGCTACGATCATCGATACGATCCAAAAGCGTTTATATGTAGAACTGGTGAAAAGCAATGAAAACAGTAAGACAAAGGTCTTTATTCCGACAGAGCAGGGTATTTTGACGGATGCCAAGCTTCAGGAATATTTCTCCAGCATCATCAATGTTTCTTATACGGCAAATATGGAAAAAGATCTGGATGAGATTGCCGAGGGCAAAAAGGAAAGTGTTACTGAATTAAGAGAATTTTATGATAAATTCGTACCGCTTTTAGATGAAGCCTATGAAAAAATGGAAAAGGTGGCCCCTCAAAAGACAGGGGAGCTGTGTCCGGAATGTGGCAGTGAGCTTGTTTATCGCAATGGAAAATATGGACGCTTTATTTCCTGCAGCAATTTTCCTGCCTGCAAATATACCAAAAGTGAAAATGAAGAAGAGGTTCGCTCAGAGGAAACATGTCCTAACTGCGGCAGTCCGATGGTGATGAAGAAGGGCCGCTATGGCAGCTTTTTAGCCTGTTCCAATTATCCGGAGTGTAAAACGATCAAAAAGATCAATGCGCCTAAGGAAGAGCCAAAGCCAACAGGAGAGATGTGTCCGGAGTGCGGCAAACCGCTTATCGAACGTAAATCGAGATATGGAACGACCTTTGTCGGCTGCTCAGGCTTTCCAAAATGTCGTTATATAAAGAAACAGCCGAAAAAGAAAAAAGGTGAAGAAAATGAATAGTGTCAAGGTAATCGGTGCGGGTCTTGCCGGATGTGAGGCTACATGGCAGCTTGTGAAGCGCAATATTCCTGTGACCTTGATCGAAATGCGGCCTGAAAAAAGTACACCGGCACATAAAAGTGCTTATTTCAGTGAGCTTGTCTGCAGCAATTCGCTGCGCAGCAATGAACTGACAAGTGCGATCGGACTTTTGAAAGAAGAGATGCGTCAGTTTGATTCTTTGATCATGCAGGCTGCTGAAAAGCATCGCTTGCCGGCGGGAAGTGCTTTAGCGGTCGATCGTGAAGCATTCTCAAAGGAAATTACACAGCGTTTGAGCGGGCATCCGCTTGTTACGATCGTTCATGAAGAAGTATGTGAGATTCCAAAGGGTCCTTGTATCATTGCTACCGGTCCTTTGACGAGCGATGCTCTTTCAAAAAGTATCCAGGATCTGCTTCAGGAAGAAGAATTCTATTTTTATGATGCGGCAGCACCGATCATTGAAAAGGATTCGATCGACTTTACAAAAGCCTACTATAAGTCACGCTATGATAAAGATGAAGCAAGCTATATCAACTGTCCGATGACAAAGGAAGAGTTTGAAGCTTTTTATCAAGAAGTGATCCATGCGGAATGTGTCAAGATGCATGAATTTGAAGAAGAAAAATATTTTGAAGGCTGCATGCCATTTGAGGAAATGGCCAGAAGAGGCGAAAAGACACTTTTATTCGGACCGATGAAGCCGGTAGGTCTGGAAACGGATAAGATCAAGCCGTATGCAGTCGTTCAGCTCCGTCAGGATAATGCTGCTGCTTCTTTATATAATGTCGTTGGTTTTCAGACACATTTGAAATGGCCGGAACAGAAAAGGGTATTATCAATGGTTCCGGGTCTTGAAAATGCCCGTTTTGCCCGCTATGGAGTGATGCATCGCAATACGTATATCTGCTCACCTAAGGTATTGAAAGCGACTTATGAGTGCAAGCTGAGAGATGATTTATTTTTTGCCGGCCAGATGTGCGGCGTGGAAGGATATATCGAATCTGCTGCCAGCGGATTGCTGGCGGGCTTGAATATGGCCAATCGTATTCACGGAAGGGAATGTGTGATCCTGCCGCCAAGCTGTATGATGGGAGCCATGGCGCATTATATCACACATACGCATCCTAAATACTTTCAGCCGATGAATGCTACTTATGGCATCATGCAGTGTCTTTCTAAGACGAATAAGCATAATAAAAAAGAAGTGCTTGCAAAGCAGGCATTAGATATCATAAAAGAGAAGAAGGCATGCTTCGATGAATGAATGGATTCATAAATTTCTCGATTACATCGCTTCGATCAATACAGACAGCGAGCATACCAGAGATGCCTATCAGCGTGATTTGAATCATTACCAGAGCTTTTTGGAAAGAGAACAGATCAGCTATGATCAGGCAGACCGTCAGATCATTCTAAACTATATCACTTATTTGCGAATGGAATGTCATTTGAAAAATTTATCGGTCTTGAGAAAGATATCGACCGTCCGTTCATTTTATCGCTATTTAAGTGAATATCACGGATTGGAAACAAATCCCTTTGCATTGATCAAATTGGGAAAAAAAGAAAAAAAAATACCGGAATTTCTTTTCTATGATGAAATGGATGCCTTATTAAACAGCATTCCCCTTGATAACGATGAAGATATTCGCAACCGTGCCATGTTTGAGATCATGTATGCCTGTGGCTTACGTGTCAGTGAGGTCGTTTCTTTAAGAGTTGATGATATCGATCTCAATGACCATGTTTTGCGGGTCATCGGAAAGGGAAGCAAAGAAAGGATCGTTCCTTTCTATGATGAAGCCGGTGATTTCTTAAAGCTGTATTTAAATCAGGTACGTAAAAAATGGTGTGATGAAAAAGAGCGCATCTGTTTTTTGAATTTGAAGGGAAAGCCTCTGACGACCCGTGGTGTTCAATATATCTTAGATAAGGTCGTTTTAAAAAGCAATCTGCTTCTCAAGGTACATCCTCACATGTTTCGTCATTCCTTCGCAACCCATCTTCTCGATAATGGAGCGGATCTCAGGGTGGTGCAGGAGCTTTTGGGACATTCCTCACTTTCAACGACCCAGATTTATACGCATGTATCGAGAGAGCATTTAAAAAATACATATGAAAAAGCTTTTCCTCGCAGATAGCTGACAATAACGCTGAAATTCCTATGAAATCAATAAAAACGCTTGTTTTTCAGGCGTTTTTATTCTATAATAAACAAGCGCAAAGCGCAAAATACACACATCATGGATTCTCTGATCCGTGCCTTAGTCCCGAAGCAGGTTGATGATGATAGGTTATCAGAGATATGAAATGATGGAGGAAAAACGGAGGAAAAGTATATGGCAGTCATTTCAATGAGAAAATTATTGGAAGCAGGTACTCATTTCGGACACCAGACTCGCAGATGGAATCCGAAGATGAAACCAAACATTTATACATCAAGAAACGGTGTATATATCATTAATCTTGAGAAAACTCAGGAACAGATCGAAGAAGCTTACAACAAGCTGAATCAGATTGCGGCTGAAGGCGGAAAGGTACTTTTTGTAGGTACGAAGAAACAGGCTCAGCAGATCGTGATGGAAGAAGCTTTACGTTCAGGCTCATTCTATGTTAATCAGAGATGGCTTGGAGGACTTCTGACAAATTTCAGAACGATCCAGAAGCGTGTAAAACGTCTGATCGAAATCGAAGAAATGGAAGCAAACGGTTCTTTGGAGGTTTATCCTAAGAAAGAGGTTGCCCAGATCAAGAAGGAAAAAACAAAATTAGAAAATTCATTAGGTGGAATCAAGGAAATGAAGAAGCTTCCAAACGCTTTATTCGTGATCGATCCTAAGGAAGAACATAATGCTGTTGCGGAAGCCAAGAAATTAGGCATTCCTGTATTTGCGATGGTAGATACGAATTGTGATCCTGAAGTGGTTGACTATGCGATCGCTTCAAATGATGATGCTGTCCGTTCGATCAAGCTGGTCGTTGAACTGATGGCAGATGCAATCGTAGAAGCTAAGGGCGGCTTGCTGTCAGTAGCTCGTCAGGTTGAAGAAGAACCGGATGTTACGATGGCAGATGTAATCGTGAATGTAGAAGAACAGATTGCTGAAAATGAAAGACGTCGTCGTCAGAAGAACGAAGAAAGACGTGCTCAGCAGGCACAGCGTCGTCCTTACAACAGAGATGCAAAAAGAGGCGGACGCTCATTCGCAAGAAAAGAAAAGGAAGAGGTTGCAACTGAAGGGACAGTTGCTGAACCGGTAGCTGAAGCAAACGAAGTGAAAACTGAAGCAGAAGCTGGCGAATAATAACAGGAGGAAAAGCAAATGGCAATTACGGCACAAGATGTAAAAGCGTTAAGAGAAAAAACAGGTGCAGGAATGATGGACTGTAAAAAGGCCCTGACTGAATGCGACGGTGATATTGAAAAGGCCAGTGAATGGCTGAGAGAAAAGGGTATCGCAAAGGCTGCTAAGAAGGCCGGACGTATTGCTGCGGAAGGAGCTACTCGTGTAGCTGTTGACAACAATACAGCCGTTATCTTTGAAGTCAATTCAGAAACAGATTTTGTTGCGAAAAACGAACAGTTTTTAGCGCTGATGGATACGATCCAGAATTTATTGCTGAAAAACAAGCCAGCTACTGTTGAAGAAGCAATGGCTGCTAGTATGGATGGCAAGACATTGGAAGAATTAGTTACCGATGCTACGGCAACGATCGGTGAAAAGATTACTTTCAGAAGATTCAAGATCGTTGAAAAAACAGATGCTGATGTATTTGGTGCTTATATTCACATGGGCGGCAAGATCTCTGCTCTAACTGTTTTAACAGGTACAAATGATGCAGCAGTAGCAAAAGATGTTGCAATGCAGGTAGCTTCTATGAATCCGCAGTATGTTTCCCGTGAGGATATGCCTCAGGAAGCTATTGAGAATGAAAGACATGTCCAGATGGAAATCTTAAAGAATGATCCTAAGCTTTCCAGCAAGCCTGAAAAAGTACTTCACGGAATCGTTGAAGGAAGACTTACAAAGTCACTTCAGGAAATTTGCTTAGTTGATCAGGTTTACTTTAAGGAACCGGATCTGAAGGTTGGCCAGTATGTGAAGAATCACAATGCAAGCGTGAAGTCTTTCGTACGCTATGCTGTTGGTGAAGGTATTGAAAAACGTCAGGAAAACTTTGCTGAAGAAGTAATGTCACAGATTAACGGATAATTGAAAAACCTATGCTGATGCATAGGTTTTTTATATACATGATTGAATAATCGCTATATTATGATATAATATTAGTAATCATTCTCAAAATAAAAGAAGAATGAGAATATGGAAAGGAAGAATGACTATGTGGATGTGTTCGATTTGCGGCTATGAATATGATGGTGAAGATTTTTTAAGCGTTGAGGATGATTATGTTTGTCCTTTATGTGAATCAAAGAATTCATATCGTGACAGAGATATGAATTCGGAAATCGAAATGGCTGTAAGAGAATTTAAAAATAATGAGTAGAGCTGCTTAGGCAGCTTTTATTTTTTTTAAAAGAATAAATTCATGGATACCAGATGATTTAAACTGTGATATAATGAAACAGGAAAGAAGGTGTTTGTATGTCTCCTGAGCCCTTAGGCCCTGATCGAAGTAGAATGAAGAATAAAACAGGAGATATGCAAGACTATCTCCTGTAAAAAGGGAGGTAGGAAATATGATTGAATTCTACAAGACTTTTAATAATGTAACTAAAAAAATAGCAGCACCTGAAAAAGGCTGCTGGATCAATGTCGTACATCCGAGTACAGAGGAAACAGAATATCTGGTCAATGAAGTTAAGGTCCTTCCTGAATTTGTCAAGGCTTCTTTAGATGAAGAAGAAAGCTCACACGTGGATTATGATGAAGATGAAGGCCAGACGCTGGTGATCGTGGATTATCCGAATGCTGATGATGATCCAAATAACAAGACGCTGCTTTATACGACCTTACCGTTAGGTGTCGTCATCATGAAGGATTATATCGTAACGATCTCGCTTCAGGAAAATCTCAATATAGAAGATATGGCTGAAGGCAGGATCAAAGGAATGAACACAGAGCTCAAGACACGTTTTCTGCTCTTGCTGCTTTTGAGGATTTCCCAACGTTATCTGATTTATCTTCGTCAGATTGACCGTGAATCCTCACGAACAGAAAGAAAGCTTCATCAGTCAATGCAGAATAAGGAATTGATCCAGATGCTGGGACTTGAAAAATCACTGGTATATTTTTCCACTTCTCTGAAGTCAGATGAGGTTACCCTGAATAAGATCATGCGTGGCAAGCTGATCAAAATGTATGAGGATGATCAGGATCTTTTAGAAGATGTCATGATTGAAATTCATCAGGCAGTTGAGATGTGTAATATTTATTCAAATATCTTGTCAGGTACCATGGATGCTTTTGCTTCGGTCATTTCCAATAACTTGAATATCGTTATGAAAGTGCTGACGGTCATTACGATCGTTATGGCAATTCCAAATATCATTTTCAGCTTTTATGGGATGAACGTTGAAGGGCTTCCTGTGGCACAGTGGTGGTTTCCGACCCTTCTGGCAGTGATTGCCTGTCTGATTGCCACATGGATCTTTAAGAAAAAGGATATGTTTCATTAAAAACTCCGCACTCTAATGCGGATTTTTTATATATTTAAGAAGGATCTCTTTTTGATTGAGGGAAGGATCATCAAGCACCAGATCCGTGCATCGATGCAGGGCTTCCTTGATTTGTTTTCCTTGAAATCCCAGTTTGATGAGATCATTTCCGTCCACAGCCAGCTTTTCTAAATAATCATGCTGCCCGATCATCTGATGAAACAGTGTAAGATCCATTTGCTTGAAAAGCAGGATCTTTTCACTAAGCTCAATTCCATTATCGTAGATCAAGTGCCGCAGCCTGCGTGGATCATTTGAAAGGGAAATCTTCTTATATTCGACAAGCGTTACGACCTGTCGGATCATTTTTTTTGAACAATGCCAACTTTTTAAGATCTTCTTTGCATATGAACTTGAAAAGAAAAGACAGGCTATCTTACATTCAAGATCATACGGGCAGACTTCAAGCGCATCTGATATCGAAGAATGGGCATGAATATTAAAATAGGGAAACAGATGATAATAGACAAGAATCGAATAAGGATTTTTTCCTTCAACCATCAAAATCTGTTTCAATTCATCGACCTTACGTTCGATAGAAATAGCATCTAAAAGCGGAAGAGATTGAAAGAGGGCTTTTTCTGTTTCTTTTTCGATCGTAAAATTTAAAGAGTATGCAAAACGGATCGCTCTCAAAATACGCAAAGCATCTTCCTGAAACCGTTTTTTAGGGTCGCCGATACAACGGATGATCTTATGTTTCAGATCGTCAAGACCATGATGCTCATCGATCAGATGTCCGTTTGTATCACAAGCAAAAGCATTGATCGTAAAATCCCGGCGTTTTAGATCTTCATGGAGAGAGCGCGTAAAGGCAACCTTTTCAGGAATACGGTGGTGAAGATAATTTTGTTCGATTCTAAATGTCGTAATTTCGATATGATGATGCTGGTTGATGATCGTAAGGGTTCCGTGGCGGATGCCTGTTTCGATGATCTTGTATTCTCCCAGTATTTTTTTCATTTCTTCAGTGCTGGCAGCAGTGGCGGCATCATAGTCATGAACTTTTTTGCCTAAAAGAAAATCACGGATACAGCCTCCGACATAATAGGTTTCATAATGTTCGCTCAGCTTTTGAATCACTTCCTGAATCGGCTGAGGCACTAAGAGTTGCAAAGTTTTCATCTTAGCTTTATTATAAATTGGAAAGGAAGAGGTAACAAGAGAATGTTGAAAAAAGTTGTAGATATTGCTCATGATATATTGCTTGAGGGAATGGATGAACAGAGTATTGCTGTTGATTTTACCTGTGGTGGCGGTCATGATTCATTATTTTTAAGTCAGCATGCTTTATATGTGCATAGCTATGATATTCAAAAGGAGGCTCTTGATGATGCGAAAAAGCTCTGTCATCAGGCCAAGAACATAAGTTTTCATCATAAAAGCCATTTATATTTTGATGAAGATGTGGAGCGGTTTGATCGAGGAATCTTTAATCTGGGATATTATCCCAAGGGTGACAGAAGCATCACGACACAGGCCCATGAGGTGCTGGAGGCTATAAAAAAAGCACTTGATAAGCTTAACCATGGCGGTAAGATCGTCATTGTCTGCTATCCGGGATTTGAAGGCGGTAAGCTGGAAGCCGAGCAGATTGAAAAAGCACTTGCTGGTCTTGAAAGCAAGTGGTATGATGTTTATCGCTTTGGCTTGTTAAATCGACATCAGGCACCATATCTGATAGGAATTGAAAAGCATTAGGGGGAAGAAGTATGAATCAGGAAAGACAAATGTCACAGTCGATGCCGCTGGCAATCATGCTGACGCTTGCGGGAGGCTTTCAGGATGCCTACTCTTATAATAGTCGTGGGCATGTATTTGCGAATGCCCAGACAGGAAATATCGTTTTATTTGCTCAGAATCTGATGAGCGCCCAGTTTGATCAGGCGTTGCATTATCTTGTACCGGTGCTCGCTTTTATGATTGGGGTCTATGTCAGTGAAAGGATCCATCATAAATATAAATATTCACAAATGCTCCATTGGCGACAACTGATTCTTTTCAGTGAGGTTTGCCTGCTTATCATAGCTGGATTTATAGAATCAGATATGGCTGCTAATATTTTATTATCTTTTGCTTGTGCCATGCAGGTGCAAAGCTTTCGCAAATTTAAGGGAATCATGTATGCGACCACGATGTGCATCGGCAATATGCGCAGTGCGACAGAAATGCTGTGCCAGTACCATATCAGTCAAGATGAAGAAGTGAAAAGGAAAAGCTATCGTTATTATCTATTGATCCTTATTTTTGCACTGGGAGCCGGTTTAGGAGCTTTAAGTTCATGGCAATGGGGAAATCATTCCATTTGGATAGCGGCCTTATTTATGATGCTGGGGGTCATTCTGATGTTTGTTCGAGAGAAAAAAGAAGAAGAATAAAAAAATTTAAAAAAATTAGCACTCTACTATTGACAGTGCTAATTTATATGGTATAATACTGTTAGCACAAAAAGGAATGGAGTGCTAAGGAGGGATTTTCATGGATGTAAATCAATTATCTGAAAACATGCAGAAAATATTGCTGAAGGCAATTGAAAAAGCTAAAAGCTATCAGCATGTCAGTGTCGATACACTTGAATTTCTGGAAGCTATATTTGAAGATAACACACTTGATGGTCTTTTTAAGCGTGTAGCACTTGATAAAGAAAAAGTATTCAGGATCCTTCAAGACGAGAATACGCATATCGCACGAACCTCTTATAAGGATATTACATTAAGCAATAAGGTTCAGGAGAGCTTTATGAATGCGAAAAAATGGTCCGATGAGCATGAGGAAAGCTATGTGAGCGTATTTAGTGTTCTGTTGGCTCTTTTGAAGAATAAAAGCAGTATTTCACAGCGGGTGGTCAGTGAATGTGGCATTGATCTGAAAAAGCTGGAAAGTGAGGAATTGATTCGTAGAGGGGGAATGAAGATGAATACCCAGACCAGTGAAAATAATATTGAAGCATTAAGTAAATATGGACGTGATTTAGTTGAGGATGTAAAGGAAGGCAAGATCGATCCGGTCATCGGACGTGATGAAGAAATTCGTCGAGTTATTGAAATATTGTCGAGGAAGACAAAAAATAATCCGGTGCTGATCGGTGAGCCGGGCGTTGGTAAAACAGCGATTGTCGAGGGCATTGCATGGAGAATCATGAAGGGTGATGTTCCTTTGACATTAAAAGATAAGAAGCTGATTGAATTGGACATGGGCTCTTTGATTGCCGGTGCCAAATATCGGGGTGAGTTTGAGGAACGTTTAAAGGCTGTTCTTGAAGAAGTCAAGAATGCAAACGGCGGTATCATCTTATTTATTGATGAAATTCATAATCTTGTCGGAGCCGGTAAAACAGAAGGCAGCATGGATGCCGCTAATCTGTTAAAGCCGATGCTGGCACGTGGAGAATTACGTTGTATCGGTGCGACGACCTTTGATGAATATCGTAAGTATATTGAAAAAGATGCCGCATTGGAAAGACGTTTCCAGAAGGTGATGGTCAATGAGCCGACGGTTGAAGATACGATCTCGATTTTGCGTGGCTTAAAAAGCCGTTTTGAATCCTATCATGGCGTAAAGATCCTGGATGAAGCGATCATTGCCAGTGCAACGCTTTCTAATCGTTATATCACAGATCGGTATTTGCCGGATAAAGCTATTGACTGTATCGATGAAGCCTGCGCCATGCTGCGTGTAGAAATGGATTCGATGCCGGCTGTACTGGATGAGCTTTCCCGTAAGATCATGCAGCTGGAAATTGAAGAAACAGCTTTGAAACAGGAAGAAGATAAGAAGACAAAAGAACGTTTGGCTGAAATCGTCGATGAGCTGAAGGAGCTTAAAACAAAACGTGATGAGCTGCATGCCAAGTGGATGGATGAAAAACGTGATTTGGAAGCAAGCAAGCAGGATAAGATCGATCTGGAGAAGGCTAAGCTGGAGCTGGAAAGAGCACAGAACGATGCCCGTTATGAAGATGCGGCCCGTCTGCAGTATCAAACGATCCCAAATCTGGAAAAACGTATCAAGGAAGCCAGTGAGAATATCAAGAGCGATTCTTTGATTCAGGAAACGGTCAATGAAGAAATGATTGCCAAGGTCGTTTCGAGATGGAGCGGTGTAGAGGTCAGCCGGATGGTAGAAAGTGAACGTATCAAGCTGTTGCATCTGCGGGAAGCCTTAGGTAAACGTGTCATCGGTCAGGATGAGGCGCTGACGCTTGTTACGGATGCGATCATGAGAAGCAAGGCACAGATTCAGGATGAAAACCGTCCGATCGGTTCCTTCCTCTTCTTAGGTCCTACAGGTGTCGGTAAGACGGAAGTGGCAAAAGCATTGGCTGAACAATTGTTTGACAGTGAAAGTCATATCATTCGTATCGATATGAGCGAATATATGGAGAAACACAGCGTCAGCCGGTTGATCGGTGCTCCTCCGGGATATGTCGGTTATGATGAAGGCGGACAATTGTCAGAAGCAGTTCGTCGTAATCCTTACTCGATCATTCTTTTTGATGAGGTAGAAAAAGCCCATCCGGATGTTTTTAACCTTTTGCTTCAGATCCTGGATGATGGACGTATCACTGATAATAAAGGTGTTACGATCGACTTTAAGAATACGCTGTTGATCATGACAAGCAACTTGGGAAGCGAGCATGCCAATGATGCGAATCCGAAGGAAGGTTATATGGCTGCTGTCAAATCATTCTTCAAACCGGAATTTATCAATCGTATTGATGAAATTATCGTCTTTAATTCACTCAATGATGATATGCTGCGCAAGATCGCTCATAAGTTCATGAACGAATTGATCGAACGTTTGAAGCAGAAAGACATTACCCTTGAAGTAAGCGACCGTGTTTATGATAACATTTCGAAATACGGTGTTGATGCCGTTTATGGTGCTCGTCCGATGAAGCGTTATATCCAGCGTAATATTGAAACGATGATTGCCAGAAAGATCATTGAAGGTACGATCAGCAAGGATCAGCATGTATTATTGGATGTTGAGAATGATGAATACGTAATACGTTAAATCACAGAAGACAGATAAAAGAATCCCACTAAAACAGATCAAGGAAATAAAAAAATTTCACTTATCTGGAAGTGGGATTTTATTTTGGGAAGAATGCCTGAAATCGAGCGTTTTTATAAGAGAAGGCATGCGAGAAATAAAACTTCTTTTTTTATATCAAATATGATACAATTTACATGTTGGTTAATGATTTTGGAGGAAATATGGATAACAGAATTTTAATAGCCGTCATAGTTGGTATTTTAGTAGTCGTGGTCATGAATCTTGTGAGAAAATATTTGGAAAAAAGATATACGATCAAACTGATGAAGGCTATCATGACGGATGAAGATGAATTTTTAAAGCTTGTTGATTCTTTTATGGTGAAATATTTATTCCCGCCTTATAACCGTGAATTCATGCGTTTGAACAATTATATTGCCAGAGGTGCAGATAAAAAGGTAAAGGAACAGATTTCACTGATGGAACAGATGCGCATGAATCGGAATCAGCGGTTTGCGGTTTATCAGACAGCTTTCCAATATTTTATTACGATCAATAGTGAATCAAACGCTAAAAACATGCAGCGTAAGATGAATGCCTTTATTGATGAAAATAAGCTTGATCCGGAAATGAAAAAGACGATCGATATGGATATGAAGATGTATTTTGATAAGGATATTTCAACACTTCCGTATATTGATGAGAAGCTGGAAAACTGTGATGATGCGGACAAGGCAGTCTGGAATCTGAAGAAGGCTTATGTATTAAAAGCGAATCAGAAGCTGGAAGAAGCTAAAGAATGTATTCGATTGGTCATGCAATATACAAATGATCCGACGCAAAAACAGATCATGCAGGATCTGCTGGATAATAATTTAAAAGATTTATAGGAGAATGATCTCCTTTTTTATATGTTACTGACAAAAGCTGACTATGTATATGAAAGAAGCTGCTTGTCCATGCAGTCATGCAAGAAATCGGCATTTGAAGCATTATCACAAAATTTCACATTTAATCCTTTATGAAAAGTGGTATAATACAACTGTTATTTTTTAGGAGAAACGATATGAGAACAAGGAAAAGGAAAAAAATCAACAACAAGGTAGATTTGGTCCTGCTTTTATTATTTTTAGTAATCGGATTTTATTTCAGTATCGAAGCGATCATGGGAAATCTGATTCCATTGAAATATATCTTTATATTTATGGCCGCTGTTCTAATTTTATTTGTAGGAATCTTTCTGACTTTTAAAGTCAGGAATTCAGCCTTTCGAATCATCAGAAAAGTGTTTTTAACGGTTTTATGCTGTGTTTTGTTATTTGGCGGTATTTTTCAGGGACAGATCAGAAATGCATTTTCTAATGTGAATGACGGTTCTTATTATAAGGACTATATGTATGTCATTACCTTGAAGGACAATGATTATGAAAGCATCGAGGATGTGGGGGTGCTTGGATATCTGAGCCAGCGTGATGATCTGTTGGATTATTCGTTAAAGCAGCTAAATGAATATTCATTGAGGAATAAAACGTATGATACGTTAGAAGATGAGCTGGCAGATCTCGATGATGAAGAAATAGATGCGGTATTGATCAGTGCCAAGGATCAGACGCTTCAGGAATTAAATGACAGCAGTTTTTCAGGAAAATATAAAACGATACATACGATAGAGATGACGGTTGAAAGCAATAATGATGTGGTTCAAAGCGATTTAACGTCAAAGCCGTTTGTTGTCTATGTAGCGGGACTTGATAACATGGGCGAGCCGACCCAGCTGGGGCTTCATGATGTAAATATGCTTTTGATGGTTGATCCTGTCAATCATCATGTAGAGATGATTTCTATCAATCGGGATACTTATATACCGAATCCGATGATGAATGATTATCCGGATAAGCTGACGCATTTGGGATGGTATGGACCGGAAACCGCAATGGAGACGCTTGAGAGGATTTTTGGGATCGAAATCGATTATTATGCGAAGGTTACCTTTGAATCACTGATCAAAATCATTGATACGTTAGGTGGCATCGATGTCGATGTTCAGATATCGTTTACTGAACAGGATGAGAATCGCTCCTTTGCTGAGGGCGATCTGATCCATCTTGAAAAAGGTTACCAGCATCTCAATGGTTCACAGGCACTGGCTTATGCGCGTCATCGTCATACAGAGGGCTGGGATGTCAGAGGCCGAGAACAGGCTCAGCGTGATATCATTGCTGCAATCGTGGATAAGATGTTATCCGTTGAGGGTGCCTTGAAGCTGGGAGATGTTGTCAATGTGGCCGCCAGCTATGTTTCGACGAATATGTCGATGGACAGTGCACGTTCCTTTGTGAAAAGTGCGATTGATTCCGGTCATGGATGGACATTTGGTTCTTCAACGGTCAATGGTGATGTTGAGGTCTTATTGCCATGTGCGATGGAAAATGATCTGGAGCGTTCTGTCGTATTGCTGGAAGAAAGTGATATTCAGCTTGTTCATGATATTTATACGTCTATGAATACTCAGATTCATTTTAATGAATTTGCTTTCGATTTGGATGACATGGAAAAGTATATGGATACATTTACTCTTGACAAACATGTAATAACTCTGGAAAATTATTATGAAGTGGTGCCCGAATACTTTCCTGAGTATTTAAGGTATAGATTTTAAGATAGGAGTGATATTTTGAAAGATCGAACGAAGAAAATCAATAAAAGAATTGATTTGGTATTGCTGATCCTTTTTTTGGCAGGCAGCTTATATTTTTTGATTGAAGCAATTGCCGGTGAAATGATACCGATGAACTATATCCTGATTGCCGGTGTTGTTTTACTGTTGATTTTTCTTTTGATATTTGCTACCTTTCGAATAGAAAATATGGCTGTCTTTGTCATTCGTAAGATTTTGCTGGCGGGGTTATGTGTACTGCTTGTCTTTGGTGCCGTATTCCAGGGAAGGATACGAAGTGCCTTTGCGAATGTTGATGACGGATCCACCAATATCAGCAGGATGTATGTCATTGCTCTTGAGGATTCTTCATTGCAAAGCATGGACGATGTTGAAACGTTAGGTTATGTGGATCATGCGAATGCTCTGATCACTTATTCCATTGAACAGCTGCAAAGCTATTCGATGGAGGAAATGGCATATAACAGTGTTGATGAAATGCTTGCTGCTTTAAATGCTGATGAAATCGAGGCGGCAATGATCAGCGATCAGGATCAAAGCTTTGAGATTCAGAAGGAGAATAGTACTTATTCCGATGATTATAAGATCATTCATACGATCGAGATGAAAACAACGTCAGAGTCTGATACTGTTGATAACGATTTAAGCAAGCCTTTTGTCGTTTATGTTTCCGGAATGGATGATATGGGTGAGCCTACTTATAATGGTTTGAGCGATGTGAACATGCTGTTAATGGTCGATCCGCAAAATCATCATGTAGAAATGATTTCCATCAATCGTGATACCTATGTGCCTAATGCGAAATATAATGATTATCCGGATAAGCTGACGCATTTAGGATGGGATGGCGTGGAAGCCGGAGCGGCTGCTTTGGAGCGTATTTTCGGCATTGAGATCGATTATACGGCGAAAGTGACTTTTGAATCACTCATCGAGATCGTAGATACCCTTGGAGGTATTGATGTCGATGTACAGCTGGATTTCTGTGAACAGGATGAAAATCGTTCGTTTGCTTCTGCTGATCTGATCTGTCTGAATAAGGGCTATCAGCATCTCAATGGTTCGCAGGCATTGGCTTATGCGCGTCACCGGCATACGGCCGGCTGGGATGTCAAGGGCAGAGAACAGGCTCAGCGTGATATCATATCAGCCATCGTCAATAAGCTGCTTTCCGTAGAAGGTGCTTTGAAAGCAGGAGATGTATTGAATGTCGCATCGAATTATGTATCTACGAATCTTCCGATGAGCAGTGTAAAATCCTTTGTGATGAATGCCATCAGTGATGGCCATGCATGGACATTTGGTTCTTCTACCGTTAATTCAAATTATGAATATTTGTTTCCTTGTGCAAGTTATACGAGCCAGGATCTTTATGCGGTACTTTTAGAGGAAGAAGATATCATGCATGTACATGATCTGTATGTGACGATGAAATCAGATGAAAGCTTCAGTGACTTTGCTTTCGATTTAAATGATATGGAACGATATGAAAATACCTTTGAACTGGATCCAAAGGTCATTACGGTTGAAAATTACTATGACACGGTTCCGGCTTATTTTCCAAGTTATCTGAGACATAATTTCTAAGCAGAATGGAGGTGGACACATGAGAAAAGACAGGATCAGCACGACGATCGATCTGATTTTACTGATCATCTTTACGGTGTCCGCCATTTTTATATCGACCCAGTTATATTTAGGGAATATTGTTTCTTTTTTCTGGCTCATCTTACTGATTTTTCTTTTTATTGCTTTTTTGGTCGGAATGTTCATCTGGCTGTTATTAACAAAGAAGCTGGCATGGCTGCGACGCTCTGTTTTATTCATTTTCAGTATTTCGCTGGTAGTTGGGGGTTTTTATTTAGGAAACCTTCGCTCTGTCAGCCAGCAGGAAACAGATGGCATTGTCATGTATTATCAGATGAATCTGTTAAGCAATGATGAAAATGTAAAGGAAGCAGAGGAACTGGATGGCAAAAAAATCGGTTTTGTGATGAATGACCGCAATCATATCCAGGCCTTTGATGATATCAATGCTTCATTTCAGACAAAAAACTGTCAGCTGATCGAGTATTACAGCATGGAATATCTGATACATGCTTTGGAGGAAGATGAGATTCAGGGAATGATCCTCAGCGATCATAACCTGGCGGTTTTAAAAGCTGCGTATCCGCAGATAAGTCATAAGCTTGTTCTTTTGAATCAGAATGTTCATGAGGTTTTGATATCCCATACCGCAAAGCCTTTGGAGGAGGGCCAGCCGATAAGCATTTTGCTTACCTTGGGTGAGGATGATCTGCCGGCAGATTATGTTTCCTATTCATTGAAGTGTCTGTTGCTTTTTATCGATCCGATTGACCATGAGGTCACGTTGATCGAAATACCGAATAATCTGTATATTCCTAATGTGGCTTATGATTCTTATCCCGATGCCTTATATAATGTTTCTTATAATGGTATTGATAATTTATTGTATTCGATCGAGAGCATATTCGGTGTGGAATTCGATTATTTCATTAAGACAAGCTTTCAATCGATCTTGAATTGTGTGGATATCATGCAGGGAATAAATATTCCTCAAGAGGTATGCGTTGAAGATGTCTGTGTGATGGAGGATGTCACGATGAATGCCGGACAGGTTGCTGATTATTATAGAAGCAGTGATGATCTTAATACCATTATTGAGGGAATATTTGAGAAGAGGGATGAATTAAAGACAACGAAGCTCATGAATTTTTTGAATAATTATAAACGTTCTTCTTTTACGAATCTTACTTCTATAGAGCTCAGAAGGCTGGTTTCCATGCTTGACAGCGATGAAGGATGGAGCTTTGTAAGCCAATCGTTTCTGGATCTGACGACTTCTTATGAGCCTTGTGTCAGCTTTGGAGCTAATGATACCTATGAGGTGTCGATCATTGATGCTGATTTTTTGGATCGGATATATAGCTGTTTCTTAAAGAATTCTCATATGGAGATCATGAGTAATTTTGCCTTTGACCTCGATCGGATGAGAAATAACAGGATACTGCCTTATTCAAATGAAAAGCTGATCACAACGAGTAATATGGATTGGAAGATTTCTGAATATTTTGCCTTGCTGCCGGAATCGATCGTCAGTCCGATCGAAATAGAAAAGTGGAACGGGACGATACGTTTTGAACAGCCAAATTATGATCCGGATGCGCCAATTCAAGAAATAGAATAAAAAAAATACACCGTGAGGTGTATTTTTAGATTTCATGAACAAGGATATTGTTTTCGCGGTCAGGACCTACTGAAACAAGAGAAATCTTTGTTTTGGTGACTTCTTCGATTTTCGCAAGAAACTTCTTGCAATTTTCAGGAAGATCATCATAAGAACGAATAGCTGTGATATCTTCACACCAGCCGTCCATCATTTCATAAATCGGTGTTGCCTTAGCATATTCTTCAAGGGAGCTTGGAATAGCGGTCGTACGTTTGCCGTTGATCTCATAGGCAACGCATACCGGAATTTTTTCAAAGCTGTCTAATACGTCGATTTTGGTAATGACGATATCAGTAAGACCATTGATGATGGCTGCGCGCTTTACTACACAAAGATCCAGCCAGCCGCAGCGTCTTGGCCTGCCGGTCGTAGCTCCGTATTCATTTCCGATCTCTCTGAGCTTTTGACCATTTTCATCATTGAGCTCTGTGATAAAAGGTCCTTCTCCTACACGTGTGGAATAAGCCTTCACGACACCGATGATCTTATCTAATTTATGTGGTGATACACCGGCTCCTTCACATACACCGGCACTGGTCGGAGAAGAGCTTGTGACATAAGGATAGGTTCCGTAATTGATATCCAGCATAGCTGCCTGTGCTCCTTCAAAAAGCACATGCTGATTACTGTCTAAAGCATCGTTGACAAGCGTAACGGAATCAATGATACGTTTCTGCAGCTTTTCTCTGACTTCTCGGAACTGTTCGACCAGCTGATCATAATCAAAAGGTTCCTCATGATAAAGCTTGGTGATCTGTTCATTCTTGATCGCCAAAGTCGAAGCCAGACGTTTTTTAAAAGTTTCAAAATCCAGCAAATCGCCGACTCTTAAGCCAATGCGCGTATATTTATCGGCATAACAAGGGCCGATCCCTCTTTTTGTCGTTCCAATTTTATTGTTGGCTAAGCGTTCCTCCTGCAACATATCTAATTTGATATGGTAAGGCATGATCAGATGCGCACAATCGGAAATCAGGATATGTGAGCTGTCAAAGCCCTGGCTTTCCAGCGATTCGATCTCCTGCAGAAAGACAAATGGATCAATGACGACTCCCGGACCAATGACGCATTTCGCATTTGGATGCAAAGCACCGCTTGGCAGCAGATGCAGGACAGTTTTTTTACCGTTGACGACTACGGTATGACCGGCATTGTTTCCGCCTTGAAAGCGTACGACCATATCGGCCTTTTCACCTAAGACATCTACGATTTTTCCTTTGCCTTCATCCCCCCATTGACAACCTACGACAACATAACTCGGCATAAATTTCACTCCTAACTGTTACTGATACATGATATCATTTTTTTATATTTTAGGCAATTTTATTTGTAAATAAAATCTGTTTCAAAACATTAAAAAATAAAGAAAATAATTGACAAATGAAAGATGAGAATTTAAGATATATCTGTAGAACAAAGGCGTTCCACATGTTTTTTTATGTTGAATGCTTTTTTCATTTAGGGGGTTTTATGAGAGAAACGGAACGAGAAGTCTTACGGTTTGTGGAAGAAAATGATGTGAAATTTATCCGCCTTGCTTTTAGTGACCTTGAAGGAACACAGAAGAATATGTCGATCATGCCTTGTGAATTAGAAAAAGCATTTTCAAAAGGGATTCCTTTTGACACCTCAAAATTCCAAGGTTTTTTTCATAAAAAGGCTTTTTTAAGACCGATAGCAAATACGCTTTCACTTTTGCCGTGGCGTCCGCAAAGCGGTCGTGTGATTCGTCTGTATTGTGATATCGTTGATGAAAATGGTCGTCATATGGAATATGATTCAAGGGAAATACTCAGTCAAACGATTGAAAAGGGAAAGAAAAAGGGATATGAGTTTCAAATAGGCGTTGAATGTGAATTTTATCTTTTTAAAAATGATGCCTACGGTCATGAAACAACCGAGCCGATCGATCATGGTTCCTATTTTGATATAGCACCCCTCGATCAGGCAGAAAATATTCGCCGTGATATCTGTTTGACCTTAGAAAAGATGTCGATCCAGCCATTAAGCAGTCATCATGAAGCAGGATGGGGACAGAATGAAATCGTTTTTGCGGAAAATGAACCTCTGTGTGCCTGTGATAATATCATGACATATAAAAGCGTGGTAGCTACGATGGCATCATTGAGCGGATATAGTGCCAGCTTTCATCCTTTGCCGATCAAAGATCAGCCGGGAAGCGGACTTCATTTCCGTATTGCGATACAAAAAAATGATGTCCTTCTTGATGAACATGATGAAGCGATGAAGCAGTTTAAAGAACGTATTCAAAAACGTCTTCCTGAAATCTGTGCAATTCTTGATACCAAGGAAGAATCCTATGAAAGAGTGAATCGGCTTGATCCGAAACGATTGATTGAAATTGACAAAGAATGGCTGATCGTTCATTCTGCCGACAGCTTGTGCAATCCATATCTGGCGCTTGCCTGTATGTTGGAAGCCGGTATGTGTGAAGAAACTTCTTGTGAAAAACTACCCACGAATCTTGAAAAAGCTCGCAAGATCGCACAACATTCATCTTTTCTTTCATCCTTCCTAAATGAAAATATCTTAAAGGTTTACAGCCAATAGGATGAAAAGCTGTCTTCTTGCAGGCAATATATCTTCACCATTTTTAGCACGCTGTCAGATGTATTTTGATACGGTCGATGTCTTGACAAGCGGTGTGGAGGTTCGGCGGCGGCTGAGCTCACAGACTTATTCCTGTGTGATGATCATGACACCGCTGATCAATGAATTTGGTGATATGCTGGCACGTTATGCGGCGACTGATCCCTATTGTCTTGTTGTTTTGTGGGTGAAGAGTGAAATGGTGGAAGAGATGGCGCAGGCATTGGAAAATGTATATGTCCGCAGCATTTTTGATATGGATGAGTGGGATAGCTTTATGCAGTTTTTAAATGTGACATGTCAGAAAATGGATGTGATTCGGGCACAGAAAGATGATCTGATGAAAAAAATCGATGAGATCCGGCTGGTGGATCGGGCCAAATGTCTGTTGATTGAAAAATTTCATTATTCAGAAGAAAAGGCGCATTATACAATTGAAAAGAAAGCAATGGATAATCGTCTTAGCCGTTTACAGGTAGCTAAGATCATTATCCGTCATATCAAAGGAGATTAAGATGAGAAAATATATTTTTATTACAGGTGGAGTCGTGAGCGGTCTTGGAAAAGGTATTACCGGAGCTTCACTCGGAAGACTTTTAAAAAATCGCGGTTATAAGGTGATCAGCCAGAAATTAGATCCCTATATCAATGTGGATCCCGGTACGATGTCCCCTTATCAGCACGGAGAGGTATTCGTAACGGAAGATGGTGCAGAAACAGATCTGGATCTGGGACACTATGAACGCTTTATTGATGAAAATTTGAATCATTTTTCTAATCTGACGACGGGAATGGTTTATCATAAGGTGCTTACTGCCGAGAGAAAAGGAGAGTATCTTGGTGAAACGGTACAGGTCGTGCCGCATATTACCAACGAAATAAAAAAATATATCTATCAGGTCGGTGAAAAAAGCGAGGCAGATATCGTCATTTCTGAAATTGGCGGTACGGTTGGCGACATTGAAAGTCAGCCTTTTCTGGAATCTGCACGGCAGCTGTCAATAGAGGTAGGACGTGAAAATTGCTGTTTCATTCACGTAACATTGGTCCCATATATTTCCGGAAGCAATGAATACAAATCCAAACCGACGCAGCATTCGGTCAGGGAATTACAATCTTACGGGATTCATCCGAATATCATCGTTACCCGCAGTGATGGTCATTTAGGATCAAGCATACGTAAGAAGATCTCATTATTCTGTAATGTTTCACCGGAATGCGTTATTGAAAACGAAACATGCAAGAGCCTTTATGAAGTAGTCTTGATGTTAGAAAAACAGCATTTTTCCGAGGTTGTCTGCGCTCAGCTGTCACTGCCTCCGAAACCAATCGATCTGAGCGAATGGAAAAGTCTGGTAGAGAGAATCAACAGCTGTGAGCGAGAGGTCAAAATCGGTTTGGTCGGCAAATATGTCCAGCTGCATGATGCCTATCTTTCAGTAATGGAGTCGTTATATCATGGCGGTTATGCCCTTGGTGCCAAAGTTTTGATCCAATGGATCGACAGTGAAGAGATCACACCATTCAATGTTGAAGATAAGCTGAAGGAATGTGACGGCCTGATCATACCGGGAGGCTTTGGCCTTCGCGGAATCGAAGGAATGATTGAAACAGCTTATTATGCACGGACGCATCATGTTCCGCTATTAGGCATTTGTCTTGGCATGCAGGTCATGACGATCGAGTTTGCCCGTCATGTCCTTCAATATCAGGATGCCAATTCATATGAGTTTGATCCGCTTTCCAAGCATTGCGTCATTCATTTCATGGAGCATCAGTCAGATGAAATCTCTAAGGGAGGTACGATGCGCTTAGGAGCTTATCCTTGTCAGCTTACCGCAGGTTCAAAGCTGATCTCGCTTTACGATGAACCTGTCATTCATGAGCGTCACCGTCACCGCTATGAATTTAATAATGATTATCGCGAAGATATGGAAAAGGCAGGACTGGTCATTGCGGGAACGAGCCTTGATGGAAAGCTGGTCGAAGCAATTGAGGTAAAAGATCATGATTTTTATATCGGTGTCCAGTTTCATCCGGAATTTAAATCCCGTCCGAATCGTCCGCATCCACTGTTTACAGGCCTTGTTCATGCCGCTATTCTTCATTCTCAGAAATAAGTGTCCGCAAGGGCACTTTTCTTTCAATTTTGTAAGACTTTCACTTTATTGAGAATCCAGGGGAAAAACATGTTATAATGGTAAAGATGAATTGAAACATGTGGAGGCTTCTATGAAGGTTTGTCTATATTTTGAAGGTAAAGAAATCATCAAAACAAGCGGGATCGGCCGGGCTTTAAAGCATCAGATGGCGGCTTGTGAGTCAGCAGGCATCAGCTATACGCTCGATCCGGATGATGATTATGATATCTTACATATCAATACAGTCGGTGTAAGCTCCTTGCCGGTGATCAATAAAGCGCGTAGCAAGGGCTGTAAGGTCATCTATCATGCGCATTCCACAGAAGAAGATTTTCGCAATTCGTTTGTGTTAAGCAATCAGATTGCTCCGGTCTTTAAAAAGATGCTGATTAGTTATTACTCTAAAGCAGATCTTATTCTGACACCGACCCCTTATTCTAAAAAGCTGCTTGAGGGATATGGGATCACCGTTCCTATTCATGCCTTAAGCAATGGCATCGATCTGAATCGTTTTCATTATGATCCGGAAAAGGTCAAGGCTTTCAGACGCTATTTTTCATTGAAAGAAGAAGATAAGGTCATCATTTCTGTAGGATTATATTTTGAAAGAAAGGGAATCTTGGATTTTATGGAGGTTGCCGGAAGGATGCCGGATATAAATTTTATCTGGTTTGGCTATACCCCGCTGATCTCCATTCCGAAAAAGGTACGGGATGTGATCACAAAGGATCATCCGAACAATGTGATCCTGCCGGGATATGTCAAGGGTGCGGTAATTGAAGGCGCTTATGCCAACGCCAACTGTTTCTTTTTCCCAAGCTATGAAGAAACGGAAGGTATCGTTGTACTGGAAGCATTGGCAAGCTCACAGAACGTTTTATTGCGCGATATTCCTGTATATGATCCATGGCTGGTGAATGGAGAAAATTGTTATAAGGGAAAAAATAATGAAGAATTTATTACGCAGCTCAGAAAGATCTTAAATCATGAATGTGCAGATCTAAGAGAGCAGGGAAGGATCACTGCGGAAAAGAGAAGCATTCAGGAAGTGGGACGTGAACTGAAGAAGATCTATGAGAGTGTTTGTGAGGGAAATATATGAAAAAGGATTTTAAAAAATATGCCTTGAGCATCGTGCTTCTGGTTGGACTGACAGGCTTTGCGCTGTGGTATGTGCTCAAGGATGATAAAGATGCTGTCTTGGCGGAATTAAGCAGCATTTCACCTTTGAATTTTATAGGGATCATGGCTTGTTCGCTGTTCTATTTTATATTTGTGGCCCTTTCGCTTTATGTAATTGCAAAGGAAAAGTATCCGCATTATAAATTTTTGCCGTCTTTATCAAATGCCTATGTCGGCGGTTTTTTCAGCGGTATCACACCGAGTGCCAGCGGCGGACAGGTAGGTCAGGTTTATGTGTTTTATAAGCAGGGAATCGACTCAAGCGATGCGGCAGGTATTTTATGGCTGGACTTCGTCATGTATCAGGTGGTACTGATATTTTATACAACGGTATTGGTCCTGCTCCGCTTTCCTGTATTTTCAAGTCGGGTTCCGGCGCTCTTCGTGATGATCTTTATCGGTTATCTGATGAACGGGATCGTGTTGGCAATGCTTTTTTCAATGGCTTTTTTTCCGGTAAAGTTCAAGCATTTTTGTTTGCGTATCGTAACGCTGCTTCATAAGCTTCATCTCATCCGTGATGCAAATAAAGCGATCAAGAAGTGTGATGACTATTTGGAAGCTTTTACGAATAATATCAATAAGAACAGAAGTAATAAAAAATTAATATGGAAATTGGTCATAGTTAATATCTTACGTCTTACGGTCTATTATTCCATTCCGTATATGATCGGCAAGCTGATCCATGTCGATATGAATTTTATTGATTCACTGGCACTTTCCAGCTATATATCCATGGCCAATACCTTTTTTCCGGTTCCCGGAGCCAGCGGTGGTACAGAGATGATGTTCCTTCAGCTTTATTCGCTGATCCTGCCGCTGACACAAGTATCTACGATACTGATCTTATGGAGGGTGGTTACCTTCCATCTGGCTTTGATCATTGGCTGTATTATGTTTATTATCGAGAAGATTAGAAGAAGGAGGATCATCACATGAGAATAGGTCTGTTTTCGGATACCTACCTGCCGGATCTCAACGGAGTTGCCACAAGCGTGGAGACCTTGCGCAAGGCATTGGAAGCGCATGGACATGATGTCTTTGTGATTGCCAATCACAAGGGACTTCTGCATTTAAAACGCGAAGGCAATATCTTACGGCTTCCGGGCATTGAGCTTAAATGGCTCTATGGCTATAATATGTCCTCACCGTTACAGCTCAAGGCTAAAGAAGAGGTCAAGGCGATGAATCTGGATATCGTACATGTGCATACGGAATTTGGTGTGGGTATTTTCGGGCGTAATGTTGCGAAGGATCTGAATATACCGATCGTTTCGACGTATCATACGATGTATGAGGATTATACGCATTATTTGAATATCTTCGGATTGGAAATCGTGGATAAGGCGACAAAAACGCTGGTAAGTACCTTATCTAAAATTTGGAATGATGCGGCACAGGTGGTCATCGCACCTTCGCAGAAGACAAAAGAAACGTTGATCCGATATGGCGTCAAGGCACCGATCCATGTCATTCCTACGGGAATCGATCTGAGTCAGTTCAATGCCGATAATATCGATCCGGTACTGGTAGCTGGTCTAAAAGAAAAATATGGAATAAGGCAGGAAGACCAGGTCATCATTTATGTCGGACGAGTTGCCAGTGAAAAGTCGATCGATGTCGTGATTCGCGGTTTTAAAAAATTTGCACTGGCTGACGAACATCATAAGCTTATGATCGTTGGCGGCGGGCCGAGCTTAGAAGAATTAAAGGAGCTGGCCAAGACGGAAGGAATCGAAAAAAATGTCATCTTTACAGATCGTCAGGAAAGAGAATTGATACCGGCGTTCTATGAATGTGCTGCAGCTTTTGTCAGCTGTTCAACGAGCGAAACCCAGGGCATGACCTATATTGAGGCCATGAGCTGTTCGCTTCCTGTGTTTGCGCGAAAAGATGAGGTGCTGCTGGATTTGATCGATGAGGGAAAAAGCGGTTATTTTATCGAAGAGGATACTTTTTCGGACCGGTTGGCTGATTTCTTTGCTCTCAGTGAAGAAGAGCGGAAGGAAATGGGGCACTATGCCCGTAAAAAAGTCATGGGATATGATACAGAAGTATTTTATGAGAGAGTGATTGCCTGCTATGAACAGGCGTATGCTTCTTATTTTAAGACCTTGACGATCAAAAAAGTCAAAAGTAACAGCGAATATGTGACATTGACCTTGAAGGATTCACAGGATGAAGAAATCAAGTGTATGGTTTCACTCGAAGATTATTTTGCCTTTGAATTGAAAAAAGACGGCATTGTCCATGAACTGACCCTGCAGGAGCTTCAGCGCAGAGAAGTTATCTTAAAAGCATGGATTTTATGCATCAAAAAGCTTGCTGCCAAAGATCGTACCCGGAAGGAAATGTATGATATCCTTTTAAAAGAGAATACTCTGGATGCGAAAGCGATGAATGATATCATTGATAAGCTGGAAGAAAAAGGATATATCAATGATCAAGCCTATCTGATGAATCACTTGGAGAAGATGAGCGATTCTTTAGAGGGAAAAGAGAAGATCATTCGTACATTGGTAAAAAAAGGACTTCCTTATGAAATGGTAAAAGAAGCGGTGGATTCTTACAGTGATGCTTCAGAAAGAGCGAAGGCGATCCGCTATATCTCAAAAAATGAAAAGACGATGAAGGAAGGCAGCGTCAAGATGAAAAAACAGATGCTGATCTCTCGTCTGATCAATCATGGATATTCTTTTGATGTTGCGAAAGATGTCGTCAATCATTATGAATTTACGGATGAGTTTCTGAATGATAAAGATTCTTTATATAAGACGATCCAAAAAGCAATTCGGACATATTCACGAAAATATAGCGGAGAGGATCTCAAACGTATGGTGCTCAATCAGTTGATCCGTAAGGGCTTCAGCTCTGAGGATGTACTTGTCGCAATAGAAGAAATGGAGATTTTTAATGATGAAAATTAATGAGTTGAAGGATGGATCACGCGGACGTTTTACATTTTTGTTAAGCTCACTTACCAAAGGAGTGACCAGCAAAGGAGCCACCTATCTTTCCTGTGTGCTTCAGGACAAGACGGGCAGCATGGATGCGAAATACTGGTCCCCATCAAGTGAAGAAATAAAAATGCTTAAACCAGGAATGGTTTTGGAAGTTGACGGTGAAGTTTTAAATTACAATAAGCAGCTTCAGATGAAGATCAATGCTGTCAAGGTCATTGATCGCTCACAGATCGATTTAAATGATTTCATCAAAGAGGGGGATATTCCTCGAAGTGAATTAAAAAAGAAGATTACAGGAATCATTGATTCTTTTGAAAATCAGACATTAAAGACGTTGATTCTCAAGGTCATGGAGCATTATGAGCTTGATTTCTATAATTATCCTGCGGCGGCCAAGATCCATCATGATTTTGTAGGAGGACTGGCTACCCATGTCTGGGGAATGATCCGCCTGTCGCTTGCCATCTGTGAATGCTATCCTTCGTTAAATAAAGAATTGCTGATAACGGGAGTGATCTTGCATGATATTGGCAAATGTGTGGAATTGAGCGGACCGGTCATTACGGAATATACAGTTGAAGGAAGACTTTTGGGTCATATTTCCATCATGCAGGCCATCGTAGCTGAAATTGCACATGAAAATGGTCTGGAAGGTGAAGAAATTATGCTTGTACGTCATATGATCCTTTCACATCATGGTGAATATGAATATGGCTCACCTGTCTTGCCAATGATACCGGAAGCTGAGATCCTTCATTATATCGATAATATCGATGCCAGAATGAATGTGATCACGAAAGCTTATGAAGGTGTGAATGAAGGAGAATTTACTTCACGACAGTTTGCACTTGAAAATAGATCTTTTTATAAGAGTCATTTAAAATAGGGATTTCACTTGAAATCCTTTTTTTCATGAACATGATTTTTTTTGCATAGAATAAAGCATGAAAATAAGAAATGAAATAAAGGCTCTTTATGATATGCTTGTAAGGATCCGACGAGATTTGCATCAAATGCCCGAAACAGGCTTTGATACCTTTAATACGATGGCTTATGTTGTAAATAGCATTCCCATAGCGGCTGATGCGTATGATGGCTTCAGCGGTGTTTTTTATTTGCCGGGGAAAAATACGGCATGTATTGCTTTTCGTTGTGAATTAGACGGATTGCCTGTAAAGGAAGAAAACCTATTTTCTTATGCATCTGAAAACAAGGCGATGCATGCCTGCGGTCATGATGCACATATGGCGATCATGATCTGTACCTTGCATTATTTTATTCAGCATCCTTTTGAATATTCTCTGCTTTTTATCTTTCAGCCGGCAGAGGAGAGCGGTGGTGGTGCCAAGCATATGATCCAAAAAGGTATTTTTGAAAAATATAAGGTTCAATATCTGATAGCGGCACATGTCTATCCGCATTTAAATGATAAGATCGGATGCCGCAGCGGTGTCTTGATGGCAAGAAGCTGTGAGATCAAGATCATTGTACAAGGCAAAAGCGCTCATGCGGCTCATCCTGAAAAAGGAATTGATGTCATGCGGACTTTGTGCTTATTTTTAGATTGGATCACTGAGCTGAAAATAAAATCAAGCCCATCACTGATTCATTTTGGGAAAATGAACTGTGGTGAAGTCTGTAATGCAGTTGCTGCCAATGGTATATTGGAAGGTACCTTACGCAGTTTTGAAGATGAGAGCTTTGATGAGCTTCGTTGTCAGATGATCGATAAATTAAAGGAAATGGATGAAAAATATCATACATTATCGAAGATCTGCTTTTCAGATGGTTATGAAAGGGTCGTCAATGATGAAGGACTGGTTCGGCTCGTTTCGCAAATTGCTAAAAAGGATTATGTGACGATGGAACCCCTTTATTTAAGTGAAGATTTTTCATTTTATCGTAAAAAGTGTCCATGTTGCTTATATCTTTGCGGCTTAAGCAGTGGAGAGGATCTTCATTCATCACGTTTTGATCTGAAAGAAGAAGAATGTCTTAAGGCAGTGGAAATGAATGTTTCTTTGGCAGAGCATATCCTTTTAAAAGATGGTATTAATTCTTGACTTAGAAGATGAGATGATTATAATAGTTAATATGGTTAACTATTGGAGGTGATTGCATGTATGAAATCAATAAAGAGCAGATGAAAACCTTGATAAAGATCAAACAAAAAATGCATCATCTGCGACTGTCACCGACGCTTTCGATGTCATTGTTTTCGATGCTGAAAACGATCGATGCACAAGCAGTGCCTATGAAAATAGCCGGTGAAGAAATAGTAGCCATGAGGGTCAATGATCTTTTTGATACGATTCATGTTAGCCGGCCGGCAATATCCAAGGCTTTGAAGGAGTGTGAATCTAGAGGTTATATTTGTCGGTTTACAAGCGAAAAAGATAAGCGTTTCAGTTATGTAAGCCTGAAAGAAAAGGGAAAAGAAGTGATTGCTCAGGCAGAAGCTGAAATCAAAGAATCTATGAGCTGGATCGTTGCCCAATTCAGTGATGATGAAAAAGAACAATTTAAGAACCTGATCTTGCGTATTGATCAGATCTTAGATGATTTTGAAAAGAAAGGACGTTAGAAATGCTACGACTAAAAAAATACTTAAAGCCGTATCTGCTTATGATCGCGGTAGCTATTGGACTTTTGTTTGCTTCTAATATATGTGATCTAAAGCTTCCGGATGTGATGAGCGATATCGTCAATGTCGGCATCCAGCAAAGCGGGATCGAACATGCATCCGTGGATGTCATTAGTGAGGATGGTCTTGATTTTCTAAGCGTGTTCATGGAAGAAGATGAGGTTTCCCTGGTTAAAGATTCCTATGTGCTGGAGGATGGATATTATCATCTGAAAGAAGATGTGGATCGTGAAACCTTAGATGAGATTTTTTCGGTAAGTGAATGGACGCTGATCAATGCCCTTCAAAAGATGCAGCCGGCAGAAGGTACGGGTGATCTGAGTGAATCCGTCAATGATATTGATATTCAGAAATTATATGCCGCAAAGCCATTTTTTGAAATGATGGATCTCAGTGATGCTCGCAGCAGTGCGCTTGCCTTAGATGAAACGATGCGCAGTGGTACAGGTGTTGTCTTTGCCAAGATGTTCTATGAGGAAGCCGGTGAGGATCCCTCAGTGATGCAAAGCGAATATATTTTAAAAAGCGGCGCTAAGATGCTGGGTATTGCCTTTATCGGCATCTGTGCCACGATTGCAGTCAGCTTCATTGCTTCACGTGTGAGCAACGGTGTCGGCAGAGATCTTCGAGAAGATATTTTTAAGAAGGTCGAAGGATTTTCAAATGCAGAGTTTGATAAATATTCAACTTCTTCATTGATCACGCGAAATACAAACGATGTGACACAGGTCAGTCAATTGGTCATGATGGGTTTGCGAATGATCATCAGTGCACCGATCATGGGAATTGGAGCCTTGATCATGATTTTTAAACGTAATACAAGCATGGTCTGGATATTAGGTTTAGGAATAACGGTAGTCATGCTGATGATTATTTTTATGTTTATCTTTGCTTTGCCGAAGTTTAAGATCATCCAGCAATTGGTTGATAAATTAAATCTGGTTGCCAGAGAAAACTTAAATGGTCTGATGGTCGTACGTGCCTTTAAAAATCAGAAATTTGAAGAGAAGCGTTTTGATAAGGCTAATACCGATCTTACGAAGACCCAGTTGTTCATCAATCGTACGATGGCCGTGATGATGCCTTTTATGACACTGATGATGAATGGCATGATGCTTTTGATCATTTGGGTCGGTGCCCATCAGATTGCCCAAAGCCAGATGCAGGTTGGTGATATGATGGCTTTCATGCAGTATTCGATGCAGGTGGTCATGAGCTTTGTCATGATTGCCATGATCTTTATCCTTGTTCCAAGAGCCAGCGTCAGTGCGGGACGTATTGCGGATGTGTTAGAAACAGAGAGCATGATTCAGGATCCTGTTCATCCGCTTCCTTTTAAAGAAGAATATAAGGGTTATGTTGAATTTAGAAATGTATCGTTTAATTATGGAGATGCCGATGAAAATGTGCTGCAGGATATTTCCTTTGTCGCAAAGCCTGGGGAAACGACTGCCTTTATCGGTTCTACGGGTTCCGGTAAGAGCACGCTCATCAATCTGATTCCACGTTTCTATGATGTGAGCAAGGGTGAGATCCTGGTCAATGGTGTCAATGTTAAGGATGTGACTCAGCATGATCTTCACGATCAGATCGGTTATGTTGCTCAGCGAGGCATTCTTTTATCGGGAACGATCAAGGAAAATATTAAATATGGCAATGAAAATTTAAGTGATGATGAGGTCCGTGAGATTGCGAAGGTAGCTCAGGCCGATGATTTTATCAGTGCCAAGGAAGAAGGCTATGATTTTGATATTGCCCAGGGTGGTGCCAATGTCAGTGGCGGTCAGCGTCAGCGTTTAAGCATTGCCCGTGCGCTGGCAAAAAAAGCGCCTATTCTGATTTTTGATGATTCCTTCAGTGCGCTTGATTTCAAAACCGATGCAGCCTTACGTGCCGCTCTTGCAAAGCATACCAGCGATGCAACGATTTTGATCGTTGCACAGCGTGTCAGCAGCATCATGCATGCTGAACAGATCATTGTATTAGATGAGGGAAAAGTGGTCGGCAAAGGAACGCATGAAGAGCTTTTGAAGAATTGTCCGACATATTATGAAATCGCCTCAAGTCAGTTATCAAAGGAGGAATTATAAGATGGCAGAAGCAAATATGACATCTAAAAGACCTTCTAGAAGAGGTCACGGCCCTAATGCCATGATGGTTGCGGAAAAAGCGAAAGATTTTAAAGGTACATTTATCAAGCTGGTGAAATATCTCGGAAAATATAAGATCACGATCATCCTTGTTATGATCTTTGCCATCTGTTCAACGGTATTTTCAATCATAGGTCCTAAGGTCATGGGTGATGCGACTCAGAAAATCTATGAGGGATTGATGAATATCATTACAAATAGCGGCGGTATGGATTATGACGGGATTCTCAGAACGATCCTTCTTTTGCTGGGGCTTTATGTTCTGAGTGCTTTATTTTCATACATGCAGGGCTGGCTGATGAGTGGTGTGGCCAACAAGGTCAGCTATCAGATGCGAAAGGAATTGGCAGCAAAGATTCATAAGCTTCCATTGTCCTTTTATGATAAAACAAGCTATGGTGAAGTACTTAGCCGTATCACCAATGATGTGGACACTCTTTCCAATTCTCTGAACCAGTCATTGACCCAGATCGTAACGTCATTGACTACGGTGATCGGTGTATTATATATGATGTTTTCCATCAGCTGGCAGATGGCATGCGTTGCCTTGCTTGTCTTGCCGATTTCGATGATCTTCATCAGCGTGGTCGTTAAACGGAGTCAGGGCTATTTTGTCAGCCAGCAGGAATATTTAGGTCATGTCAATGGTCATATAGAAGAAATGTATGGTGCTCATATCATCGTTAAGGCGTATAACGGTGAAGAAAAAAGTACGAAACAGTTTGAAAAATTAAATAACAGTCTGTATGAATCAGGCTGGAAGAGCCAGTTTATGTCAGGGCTTATGATGCCGATCATGAGCTTTATCGGTAATGTCGGCTATGTTGCCATCTGTGTTCTGGGAGGCTATTATGCATCCATCGGTGTGATCACAGTAGGTAATATTCAGTCTTTCATTTCTTATATGAGAAGCTTTACACAGCCTTTGACACAGGTAGCGAATATTTCGAATGTCTTACAGCAGACGATGGCAAGCAGTGAGCGTATCTTTGAATTTTTAAGTGAAGAGGAAGAAGAACCGGATACTCAACATCCATTGAATGTCGAGAATATCAAAGGCGATGTCATCTTTGCCCATGTGAAATTCGGCTATCAGCCGGATAATATCGTCATCCATGATTTTACAGCGGATATCAAGCAGGGACAAAAGGTAGCAATCGTAGGCCCTACGGGTGCCGGTAAGACAACGATCGTGAAACTGCTGATGCGTTTCTATGAACTGAATGAAGGTGCAATCTGTATCGATGGCTTGGATATCCGACAATTTACCAGGAATGATCTGCGAAGCTTGTTTGGCATGGTCTTACAGGATACATGGTCATATAGTGCTTCTATTGCGGATAATATACGTTATGGAAAATTGGATGCGACGGATGAGGAGGTCGTCCAGGCAGCAAAGGCCGCTCAGGTCGATCACTTTATCAAGACTTTGCCGGATGGCTATAACAGCATTTTAAATGAGGATGCCAATAATATATCACAGGGTCAGAAACAGCTTTTAACGATTGCCAGAGCCATTCTGACAGATCCGAAGATCCTGATCCTTGATGAAGCAACCTCTAGTGTTGATACACGTACGGAAATTCTGATACAGAAAGCAATGGATAATCTGATGAAGGGAAGAACAAGCTTTATCATTGCTCATCGTCTTTCTACCATCAGGGATGCTGATCTCATTTTATGTATGGATCATGGCGATATCGTAGAACAAGGCAGGCATGAAGAACTTTTGGAAAAGAAAGGCTTCTATTATCGCTTGTATAATTCACAGTTTGAACATGAGGAAGAATAACTTCCTCATTTTTTTTACTGATTAAAGATATGATCGATATGTTTTTGTCTATAAGAAATTTACCTAGGAAGGAGGTATCTTCTTCCATATTCTATGAGTGAGGAATACCTCAGAAAGGAATCAGCTAAATATGAGCAAAGAATTTGGATGTAGCCGTAACCGTAGGGATTCACGTCCTTTGGCAATGGCTTATGTTCGTAAGCAGTCATGGCGCAGAATCTATAAGTTAGATGTTGCACTTGCACGTGGCACACTGTTTAATGAACTGGATATGCCTTTTAGTGGATGTGGAATAGGAGGAAGACATTGTGAGAAATAACGATAGCTTTGATTTCTGCGAAAAAAATCATTATGATTGTGACCGCGATTTTGATTTTTGTGATGATGATTGTGAATATAACGGATATGATCGTCGTCGTATAGGCGATTATGATCGAAGAAACGGCTGTGAAGATTTTGATTGCCATCGCCGTGACAGAGATTGCGACTGTGATGACTATGATACGTATCATCGTGACAGGGATTGTGACTGTGATGATGGACACAGACGGAAGTGTGAGTGTGAGGAAAGAGGCAGAGAAGGATGTCATGATCATGATGAGTGTCACTGCCATGAACGAGAAAATGATTGCTGTCATGATAACGATTTTGATAGCGAATGCTGTGAAAGAACAGCACGTTGTAGCGAATGTCGAGATTTTAATGAAGATGAAAGATTTGGATGTAACTCTCGATGTGATGCCGCACAAAGTGATGAGTCATGGTTCGACTGTCGAGAAGAAGATGAGTGCTGCCAGCGTTCACGTGAATTGTGCGAAGAAGAAAAAAACTTTAAGAGAAAATTAAAGTGCCGTATTCAGGTTTTAGATTTCGCATTAGTAGAAACCGCATTATTTTTAGATACGCATCCTTGCGATTTTGAAGCTTTACGCTATTATCGTATCATTAGAAAAAAACTGGCTCGTTTAGAAAGACTTTATGAATGTAAATTCGGTCCTCTGACAAATCAAGGCGTCGATACCGAATTTGGTTGGGAATGGGCAACGTGCCCATGGCCTTGGGAAGGAAAGGAATAATTTATGTGGACTTATGAAAAAATGCTTCAGTTTCCAGTAAATATCAAAAAAGCTGATCCAGAAATGGCCAGACTTATATTAACCGCTTTGGGCGGACCTGATGGTGAAATGGGTGCCAGCAATCGCTATCTTCATCAGCGTTATGCGATGCCTTATCCACAGATCGTTGCTTTATTAACAGACATCGGCAGTGAGGAAATGAATCATATGGAGATTGTGAGTGCTATCGTACGCCAGCTGACCAGAAATTTATCCTCGAAACAGATACAAGAATCCGGTTTTGACGCTTTCTATACCGATCATACTTTAGGTATGTATCCAGTAAGTGCCAGCGGTGATCCGTTTATGTCACATTATTTCCAATCAAAGGGAGATCCGATCACAGACATGCATGAAAATATGGCTGCTGAACAAAAAGCCCGTACGATGTATGAAAACCTGATCCGTATGGCTGAAGATGATGATGTGATTCGTCCATTAGAATTTTTACGTCAGCGTGAAATCGTGCATTACCAAAGATTTGGTGAAGCATTGGAGATCATTCGCCGTGAACTTGACTGCAAGAACTACTATGCCTTTAATCCGGGCTTTGATAAAAAAGCATCAATGGAAGACAGAGGACTTGAATCAAAATAAATTGAAGCACTTCGGTGCTTCTTTTTTATATAACGATAAAAAAATAAATCAAAAGGTAGACATTTTAAGAAGGGTATAAAAGATGTCAAAAAAACTTTAAATATCTGCTTTATCTTTTCATTTTTATTATAAAACCAATGAAAGAAATTGTCTGATTTATCGTTCAATGGAAAGGAGAAAGAATAAAAATGAAGAAAATGGTAAGAAAATGGCTTGCCTACTTATCGGCATTTGTTTTAGCGTTGTCTTTATTACCGGTAAATATCAAGGCAATGAGTATCACAGATGAAGCAGATTTACAAGATGCCATCAATCAAGGCGGGTCGGTTTCAATTGATTCAAATATTGAATTAACAAAACCATTGACAATCAGTCAAGATGTCACGCTGACAGGCAATGGATCGCTTGTTTTATCAACAAAATGGGAAAATGATACAACGTCTCCGATAACTGTTGAAAAAGATGCAACGTTAATTTGGGACGGAGTCACGTTAGATGGAGGAAATGGAGAGCTGAAATATGGAAAAGAAACTGCTTCAGCAATTATTGTAAAGGGTACGCTGATATTGGAAAGCGGCACGATTACCCGTTTCGTTAATCATGTTTCAGGAAATGACCGTGGAATCATTTATGTCGATGGCGGTACCTTTCATATGAATGGCGGATCTGTATCAAATAATAAATTACTAAGCGGAAACTATCAGGGGATCATTTATTTAACGAACGGTGCATCTTTTGATTTACAGGCAGGGATGATTTCAGAGAATCTTGTTTATGATACGCAAGGTGCTTCAGGTATCGTTAAAGTAGATAACATCAACGGGAAAAATGTCTTTGTCATGAATGGCGGTATGATCAATGAAAATGGAAGTACAGCTGTTTTTGTAGGCTCTCTTGACTCTCGTCCAAATGGAGTGGCTTTGTTTACCATGAATGGTGGTACGATTGCCGATAATAAGATGGATGAGGCCTCCGGTAATACATGGTATGGACGTGCCATCTATGCTACTAATGGCGGTGTAACGCTCAATGGCGGAACAATTTCCGGAAATGAAAGCCAATTTTATGGAGGCGCTGTTTATCTAGTTGCCAATTCGCTGTCAGACGATCATACAAAATCATTTTTTATCATGAATGACGGCATAATTTCAGAGAATCATTCCATGTATGGCGGCGGCATATTAGTCACAGGCGTATCTAATACGAATTATGAGTATCATGTAGAACTGAATGGCGGATCAATCGTGAATAATTCCGCAACACGTCAAGGCGGCGGTATTTATATCGTTAGAGGACAGACAATTCATTTACATCATGTGGTCATTTATGAGAATACCGCAACTAAGATCGGTGGTGGCATCTGGACCTGTTCCACTGGTGATTTAAGAACTTATATTACGAATGGCGGTGCTGTTTTTGATAATCGTGCAGAAGGCGATGAAAGCGGATCTGCCGGTGCAGATTTGGCCTTTGTACAACATGAAGGTGAATCCAATGATTTTATCTTAGCTGAAAGAATCATCGGCGGCGGTAAGGTAAGCTACTATGAAGATGGCGGTGTTTACGCAGTGAATGATCCGGGTGAAGGGACGGATGGCAGCGGTATGTATTATTTAGGCGTATCCGATGGCAGTGCGCGTTTTGATGCAAATGATCCGGGTGAAGCGGTCACGGTTGCTGATATTTCAACAGAAAGCTATGCTTTGATATCAAATATCAGTGATAATGCGAAATCTTTGTCAAAAGAGTCAGCAGCTTTAGTAATTACCGGTAACACAGCGGATCGCGGTGCCGGAATAGGTGCGAATGGCAGTGTTGTTATTGGAGATGCACCTAATGAGGAAAATGTCGAATATACATTAATGGTCAATAAGGAATGGAATAAAGATATTCCTGAAAATAAAAAAACAGCCGTTGAAGTTGCATTAATGGCAGGCGGCTATGAATTAGATACGGTCATCTTAAATGCTGACAACAATTGGAGCGCCAGCTTTACAGGTCTTCCTGAAGGAAATTATGCAGTAAGAGAGGTTCATCTGCAAGAGGACATGGAAGCGACGTACAGCAATGTAACCTTAGATGGTTCAACATATAAAATAACAATAACTAATAATGCCCTGCCTGTCACCATTAGCGGTACGAAAACTTGGGATGATGCGAATGATCAAGATGGCATCAGACCGGAATCAATAATTGTTCGTTTGTGGGCTGACGGCAAAGAGGTGGCTATCCAAAAGGTAACGGCTGAGGATAACTGGACATGGCTATTTGAAAACTTAGCCCGTTATCAGGACGGTAAAGAAATTAAATATACGATCAGCGAAGATGATGTAGATGGTTATCAATCTATGATCAATGGCTATGATATTACAAATCATCATCAGCCAAAAACCATGAATATTACGGTGAGCAAAAAGTGGGATGACCATGATAATGAAGGAAATAAGCGTCCTGAAAGCATCGTTGTCAAGTTATTTGCAGATGGTACTGATACAGGTAAGACGATAACGCTGAGTGAAGAAAATCAATGGATGGATAGCTTTGATGGTCTAGCCGTTAATAAAAATGGTCAAAAGATCGTATATAGCATTTCAGAAGTAAGTGTTGAGGGTTATACGACAAAGATCACAGGTAATGCTGCTTTAGGTTATACGATCACAAATACTTTGAATACCACGACAGAAACTTCGGAAAAGGATGAATGGCCTGAAACCCCGAATACTGGTGATTCGCTTCATATTTACCTGATGACAACAGCCGTATCTTTATTGATCTTATGTGCGATCAGTCTTATGAAATTTAAAAAAGAGTTTTCTAATTAAGCGATATGAATATTGATAAGCTTCATCAGGAAATATATGACATCGTACAGGATGACACAAAAACGGCACTTGTCGTAAAATTAGTAATTAAAAATAAAAAAGAAGAAGAAGCGAAACGAAAAGAAAAAATTATAAACGGCATCAAAGCAGCTCAAGATAAAGGAGTCGTATTTGGAAGACCCAAGAAAAAGATTCCCGAACAGTTTGATATCATCTATGAGATGTATGAAAAGCATCGCGTATCAAGCCGAGCAGCTGCCAGAATGTTAGGTGTTGCTCAAAGCACTTTTCTTAAATGGTGTAATGAGCATGAGTGTTCAGAAGTTCATCAATAAAATTCCATAAAAAGATAAATGAACAAAGCGGTGGTTTAACGCCGCTTTGTTTTTATGACTGCATGTCATCTAAAAAGTATGACAAATTATGATGGCTGGTTTTGATAGAGTGAAGAGGGGTGATTATGGAAAGCTATGTTGAAATTACATTTATGCATAATCTTTTAATCAGTGCTTTTTCACTTACATCTTCACTGGTCCTTTCCAGAAAACCGATGAATCGTTCTCATTTCTGGAAGATTCTTTTGATGGTGACGATATTGCCAAGCTTTCTGTTTTGTGAAAACAGCATGACGTGGATATGGCTCAATGAGATCATCATGTTTTTATTTCTTTTTAAAGAGAGAAATCATACGTATTTATTGTTTGTGACATTTCGTTTATTATTTCATTTGATTTATTATATGTTGTTTGAAGGAGTTATTTATCATTTGCAGTTTTTTGTTTCAGATATTTTCATGGTCTTTCTTGCTGATATGGTCGTTGGTTTCTTTTATCTGATTTTATTGTCAAAAGGACGATATCATCTTTCCGAAAGAGATTTTCTTTATTGCTTTGAAATGAATCATAAAAAGTATAGGGGCTATGTTGACAGCGGCAATCTGGCAACCTACCGCTCTCTTCCTATCATATTTGTGAAAAGAAGCATTTATGAAACGATAAAAGCTCCCGCTACCCTCATTTTGATTGAACAGGTGGTGGGAATTGAAGAAGTCGAGGGAATCAAAAGTGAGATCATCATGAATCGAAAAAAAATTCAAGTCATCTGTTGTCCGCTGGAAGGCGATTATCCTTATGATGCATTATTAAATATGAAAGGAATCCTATGAAACGATTACGCAAGCTGTTTGCCTGGCTGTTTAAGCCTAAAGAAGTCAGATATGTCCATTATATAAAAAGTAAGGAAGGGCTTCCCAAGCCTTTAGAAGGTGAAGAAGAAAAAGAAGCCCTGGATCTGTTGATGAAAAAAGATGAAGAGGCTCGCAAAAAGCTGATCGTGCATAATCTTCGTCTTGTCGTTTACATTGCTAAGCGTTATGAGGTCAGCAGCAGTGAGATGGAGGATCTGATCAGCATCGGTACGATTGGCCTGATCAAGGCGGTCAACACATACCGGACGGATAAAAATATCAAACTGGTGACCTATGCCTCACGATGTATTGAAAATGAGATCTTGATGTTTTTGCGTAAGAAAAGCAAAAGCCGTAAGGAGATTTCTTTAGATGAGCCGTTAAATGTTGATTATGACGGCAATGAGCTTTTATTAGGGGACATTATCGGTACTCAGGGAGATCTTGTCGAGAAGGCCTTTGAACGCAATGAAAATAAACGTATATTATTAAAAGCCATTTCAACATTGAATGAACGGGAGAAGATGATTCTTCAGATGCGCTATGGCATCGGTGAAAATGAAGCAACCCAAAAGGATATTGCTGATAAGCTGGGAATCAGCCAAAGCTATATCTCACGTTTGGAGAAACGTATTTTGATGCAGCTGAAGGCTACGCTGACAAGTGCTAAGGGCAAATAAGGACGGCTGGAAATTTTAGGAAGAAATTGAATTGAATACTCACTCACTTCTAAGGGAAAAATGTAAGTAAGAGGAAGTGGATCATGAGTAAATTCAAGGTTGATATATGTAATGTAAATACTGCTGATTTGCAGGTGTTGAGCGTCAGTGAAATGAAAGAGGCCTTTATTCGTTACCAGCAAGGAGATGAGAGCTATAAGGAAGTGCTTCTTTTAGGAAATTTAAAGCTGGTTTTAAGCATGGTGCAGCGTTTTTCAAATCGCTGTGAAAATATGGATGATCTTTTTCAGGTGGGGTGTATCGGCCTTGTAAAGAGCATCGAGAATTTTGATTTATCTCATGAGGTGCGTTTTTCGACTTATGCGGTGCCGATGATCTTGGGAGAGATCAAGCGCTATCTGAGAGATAATCAGATGATTCGGGTTTCAAGAAATTGTAAGGATCTGGCTCATCAGTGCTTTCGTCTGAAAGAAGATTATTATCATGAATACAGCATGGAGCCAAGCATTGAATATTTATGCGAGATGACTCAGGCGAAAAGTAAGGATGTGATTGAAGCGTTAGACTCGTTTCAAAGCGTCCTTTCATTATTTGAGCCGATCTATAACAGTGATGGGGATGAGATGTGTCTGGTTGATACCATAGGTGATTCAAAAGATGAAATTGCCCTTTTAAGTAATGTTCTTACATTACGGATGAGCTTGAAGCAGCTCAATGAAAAAGAGCTGGATATCTTAAATAAACGATATTATCTGGATTATACGCAAAGTGAGATCGCAAAGGAGCTGGGAATCTCCCAGGCTCAGGTATCACGTTTGGAAAAAGGCGCTTTAAAATGTTTGAAAAAGAATTTTGAGTAACATGTAAGCAATGTGAGCATAGACTGAAGCAGGGTGATTGCATGAAACTGAGCGAGCTGATGAGCAAGCAGGTCATATGTGTTGTGGATGGTAAAAATATTGGTTTTGTCAGTGATGCGATCTTAACACATGATCTGAAGATCGTTTGTATCATCGTGTGCATGAAACGAAGAGGTCTGGCTCGTTTTTGTCCATTCTTGTTTGAACCGGAATGTGAAAAGATTGCAGTTGATTGTATCGTGAATATTGGTTGTGATGTCATCTTAGTCAAACGATAGCTGAAGGCCAGAGGCCTTCTTTTATATTGTTTAAATGATGCAGGGATTATGTTAAGATAGAATTGTAAAAGACACAGATTAAAATTTTTCTAAAGAAAGGGGAATTAGATGAATAAAAAAAGAATCGCTGCTGTGATTGTCGTTGTCATGCTTGCAGGAATGAAGCTTTTTTCGGATCGAATCTATTTTCAGAGAGATTCAAATCTAAGCCAGAAAGAATTCTATGAGCATTTTCATCTTCAGCCCATCTCTGAAGAGTCAGGTTTTGAAGAGTATTTTGTCAATGTTATTTATGATAATCCATATGTATTCTTATTCAGACATGATCCGACTTATGTGCAAAGATATTTCTGGAGCGTGAATGAAAATGAAATCTATTCGGTCGAGTTAGCGGCTTGTGATAGTAAGAACGGTTATAATGTCAATCGTATAGGTGACCATAAAAATTATGATGTTGTTTATACTTATGACTTAACTGTCAATGGCATGGATGTTTATCTGGAGATGGTCAAAATGCTTTATGATTCTGTTGTTTATGATTACCGGATGAGCTTTGAATATAAAGATAAATATTATTCCATAACTTTATACGGCATGGATGATCCGGCGTATCAAAGTCATGATGGATTAAATGAATATTATCATCATTTGATCGTTAGGCTGATAAATGAGCTGTTTTGATAGGGAAAAGGCGGAAATATCTTCTCTTTTTAATTTGTTTATTTTCAACTACCAATAAAATGGTTTTGTGTTATAATAATGAAGTGTGGAGGTAATTATGAGTATTAAGGAGAAGTTAAAGGATTTTATTAGTCCGGATGATGAAGAATTATATCTGGATGAAGAAGAAGTAGAAACAATCAGCAGTAAATACGAACAGCCTCGTTCAAAAGCGATGGCAAATGCACATATTGATGCGAAAATGGTTTTATTTGAACCTCGCTCTTATGAAGAAGCCCAGGAAATTGCGATTCGTTTGAAAGAAAATAAGGCATGTGTTGTCAATTTGCATCGTTTGCCTCATGATTATGCACAGCGTACGATTGATTTCCTGACAGGAGTGATCTTTGCGTTGGATGGAACGATTCAGAAGATTGGCCCTAATATTATCTTATGTGCGCCTAAGACGATTGGTGTTGGCGGATCGATCAATATAGATGGGGACGACGAATAAGAACTGGCTCGTTCATTTTAAAGGAAATGAAACACTGGCACTTCGCTTTGATGATCAGATTGAAAGTCATTTAAGAACCGGACGTCGTATTTTAACGCCTTTTTTGGATGAAACTCAGCAGGAAGTCTTAAAAAAGGTGGCCGGAAACCGGATCACGCTTTCTTTTTTTGGCGGGTATGAAAATGCAGAGCGAAAAAGAGCACTGATCGGCGGAGAAAATGATTTTGAGATCGTCCAGCTTAGTGCAAAATGGTCGTCGTTTGACCGTATTACGCATTCGGACTGTATGGGTGCTTTGTACAACTGTGGATGCAAGAGCGACCATTTTGGCGATATTCTGGTGAATGAGAATGAGGTCATCGTCTTTGTGTGTCAAAGCATTGCGGAATATGTGATGGATCATTGTACCCAGATAAAAAGAAGCCGGATCGTTTTTCATGAAGATGACCGCAAGATTGAAAAATCTGTGAATATTGAGAGGTTTCATAAGATCGTGACAACGCTTCGCTTAGATTCGTTGGTAAGTGCCTGTACGAATCTTTCACGTGCCAAAGCGCAGCATTTGGTGCGTGCAAAAAGTGTAAAAGTAAATCATATTTGTCTTGAAGATTGTGCATACTTGTGCAATAATGGTAGTATTCTATCCATTCGAGGATATGGAAGATTTTTGTTTGAGGGCGTTGTCAAGGAAACCAAAAATCAGAAGTATGTCGTCAGTCTGGGAAAATATAAGTAAGGGGTGAAGTTATGGGTGATGTGAAATTTGATACGATGCGCAATGGCTATAATCGCTATCAGGTGGATGATAAGGTCGCTCAGTTAACCAGTGAAGTAGAAACCTTACAAAAAAAGCTGGATCTGTATGTCAGTCGTCTGGATGAGGTTGAAAAGCAGAGTGCCAGCTATAAAGAAAAGTATCTGACGCTTGCCGGTGAGATCCGCATCAAGGAAAAAGCGGCGGAGGATATTGCCCGCATTGCTTTAAAGGAAGCCAATGTGATCGTACAGACGGCCAATGACAATGCGGATGTGATCGTGAAGGAAGCGTTGGCGAGTGCTCGGGCGATCCTGATAGAGGTCAATAAGCTTGGCGAAGAAACAGGTGAGATCAAACAGCGGATGATCAAGGAACTGGATAAGCTGGATCAGGCGTTAAGCGAATTTGAGGTTCCGCGTAAGATCGATCTGAACTTGCTTGAAGAATAAATACGATGAATAAGACATGTCTTATAGATGGGATCAATAGAGAGCTGCTGGCTGGTGGAAAGCAGTGTGAAAGCTATAAGGAATCACTTAGGAGTAGGTTAGGCGATAGGTAGCTTAACACGTAACCTTGCGTTAAAAGGATGAGTGCACAGGTAATTTGTGAACTAAGGTGGTACCACGTGAAGCGTCCTTAGATGAGGCGCTTTTTTTTATTAAACAGGAGGGATAAAATGGACTATAAAAGTACGCTTAGAATGCCGCAGACAGATTTTGAAATGAGGGGAAATCTTCCTAAAAAGGAACCTTTGTTTCAGGAAAGATGGGAAAAAGAGGATCTTTATCATGAAATGCTTTCAAAGCATGACGGATACCCAACTTTTATTTTGCATGACGGTCCTCCGTATGCGAACGGAGATATCCATATCGGACATGGATTAAATAAGATTTTGAAGGATGTGATCGTCCGTTCAAAGTATAAGGCCGGCTATCAGACACCGTTTATTCCGGGATGGGATACCCATGGTCTGCCAATTGAAACGGCAATTACCAAATTGGGTTATGACCGTAAGAAAATGCCGATCAATGAGTTTAGAAAGCTCTGTTATGACTATGCCTTGAAGCAGGTCGCAAATCAGATGGCAACGATGAAGAAGCTGGGTACAGTTGCTGATTATGATCATCCATATATTACCTTGCAGAAGGAGTATGAAGGACATCAGATCGAGATCTTTGCGAAGATGGCGATGGATGGTTTGATTTATAAAGGCTTGAAGCCGGTTTACTGGTCACCGTCCAGTGAAAGTGCATTGGCAGAAGCTGAGATCGAATACAAGGATGTGAAATCACCGACGATCTATGTGAAGTTTCAGGTCAAGGATGGCAAAGGTATTTTAGATGAAAATGATTATTTTGTGATTTGGACAACAACGCCTTGGACGATTCCGGCAAATTTGGCCATCTGCCTGAATGAGCGATTGGAGTATGCATTAGTAAAGAGTGAAAAAGGAAATCTTCTGGTTTTGAAAGAATTAGTAGATTCACTTTGGGAAAAGTTTGGTTTAAAAGAAAAAGAAATCTTAAAAACGTTTAAAGGAAAAGAGCTGGAAGGCATTACGACCCGACATCCTTTGTATGACCGTGAAAGTATCATTATTTTAGGTGATCATGTTACTGCAGATGCCGGTACAGGCTGCGTCCATACGGCTCCGGGCCATGGTGTCGAAGACTTTATGGTCGGCTTGAAATATGGCTTAGAAGCTTATTGTCCGGTAGATGAACACGGCTGCATGACGGAAGATTGCGGCGATTGGCTGAAGGGACAGTATGTAGATGATGCCAATAAGACGGTAACATTGAAGCTGGATGAAGTAGGCGCCTTATTAAAGCTGGAATTTATCACGCACTCTTATCCGCATGACTGGCGTACGAAAAAGCCGATCATCTTCAGGGCAACGACACAGTGGTTTGCTTCGGTAGATAAGATTCGTGAGAAGCTTTTGAGCGAAATCGAGAAAATTGACTGGAAGCCGGCATGGGGCGAACAGCGTATGTACAATATGATCAAGGATCGTTCCGACTGGTGTATTTCCAGACAGCGTGCCTGGGGCGTTCCGATTCCGATCTTCTATGCAGAGGATGGTACGCCGATCATGGATGAAAAGGTGTTTAAGCATGTTGCTTCTTTAGTGAAGAAATATGGCAGCAATGTCTGGTTTGAAAGAGAAGCAAAGGATCTTTTGCCTGAGGGCTATACACATCCGGGTTCACCGAACAATATCTTTAAAAAAGAAACGGATACGATGGATGTCTGGTTTGATTCGGGAAGCTCACATACAGGCTGTATGGTCGAAAGAGGCTATTCATTGCCGGTAGATCTTTATTTTGAAGGCAGTGACCAGTATCGCGGATGGTTCAATTCTTCATTGATCGTTTCTACGGCTTTCTATGGCTATGCACCTTATAAGCAGGTCTTGTCACATGGATTTGTCATGGATGGCAAGGGCGTAAAGATGAGCAAATCACAGTTTAATGCCGTTTCTCCTGCAAATATCATGAAGCAGTATGGGGCAGATGTGCTTCGTTTATGGGCCAGCAGTGTTGATTATCAGGCAGATTGTGTCATGAGCGATGAGCTCTTGAAGCAATGCTCTGAAGCATATCGTAAGGTACGTAATACCTTCCGTTTCATGTTGGCAAATATCAATCCGAACGATTTCACAAAAGAGGATTTATTAGATCCGAATGAATGCAGTGTTGTTGATAAAGATATCTTATTAAAATTAAATGAGGTTTCTGATAAAGTAAAGAAAGCTTATGCCGACTATGATTTCATGAGCGTAACTTCGACATTGTCAACTTTCATGAGCAATGAACTGAGCAGTTATTATCTTGATTTTGCGAAGGATATCCTCTATATTGAAGCACATGATGATGTTCGCCGCCGTCAGGTACAAAGCGTGATTTATTATTGTGTGGATACGCTGATGCGCTTATGGGCACCGATTTTGGTTCATACCTGTGAAGAGATCAATGACCACTTTGATAAAGGTGAATCGGTACATTTAAAAGAATTTAATGAAAACTATGAAATCAATGATGCACAGGCGATCCGTGAGAAGATGGCACGTTTGATGGAATTGCGCAGTGATGTATTTAAGGCATTGGAAGAAGCACGTGCTGAAAAGAAGATCGGTAAATCATTGGAAGCAACGGTCTATATGCATGTCAGCGATGCCGATCAGAAGATCATTGATGAAGTTTTGGGATGTAAGCTGGCACAGTGGCTGATCGTAAGTGAAGCGATCCTGACGGATACACCTTTAAAGAAATATGAAAGCTGTGAGGTGAGCGTAGAAAAATGTCAGGGCAAGGTATGTCCGAGATGCTGGAATATGCATGATGACAGTGATGCTCATGAATGCTGCAACCGCTGCGTTGAGGTATTAAAGAAAGAATATCCACAAGTTCCTATTTTATAGGAACTTTCTTATGGGAGTGTATATGAAGGTAAAGGTTAAAGATACAGTATTGGAATGTTTTGCTGATGGGAGCTTGAGCATTGAAAATGAGCATGTTCAATGGATCAGCAGAGAAAGAGGAAAGATTGTTTTTGGTGAACATCAAATTGTTTATTTTGATGAGATGAAGGTACAAGAAGTTTCCTATAAAAGCGGTGTAGGAGAAGGGATCCGTCACTTGTATGAGTGGCAAGAGATTCGTTTTGAAACGCTGGTTTGGATCGAATATGCTACGGGAAATGTTTATTTTGAAGTGATTCCGGTTCACTTTGAAGATGATTTTGAGGCGCTTTACTGGCCGGGTCATTTTGAATTTGAGCGCTGTTCAAGGGAATGGATCACATTGTTGCCGCATATGCAGGGACTTATGATTCCTAATGATTATGAAAATGAATGTACACGATTGAATTTTGACGGTCAGTTCTGCAGCAATGGTGCTTATATGCCGTGGATGGCACAGATCAAGGATGGGCATGGTTATATCATGATCTCATGTACGCCATGGGATATGGGATATCAGGTCGATCATCCTGCAAATGGACCTTATACCCATGTTTCTATGCGTCATCTGTCTTCTCTTGGAAAGCTGGCTTATCGCAGGGTCATGCGGATGGTGCTTCAGGAGGATGCCACGGTGACTTCGATCTGTAAGCTTTATCGTCAATATGCCTTAGAAAAAGGAAATCTGGTAACATTACATGAGAAAGCTGCACGCTGCCGTAATGTAGATAAGCTGATTGGCAGTGCGATCCTGCATAAGGGAATCAAAACGCATCTTTCAAAGGACTGTGAATTTTATGATCATGAGCATCCTGAAAAAAATGATCATGTGGTTTCATTTGATGCAAGGGCTGAAGAAATTGAATATTTTCATGAGCAAGGCATTAAAAAGCTGTATCTTCATTTAGACGGATGGGGAGAACCGGGTTATGATAATGCTCATCCGGATTATCTTCCTGCCTGTCAAGAAGCAGGCGGCTGGGAAGGCATGAAGAAGCTTTCGGATACGTTGATGAAGTATGATTATATGTTTGGTCTGCATGACCAATACCGTGATTATTATAAGCGTGCTGCCAGCTTTGATGAAGATTCTGCCCTCATGCAGAAGGATGGTCATATCTTTGAACAATGCCGCTGGGCAGGGGGTGCCCAGTCGTATCTGTGTGCTTCCTTGGCTCCTTATTATGTGAAGCGTAATTTTGAAGAGGTATTAGCCCATGATATTCATTTAGAAGCCAGTTATCTGGATGTCTTTACTTGTAATGAACCGGATGAATGTTACAATGAGCGTCATAGGATGTCACGAAAGGAATGTTTGGAATATCGTGAAGCCTGTTTTCAATATCTCTGGTCAAAAAATATCTTGCCGAGCAGTGAAGAGGTGAATGACTGGGCCGTACGTTCACAGGTATTTGCCCATTACGGTCCTTATGATTTTATGCTGAGAATGCCGGATGCTGCGCGTTTAGGTATTCCGGTTCCTTTATGGAATCTTGTCTATCATGACTGTGTGATCTTGCCTTGGCCGATGGATCATACCGGTAAGGAAGATTATATGCTGTATGCTTTATTGAACGGCGGGGCTGCCTATGTTGATAAGGATGGGGCTTATCCAAATGTGGATGGAGCCTTTGATTACCATAAAAAAGAATTGGATGAAGAAATCCGGCGGTATCGCATCGTTGCTTCTTTACAGGAAAAAGTGGCAAAATGTGAAATGGTAGAATTTGGCTTTATCGATCAGGATTATAAAAAGCAATATTCTGTCTTTTCAGATGGGACACGGGTAGAAATCAATTTGAATGATAATACGTATCATATACGGTAAACATGGATCATAAGGTCCATGTTTTTATTAAAAAAGATAGAAAAATCGTGGCTCTTGTGACATAATAATAGCATGAAAAAGGTAATTAAAAATTTTGCGGTCGATATAGGGCTTCTCATCTGTCTTTTATATTTGGAGATCTTATTTCAGATACATATTTTTCATGAGCTTTCATTTGATCTGATCTATCCTTTTCTTTTCGGATGTTCATGGATCTTGTTTTTGTTGCTGATCATCCATCTGTTAGGTGGAAAATGTGGTAAGATACTTTCAGCTTTTTTTCTTTTGCTGATGATTTTGATCTTTTTGATACAAATGATCTATTATGATAAATTTAAAGTATTTACAAGTATTTTTTCTGTATTTCATGGTACTGGACAGGTCTTGGGATTTGGCAGTGAAATCACGGATTCTATTTTAAAGAATCTGTCGCTGATTGTTCTTTGCCTGCTTCCTTTATTCGTTTATAGTATCGTGCTTGTGAAATGTGAGCTGAAAAGAATTCATTTTAAGGAAGGCTGTATCCGTGCATTAAGTGCTTTAGGTTTCTATCTGGCAGGATTTTTATGCCTTTTGATCCCACATGCCGGTATGGAAACGACCTTGGATATTTATCTCGATAATCGTCCCAGTGTCATGGTGATGAAGCGTTTTGGGGTGATGACCTCCTTTCGTCTGCAGATAAGGGACATGATCATTCGCTTTGATGGCGGAATAGATAAAAAAACGGTGAAGGCGTATAACAGCCATACTTATGATGAGGATGAATTGAATCAGATGGCGATTGATTTTTCATCATTGATTGCCAATGAAGCTGATCCGGCCATCAAAGACATGCACCAGTATTTTGCCAATCAGCCGGCGACGGAGAAAAATGAATATACAGGTATGTTTAAAGATTATAATCTGATCATGATCACGGCAGAGGCATTTAGTGATTATGCCATTGATGAAAAGCTGACACCGACCCTGTATAAAATGAAAACAGAGGGCTTTGATTTTAAAAATTTTTATAATCCATTATTTGAAGTTTCTACCAGTGATGGCGAATATGTCAATGTGATGGGACTTTATCCAAAACCGGGTGTTTGGAGCTTTTCAAGGTCTTATGGACATGAGCTGCCGTTTGTCTTGGCGAGGCAATATCAAAAAATGGGTATAGAAACCTTTGCTTATCACAATCATTATTATGATTACTATGACCGTGACCAGACACATACGTATATATGGAAGAATTATAAAGGGCTTGGAAATGGTCTGGATGTGAAGGATACATGGCCGGAAAGTGATTTGGAGATGATTCAGAAGACAAGTGATGAGTATATGCAGCTGGATCGTTTTCATACTTATTTTATGAGCGTGAGCGGGCATATGAATTATACGTGGATCGGTAATACGATGTCTTCCAAGAATTATGATGCAGTGGCTGATTTAAATATGAGCGAGCTTTCAAAGGGTTATCTGGCTGCTCAGATCGAGCTTGACAAGGCGATGGAACAGCTTTTGAAAGATTTAGAAAGATATGATCATCTTGATGATACCCTGATCGTGATTGCAGCGGATCATTATCCGTATGGATTGGAAAAAGAAAATATTGAAGAGCTTTCAGGCAGAAAGATCGAAGATGATTTTGATCTGTATAAGAGTGCCTTGATCATTTATGCACCTTCGATGGAAAAGACGATCGGGGTGGATACGATCTGCAGCAGTGTTGATATCCTGCCGACTGTATCCAATCTTCTGGGTCTTGAATATGATTCCAGGCTTTTGATGGGAACGGATGTTTTCAGTAATCAAATGCCGCTGGTTGTATTGGCTGATGGCAGTTTCATGAATGGTGAAGTAAAATATGATGCGCAAAAGGGAAGTGCCGTGTTTTTGGATAAGCGAATCAGTGAAGCAAGGTTAAAGTCATTATATGAAAAAGCAGCGAAAAAGCTTGAGATGTCGGCTTTGATTCTGGATAAGGATTATTATCGCAGCTTACATTTGAAATAAATGTTTCCGGTCTTTTTTCTATCGGAGAAGGTTAAATTATGCTATTATAAATAAAGGTGATGAAATGCAAAGCTTATATGATTTTAATTATGAACAGATCCAGCAGTATGCCTTGGATCAGGGTTGGAAGAAGTTTCGGGGTCATCAGATCTTTCAATGGCTGTATCGCAAAAGGGTGCAAAGCATTGATGAGATGAGTGATCTAAGTAAGGATTGCCGCGATTTTCTGAAAGAAAGATTTATCGTCAATCCCTGTAAGGTTGTGAATAAGCAAGTATCCAGTGATGGTACGATCAAATATTTATTTGAATTGACAGACGGAGCATTGGTAGAAAGTGTATTGATGGTCTATGATTATGGGAAAAGCGTCTGTGTTTCTTCACAGGTGGGCTGTAACATGGGCTGTGATTTTTGTGCGAGCGGTCTTTAGAAAAAAAGAAGAGATCTGACAAGCGGAGAGATGGTGGCTCAGGTATTGAGCGTTCAGAAGGATCTGGATGCAGCCGAGGATCGTGTTTCACATGTCGTCGTGATGGGAACGGGGGAACCGTTTGATAATTATGAGCATGTGATGAATTTCGCAAAAACGATCAATCATGATCTTGGATTGGGCATAGGAGGAAGGCATATCACGATTTCAACCTGTGGGATCGTGCCTAAGATATTGGCCTTCGCCCAGGCAAAAACGCAGTATAATCTGGCGATTTCCTTGCATGCTCCCAATAATGCCTTACGCAGCAGGCTGATGCCGATCAATAAGGCCTATCCCTTGGAGGAACTGATGAAGGCCTTGAAGGTATATACTGATTTGAATAATCGGCGTTTGACGTTTGAATATATTCTTTTGAAGGGAATCAATGATCAGCCGGTCCATGCCGATCAGCTGGCGGATCTGATTCGCGGCATCAATGCTTATGTGAACCTGATTCCTTATAATGAGGTCGATGAGCATGGTTATCGAAGTGTGGATCGGAAAAGTGCCATGGTCTTTTATGACCGTTTGATGAAAAGAGGGATTCGCTCAACGATCCGTAAGGAGCATGGCGGTGATATCGATGCGGCTTGTGGACAGCTGAGGGCCAAAGAAGAGAAAAAGAGAATGGGGTGATGGTATGAAGGTAGCAGGATTGAGTGATAAAGGTCTTGTACGTTCAAATAATGAAGATTGTATCGGATATAAAATGAAGGAAGATGGTACGCTTTTGGCGATTGTTTGTGACGGTATCGGCGGCAGCAATGCCGGAGATGTTGCCAGTAAGTGTGCTGTCGAAACATTTTTAAATGATTTTGATCATGCGCCTTCTTTGCAGACACCTAAAGAAGCAAGCGACTGGATCAAGAATGAGATCGATCACTGCAATGATGTGATCTATCAGATGGCAAGCTCCAATAAAAATTTATATGGCATGGGAACGACGCTGGCAGGTGTGCTGATGAATGATAAGATGACCCTGATCATGAATGTCGGAGATTCACGTGTCTATGGTCTGTTCGACCGCATGGTATGTCTGACACAGGATCACAATCTGTTTCAGGAACTGCTTCATGCCGGACAGCTGACAAGTGAAGAAATCAAACGTCAGCCGTCGAAACACGTGCTTACAAATGCCTTGGGTGTTTATGATAAGGCGAAGGTCGATATCGGACTTGCCAACAATGATTATGACTGTTTGCTTTTATGCAGTGATGGGCTTCATGGTTATGTCGATGAGCACATCATAAAAAACGTGTTGATTCAGCAAAAAAGCGCAGAGGAGAAAGCTTCTTTGCTCGTACAGGCGGCCTTGATCGCCGGAGGTTATGATAATACGAGCGTGATCGTGATCGACAAGGAGGTGGGAAGCAATGACTGAAAACCTGCTTGCGGGTCGTTATAAAATTGTGAAGTCTTTGGGAGAAGGCGGAATGGCAGATGTTTATCTGGCCATTGATACGATCATCAACCGTGAGGTGGCCATCAAGATCCTTCGTGGTGAGTTAGGAAATGATCCGGTAACTTTGCTGCGTTTCCAGCGTGAAGCCAATGCGGCAAGCAAGCTGAACCATCCGAATGTTGTTCAGGTTTATGATGTGGGAACAAGTGAAGACCGTCATTTTATCGTCATGGAATATATTCGCGGCAAAACATTGAAACAGCTGATCCAGTTAAGAGGTGCTTTGCACAAGGAAGAAGCGATCAGCATCATGAAGCAGCTTTTGAGTGCTGTGGCAGAAGCCCATCGCCATAATATCATTCATCGGGATATCAAGCCTCAGAATGTTCTTGTGAAGGATGATGGAACGGTCAAGATCACGGATTTTGGGATCGCTCTGGCACATAATGCCGTTCAGCTGACCCAAAGTGATTCAGTTTTGGGAAGTGCCCATTATCTGGCACCTGAAACGACGCGTGGTGAAGCTGCGACCAACCAGTGTGATATTTATTCGCTGGGAATCGTTTTCTATGAACTGCTTTCAGGCAGCGTGCCGTTTACCGGAGATAATCCCGTACAGATCGCCATGAAGCATTTAAGCGAGGAAATACCGAGCATTCGCGAATTTAATCCGTCATTGCCTCAATCAATTGAAAATATCATTATCAAAGCAACCGCTAAAAATAAAGCATATCGCTATCAAAACGTAGAGGAAATGCTGCATGATGTCGAAACCTGTCTGGATGAGGATCATCTTCACGATGAAAAAATCGTCTTTCAGCCGCCAAAGGATAAGGCTACGACAACGGTCGTCATCGACCGCTTTGATAAAAATGTCATCAAGGATGAAGAAGAACCAAAGAAAGATCATAAATGGCTGATCGGTTCGCTGATCGTGTTCATCGTCATTGCCGTAAGTGTGATGATCATGTATTTTAGTGGTGTCTTTGATTACTTGACAAAGCCGAAAACGGAAATCATTCCGGATGTTTCAAATAAAACAGTGGAAGAAGCCACACAGATGCTGACAGAGCTGGGCTTTGTCGTCAATGAGGATATCACTTATGAAAATTCATCGGACTATGCCGAAGATATGATCATCCGTACTAGTCCTGCTATCAGCAGTGAGCAGGAAATCGGTACAGAGATCAAGCTTACTGTGTCGAAAGGACCGGCATTCATCATTGAAAATTATGTCGGAAAAAATATCAATGATATCCAGCCGTATCTTGAAGGAATGAATATCGAAGTAATCGTCAGCAAGGTAAATTCAGATCAGCCGACCAATACGATTTTGTCACAGGATCTGGAAGCCGGAACAGCCATTGATCCTGATGATAAGAAATATCGTATTCGCTTTACTGTGGCAGGTGAAAAAGAATTTGTCATGATGAATCTGATTGGACAGCCGATCGAAGAAGCCCAGAAAACCTTGACAGATCTTGGTGCTGTCGTTGAGCTGGAAGTAATTTCCACGGAAGGCATGAGCGAAGAAGAATTGCTTGAAATCGAAAGGGGCGTGGTGATTACGCAGAGTCAGGAACAGGGAACTTATTATATACAAAGTGAAGGAAAAGTAATTATACTGTCATATTATGAATAAAGGAACGATCATAAAAAATATATCAAATCAATATGAGGTGCTTTTTGACAATGGTGAGATCCATCCCTGTGTCGCCATGGGAAAGGTACGTCTTGATAAGAAGCCGTTAGTAGGCGATCATGTCATGGTAGAAGCCTTTGAATCGCAATACGGTATCCAAAAGATACTTGATAGAAAAAACTATCTGGCACGCCCGGCAATTGCCAACGTCGATCAGGCATTGATCGTTATGTCCAGCTTTGAGCCTGATTTTTCGACAACGCTTGTCGACCGGCTGATCTTTCTGATCTCACTTGCCGATATCGAACCGGTGCTATGTGTTACGAAGATGGATCTTGTCAAGGATGAGGATGAAATTTATTCGTATATCGAAGATTATCGTAAAAGCGGTTATCGTGTTTATACGACAGGCAAAGATTTTGATGAAACAGAGATCATCGAATGTTTTGAAAACAAGATTACCGTATTAACAGGACAAAGCGGGGCCGGTAAAAGCTCGCTGCTGAATCGTATCAATCCTGAATTTCAGCTTCAGACACAAAAAACCAGCAAGGCATTGGGACGTGGCAAGCATACGACCCGTCATTGTGAATTATATGCGATAGGCAGCGGCTGGGTCGCTGATACGCCGGGATTCTCTTCGCTTGATTTTTCACGAGTGGATCTTTTAGAACTGAAAGATAAGATCTTAGATTTTCAAATTGACGAAGAGTGTCGTTTTAGAAACTGCGTACATCTCGATGAACCGGATTGTGCCGTAAAAAAAGCTGTTCAGGAAGGAAGAATTTCTTCTATCCGTTATCAAAACTATAAAGATGTAGCTATGCTGATCAAGCAAGGAAAAAGGAGTTACTGATGAGAAAAATAGAAATTGCTCCGAGTGTACTTTCACTGGACTATTCGATCTTTGAAAAACAATGTGCAGATTTAAATCAAAGCTCAGCCCATTATCTTCATTTTGATGTCATGGACGGACATTTTGTACCGAATCTTACTTTTGGTCCGGATATTTTAAAAGGTTTCCGAAAAGCCTGTCCAAATATGATCTTGGATGTTCATTTAATGGTCGATGATCCTGATATGTTCATCGAAGCTTTTGTGAATGCCGGGGCTGATCTGATTACTTTTCATTACGAAGCTTGTACAAGTCATGAGGAAATTAAGAAAATATTGGCAAAGATCCATTCATATGGCATCAAAGCAGGACTTGTCATCAAACCTAAAACTGATGTGAGCGTCCTCTTTGATTTTCTTGATCAATGCGATCTTATTCTTGTCATGTCCGTCGAACCGGGCTTTGGCGGTCAAAAATTTATGGAAAGCTCATTGGATAAGGTCAAGGCTTTGCGTAAAAGAATCGATGAGTCCTCTTTATCCTGTCTGATCGAAATTGATGGCGGCATCAATGATATCACAGCTTCTTTCGCAATAGAAGCCGGAGCTGATGTCTTAGTTGCCGGCAGCTATGTATTTAAAGGAGATATCCAACAGCAAATAAACCATCTTTATAAAACACGGTAAGTCTTTTCTGGAGAAGGATACGTTGAATAATGTAGGATTTGATTTATGGGCAGATGATTATGATAAGAGTGTCGGACTATCTGATGAAGAGGGTGTCTATCCGTTTGCAGGGTACAGAGATGTATTAAATAAGATATATGCCGGTGTATTATCTCACTTTGGAAAAGTTGTGTTGGATATTGGTTTTGGGACCGGAACACTTACATCCAAACTTTATGAGAATGGATGTGAGATCTATGGACAAGACTTTTCAGATAGAATGATAGAACTCGCTTATGAAAAAATGCCTAAGGCTCATTTATTTCAAGGAGATTTTTCAGTGGGATTGGCAGATGAACTGACACAAAATAAATATGATTCAATAACCGCAACCTACTCACTGCATCACCTTACGGATGTACAAAAAATTGATCTTCTTCATCTGTTATTGAGTTTATTGAAAGATGATGGATGTATCTATATTGGAGATGTTGGTTTTACAACGCGTAAGGATATGGAAGATTGTAAGATACAGATGGGGAATAAGTGGGATGATGATGAGATATACTTTATTTTTGATGAAGTGAAAATTACTTTCCCCCAGATAGAATTTGAACAGCTATCTTATTGTGCAGGAGTTTTTTACCTGAAAAACCAGTGATATCGCTCTTACAGAATCATCTTATGTGGATATATAAGATAAAAAAATCATGAATATAAAAGAAAAGAAGTATTCACATCTAAATACTTCTTTTAATTTAAACCTGTTTGGATAATTCTGTTTTAACGACCGGTATCGAATTTATTTCTTATACGTATCCAATAATTCAATGACCTTTTTTTCATCGGGGTCGATATAAATCGTCTTATAGCTGTTCATCAGCGCCTGCCCGATGGCTTTTCCTTTCGCTTTTTTCAAGTTTTTGATCTTTGTATAAGCGACAGGAACGCTGCTGGAATCCTTGCCCTGTGAGTAATAGCTGGCAAGCAGGGCACAGGTGCGGATGATCTCTTCTGACAGATCGTCACATTGTACGATGACATGAGCGCCATGGTAATCAAGCGTATGGAACCACCAGTCTTCTTTTTTCGCAAAGTGAAAGGTCAGATAATCATTTTGCAGGTTGTTTTTTCCAATATAGATGTTGCTTCCTTTAAAATTTAATGTAATAAAGTGAGGAAGAGCATTCTTTTTGGTCTTGCGGACATTTTTCTGAACACGAAGATAACCGTTTTTTTCTAATTCACTGCGTATTTCTTTGGCATCATCAAACGATGCGTATTCAAGCTGCGATTGAAGCAGGGTAAAATATTCGATTTCTTTTTCGCAAAGATCGATCTGTTTGGCTACTTCTACTTGTGCGGTCTTGCTTTTTTTGTATTTTTGATAATATTTTTTGGCGTTGTATTTGATATCATATTTCACATCTAATGGAATATGGATCATTTGTCCGGTTTCAAAATCTTCCAGATCAACGGCTTCCATTTTCTGCGGATACTGGTAAGCATAGGCATAAAGAAGATCACCGTATATGCGATAATGTTCACAGTCGTTAGCAGAAGCCAGAGTATCCTGGAGCTTTTTCAACTTTGATTCATTCTTATGCAATTCTTTTTTTACTACCTTATAAAGATCACCGCTTTGTTCACGGATCCTTTCTTTTTCCTGTGCGTGGTAATAGACGACATCGAATCCACGCATCAAAGGATAAACGCTGTACGAAGAGTGAAGATGTTTTAATTCAATACAGTGAAATTGATTTTCTTTTTCATAGACATAGAGTGACTGACTTTGTTCCAATTCATTCATGATTTCCCGAAAGGATTCATGATTGTGGATCCGGTACATAAATTCTCTGGAAAGCAGCGGTGAAAAACCGTGAAACTGTTTCGAGAGCGATTCTTCACTGTCAAAATCTTCTTCTACAAAAGGATCTTTTTTATTAAACTGTGCAGGCAGTGTAAATTCCATGCCCGGAAAGATCGGCCGAATGTTGTTTTCAAAAGGGGGAATCCGCTTAAGGGCGTCAATGATCCTATTGTTTTCGACCAATACAAGATTGGCATATTTGCCCATTAATTCAACATACAGGTGATAGGTATGCTGATCGCTGAGATCGTCATAAGCAACGATTTCAAAATCCAGGATACGGTCTAATCCAAGCTGTTTGATCGATACGATCATGCCTCCGTCAATATATTTTCTTAAGATCATGCCGAAATTTCCGGCAACTGCCGGACTTTGATAATTTTCATTGGTCAGATTGATGCGATTGTACTGTGAATGTGTTGAGATCATCAGTTTATAGTTTTTCGCATGGCTTCTGATATAAAAGAGCATTTCATGTTCACTGACTTGTGAACATTTATTGATCTTCATAGGTGTCATCTCTGACAAGCTTTTCTGCAGCTTATGCAGCAATAATCCATCGAGTGCCATAATACCTCCATTTCCATGATATTATATCACAAAAGGGCAAAACATAATTGACTTTCCGCTTGATTGTTACTATAATTGAACCATATTAGTGGGGGTATTATGAAAAAAGGATTACTTATTATTGTCAGCGGACCGAGCGGTGTTGGAAAAGGTACGGTAAGAGAATACTATATGAAAGATCCTTCATTGAATCTGACCTATTCTATTTCTATGACTACCCGTGCTCCTCGTGAAGGCGAAAGGGATGGTATCGATTATATTTTTATTTCACGTGAAGAGTTTGAACAAAAGATCAAAGAAGGGGAATTTCTGGAGTGGGCTGAGTTTGTCGGCAATTACTATGGAACCAGCATCAAACAGGTACAAAAGCTGCGTGAGGAAGGCAAGAACGTGGTTCTTGAAATAGAGGTTCAGGGAGCTACGATCGTTAAGGAGAAATGTCCGGATGCGATCAGCATTTTTATAATTCCGCCATCTATGGAAGAACTTGAAAAGCGTATCCGTGGACGCAGAAGCGAGCCTGAGGAAATTATCCAGCAACGACTGGCAAAGGCGAGTCAGGAATTAAAGCTGGTAGGAAATTACAAATATGTCGTCTGCAATGATGATCCGGAGCTGGCAGCAGAAGTGATCGGCCTTATAATCAAAAGAAATCAGAATTAGCAGGGGAAGTCCTGCTTTTTTATATGGAGGAGCTTATGATGAGAGAATGTTCAAGAGAGATCTTACAAGAATATCAGATACGAAAAACAAGAAGACAGAAAGATGCGTTTATTGATTATTTAAGTCAAAGGGTCAAAGAGCTTGGTTTTGAGATGATCGTTGAAGAGGGCGGTTATTTTAAAAGCCGTAATCTTGTGGCAGGAGATGTCGATAAGGCAAAGGTGATCCTGGGGGCTCATTATGATACCTGTGCGCAGTTGCCGTTTCCTAATTTTTTGACACCTAAAAATATACCGGTATATTTATTGTTTAATCTTATTTTGTTGGCCGTTATATTTCTTTTAGAGTTTGTTTTGTCGTTCATCTTATATTCACTGACTCATGATGCTTTGATCGTTTCTTTGGGAAGCCTGATCTTATGTGTTGCTTTGATCTATATGATGCTTGCCGGTAAACCCAATAAGCATACTGTCAATGATAATACTTCCGGGGTGATTACCCTTTTGGAAATCATGGGTGAGTTAGATGAAAAGATGCGGGAACAGGTTGCTTTTGTCTTTTTTGATCATGAAGAAATCGGGTTGTTTGGGTCGATGGCATTTGTGAAAAAGCATAAAAAAGCACTTGAAGATAAATTATTGATTAATTTTGACTGTGTTTCGGATGGTGATCATCTCATGTTCATCTTAAATAAGAAAGCACAAGCGTACGCCTCTTTCTTTCAAGAAGCCTTTAAGTGTGAAAATAAAGAAATCATCGTGACGAAGGCCTCTAATACCTTGTATCCTTCGGATCAGCTTAATTTTAAGTGTTCTGCAGGAGTGGCGGCCTTTCATAAAAATAAATATATTGGTTATTATATCTCTCGTATTCATACGCCTAAAGATCTTGTGATGGATGAAAAAAATATTGAGATCTTAAAGAATGGGACGATGAAACTGATGACAAAGCTCTCAGATATGGTACAATGAAAGAAACGGAGGTAGATGATGAGAACGTGTGAAAACTGTAAGAAGGTTTTTGATGATGATATGAATTATTGTCCTTATTGCGGAACGAAATATCATGATTATCACGAAGACTTAAAAAATGTGATGGATGAGCTTTTTGATGAAGAAACAAATGTTTCTAAAGAAAAGCAGGATGATGTCGAAAAGACACAGGTCATAAATGTTGGAAAAGAAGAAAAGACGGTTGTTTCAAGGGTTGAGAAACAGAAAAAGCTAAAGGAAGAAAAAGAGAACAACATGTTGAATAAGATTTTGCTCGTGCTGATTGCTTTGCTTGTTGTGGTATTTCTTGGCGGCAGCTATTTTATCGTTAAGACATATTTTTTCAAGAACAATGATACGGTAGTGAATGAAAAGCTGCCTGAAAATGAGCAGCCACAGGAAAATGATGAGCCGTCAGCACCACTGCCGGATGAGGATGATGTCCCGCAAAAGGATGATCAAGCGCAGGATACGTCGGATACACCTGTAAATGTGATCGATGAATCGATGGAGGGTGAAAATGTGACGATAACGGCTATCCGGGCTTCAAATGAAGACGGACAGATTCGTTTAGATATCACTTGTGATTCTAAAACGGCAGGTGAAATCTATTTAAGTGATGGCGCATCTTTGAATATCGGTCCTATTCAATTGAGAGAGGGCAGCAATTCCTTCTATTTTACGTTAAACGTAAGAGAAAATGCACAATATACGCTTTCTTTCCAGTATGAGGGCGGACAGGACCAAATGGTCGTAACCTATGATATGATCATGGGAGCACTTACGGAGTAAAGAAATGGCAGATAAGATCCTGATTGTAGATGATGAGTCGGCAATTGGAGAACTGGTTGAGGTTTATCTGAAAAATGACGGCTATGAGGTCGAGCGTGCAGAAAATGCTCATGATGCCTTAAAGTGTATCGAAGATGATAAGATCACATTAGCGATCTTGGATGTCATGCTGCCGGATATGGAAGGTTTTGAGCTATGTAAGAAGATCCGTGAAAAGCATCTTTTTCCGATTATCATGCTGACGGCTAAAGTTGAAGACCGTGATAAGATCTACGGCTTGACGATGGGGGCTGATGATTATGTTACCAAGCCTTTCAATCCGTTGGAATTAGTTGCCAGGGTGAAGACTCAATTAAGACGTTATACAAGATATAACGGTTCTTCTTTAGAAAAAAACGAGGAAATCAGCATCCGCGGATTATTGATTTCTAAGAAAAGCCATAAGTGTGTGCTCAATGGTGAAGAGCTGCTGCTGACACCGCTTGAATTTGATATTTTATGGTATCTTTGCGAGCATCAGGGAAAAGTAGTGCCTTCAGAGGAATTATTTGAAAAGGTATGGGGTGAAAAGTATTTTGAAAGCGGCAATACGATCATGACACATATTGCCAGATTACGAGAAAAGATGCATGAAATTCCCCGTAAGCCAAAGTATGTAAAGACAGTCTGGGGGGTGGGTTATACCATTGAATAAGAATATTCAAAATCATAATGCCAAGCATCGCTCACGCCTTTCAAGGCAATTGCTTTCACAATATGTCGTTACCATGCTGGCATTTTCAATAGGGGTCATCGTCTTCTTGGTGGCAGCGTGGCGATATTGTTCTCGCTTTACATGGTATGAAAGCGATCCGTTGTATCAATTGCTTTCTTTTATAAAAGATTATATTCTTCTTTTTGGAGGAGGACTCATTTTAGCCGGATGGCTTTGGATCACATATCGCTTTATTTCCAAGCCTCTTTCTTATTTAGATGAGATCGTGAAAGCAAGTGAAAAACTGGCCCGGCCGGATGCTGAGGAAATCGTTTTACCGGCAGAGCTGAAAAATATTCAGGATGAGTTGAATCTGGTCAGAGAAACTGCCTTGAAAAATGATCTTTTGGCCAAGGAAGCAGAAAAACGGAAAAATGATCTGATCGTATATCTTGCACATGACCTGAAAACACCCTTAACAAGTGTGATCGGTTATTTGACGCTTCTGCATGATGAGCCTGATCTTTCTGTCGCAACGAGAGCGAGATTTACGCAAATCGCTTTAGATAAGGCGCTGCGATTAGAGGAATTGATCAATGAGTTTTTTGATATCACCCGATTCAGTTTATCATCCCTTGTATTGGAAACACGTCGTATCAACATAAGTTATATGCTTGAACAGATCACCAGTGAATTTGATCCCTTGCTTTTAGAGAAAGGACTAAGCTGGCAGAAGGATATCGAAGAAAATGTTGAGATCATCTGTGATCCTGATAAAATGGAGCGAGTATTTGATAATCTGATCCGTAATGCCATTTATTATAGTTATGAAAAAAGTGTCATTGCCATCCAATTGATAAAAAAGGAAGAAAATGTGGAAATACGCTTTGAAAATGCTGCCAAGACGATTCCTCAGGATAAGCTGGAGCGTATCTTTGAACAGTTTTTTCGTTTGGATGCTGCCCGTTCAACCTCAAATGGCAATGCCGGATTAGGACTGGCAATCGCCAAAGAGATCGTTGAGCTGCATCATGGTCGCATACAGGCGGAAAGCAAGGATGAGAAAATCTGTTTTACCGTCATACTTCCGTTGTAAGTATTTTGAAAGAATTTCTATAGAAGTTATCCATAAATGAAAGATGCTGTTTTGATATTATTTAAATATCGAAACAGTATTTTTATTTGGAGGTGGCTATGGAAGGCAAACAGATAAAAAGATATGGAGACTTAGATATTTTCCGTCTTGCTGCGGCAATGATGGTCATCATGATCCATACGTCACCGCTCAGTACCTACGATACTGCGGCTGATTTCTTTTTAACAAGGGTGCTGGCAAGAACAGCAGTACCATTCTTTTTCATGGTGAGCGGTCATTTTGTATGTGCATCTGCACTTTTAAAGGAGAATAAAAAAGGACTGATCAGCTTCTTAAAGAAAAATATGCTGATATATGGCTTCATTTCTTTATGTTATCTGCCAATCGCACTGGTTGCCGGGCTTTGGGATGGAAGCATATGGGAGCTTATACGAATGTTGTTTTTTGAAGGTGTCTTCTATCATCTCTGGTATTTTCCTGCCTGTATAGTCGGTTGTGTGGTCATAGCTTTTCTTTTTAAAAAGATCAACCGGAAAGGGTTGTTCATCATTTGTATCTTATTGTATTTATTGGGACTTTTTGGTGATAGTTATTATGGCATAAGTGTCCATATACCAATTGTGGCTGATTTTTATGAGAGATATTTTCAATTCTTTTCTTATACCCGAATGTTCATGGCACCTGTCTTTCTTTTTATGGGCATATGTCTTTCTCAAAGAAAAGAATCAAAGAAAAAGCTCTATCCTGTGATTCTGTGGCTTTTTGTCATGTCGATAGAAGCCTTCATCCTGCGTCATTTTCATTTGCAGCGTCATGACAGCATGTATCTTTTTTTATTGCCGCTGATGGTTTATCTATTTGATTATTTAAAAGGACTTTCTATTCCATCCATGAAAAAAATACGTACAATAGCTACGCTTATTTATCTGATCCATCCGGCAGTCATCCTGCTGCTTCGGGGATTTGCGAAAATGATTCATCAGGTTGATCTGCTGGTTGGAAATTCATTGATCTTTTCTTTATCAGTCATCTTGTTCTCGTTTCTCTTGTCCTGCTTATTTGTCTATTCATTTTCATGGTTTAAAAAATTTGCCAGATTACGTCAGTCTTTTAAATAAAGTTTAAGGAAATATTAAAAAGGCACTTTTCAAGTGCCGAAATTATGACAATTTATTACTCAAGATATTTTTCACATTCACGGATCACACCATCTTCATGATTGGTATATTCAGAAATGATCTTGGCTTTTTTCAAAGCACGTTTTGTACCGTTTTTCATTGTGATGCCGATACCTGCATTTAAAAGGAGAGGTTCATCATTTCCTGAATCACCGAAGGCGATTACTTCATTTAAGCTAAAACCGTTTTTATTTGCAATCACTTCTACGGCATGTTTCTTAGAAACGCTTTTATGGGTAATTTCCAATGAAACGCTGTTGACGGGGTAATAGCTAAAGGTATCGGGATATCTTTCTTCCAGCATTCCGATCCATCTTTTCTGTCTTGAAGGTGTTCCGATCACACATATCTTAACGATTCCTTTCTGAATCAGCTTGAATAAATCTTTTTCAAAGATGGTTTCATCAAGTAAATGAGCGGCATAGGTTAGCTGCCGGACACCTTTTTTGTTTAACTGGTGACAGCCTTGCTGGATGATTTTCATAAAATGTTTGCCCATAGAAAGATGGTAGGTACCATTGATCTTGATATACTGCATCAGGTGGCACTTTTTAGCCAAGATGACACATTCACGTGCGATCTCACAAGGGATCGTGCTGAAGTGAAAGGCTGTTTGATTGGCAACATCGACGATTTCAAAGCCATTGCCGCATACGGCATAGCCATGATATTCATCCAGCTTCAGCTCTTTCGCAAAGCGTTCGACCTCGCGATAATAACGACCGCTTGCTAAAGTGAGCAGATAGCCCTGCTGCTGATAGGCGATCATTTTTTCAAGGGTGTTTTGAGAAATGATTTTATGATCATTTAATAAGGTGCCATCTAAATCACATACGATCATTTTAATTCTATTTGACATTTTTTCTCCTGCCTTTTTTAATCTTTACGGGTTGCATCGTTTCAATTTCCTCATCTTCTTTGCGCTCACAGATGCGGTCTTTTTCTTCGATGACGATCTCTTTTTTACGGATCGAATCCGGATGAGGTGTACTCTGGTGTGACAACAGCGGCTTACCGTTTTCATCAATTAAAGGTGTACAGCTGCAGCCGCTTCCTTCCTGATGAAGCAGATACTGAACATGGGTAAGGGTATCGACAAGTACCTTATCGACGGCATGCATATCATTCTGGTAAATTTCGGTAATAATAAAGCGCTGTTTCTTTTTCATGACGTACCTCTTTTTTTGATTTTACGCTTATATTATACTGAATTTATGGTATGATGTATATGGTGAATTTCATGAATCTTGTTTATTGTTATATTGAGAATAATACAAGTGCTTTGGACCAGACCTATATATATCAGTTTAAAAATGAACCGGTAGAAATAGGAAAAAGAGTACTTGTTAATTTTAATCATCGTGAATGTGTGGCCTTTGTCGATGGTATCGAATGGAATGTTTCAAGAGCTTTTCCTTATGAAATAAAGCCTGTTTTAAATGTACTTGATGAAAAGCCGATTTTAAATAAGGAAATGATCGATCTGGCAAAATGGATCAGCCGGACAAGCATTTCTACGGTAATCAGTGCTTTGCAGGCCATGGTTCCGCCGGCATTGAAGCCTAAAAGCAATGACAGCAGGATCAAGATGGAAAAATGGGTCCGTCCGCTGGCAAATCATACTAAAACTGCAAAACAAAGGATGCTTTATGAATTGTTGGCAGAAAAAAAAGAGATGAAACGCAGTGAATGGCTGAAGCAGTCACTTTCCAGAAAGCTGGAGGAGCTAGGCTGTGTTGAGATATTTGAAAAAGAAAGCCGGACAAGTGAAAAGATAATTGAAAAGAAACCATGCAGCTTTGTCTTAAATGAGGAACAAAAATATGCCGTAGAGCGTATCCTGCATTCTCCAAAAGATGTGATTGCTTTAAAGGGAGTGACAGGGAGCGGCAAGACGGAGGTCTATCTCCATGCCGCTGAAGAAGTGCTGAAGCAGGGAAGAGAGGTCTTGATCCTCGTTCCGGAGATCTCTTTGACACCGATGATGGTGAAAAGGGTCCAAGAACGTTTCGGTAATGATGTGGCTATCTACCATAGCGGTTTAAGCGCTCAACAGAAATATGAGCAGTATCAGAGCGTGCGAAGCCAAGATAAGTGCATCGTTGTCGGTACCCGCAGTGCTGTTTTCATGCCTTTTTCCAATCTCGGACTGATCATTTTGGATGAGGAGCATGATCTTAGCTATAAGCAGGATCAAAACTGTCGCTATCATGCCCGTGATGTAGCTTTGCATCGTGCACAAACGCATCATGCAAGAGTGGTATTGGCCAGTGCGACACCTTCTTTAGATACGATGGCACGGGCTTTGAAGGGAGTTTATGAGCTTGTGGAAATCAAGCATCGCGTCAATCAAAGCTTACCGGAGGTAAAGCTTATCGACATGAATGAAGTGATCCGCCAAAAACAATCTTACATCCTCAGTGATGAAATGCTTCAGGAAATGAGAAAAGCATTGGATCGTCATCATCAGATCATCCTGCTTTTGAATCGCCGGGGCTATCAGCCAATATTGCGCTGCAGTCAATGTGGCAAGGTATTGATGTGTCCTCATTGTGATAAGCCGTTAGTGCTTCACAAAGAAAAAAACACCTTGAACTGTCATCTGTGCGGGACGGTATTGAAGCGTATCTATGCATGTCCGCAGTGTCAAGGCAAGCTTAGTGGCAGCGGCTTTGGAACACAGATGCTGGAGGAAAAGGTTGCCCGGCTTTTTCCAAATGCCCGTTTGATACGGATGGATGCGGATACGACAACACGTAAAGACGCCCATGAAAAATTATTAAAGGCTTTTGAAGATCATGAGGCGGATATTCTTTTAGGTACACAGATGATATCCAAAGGCCTCGATTTTGAAAATGTAACCTTAGTGGGAATCCTTCAAGGAGATGCAATGCTGGCGCGCAGTGATTACCGCAGTGCTGAGCTGACATTTGATTTATTGACACAGGCCGGCGGCCGAAGTGGCAGAGGACATTCCGATGGCAAAGTATTGATTCAGGTGTATGATAAGAAGCATTATGCGATCCAGTGTGCCTTAAAACAGGATTATGATTCTTTTTTCAGACATGAGATGCAGTATCGTCATTTAGCGGGATATCCGCCTTATACATATTTATGTGCCTTGACTTTTATCAGTAAAAATGAAGAAATGGCCTTGGATGAGGCCAATCATGTCATGATGCTTTTAAAAGAAAAAGATTTTAAGGTCTTAGGTGTCAGTGAACTTTTAAAGATCCAGGATGAAAAACGTTATCGTATCTGTGTCAAAAGTAAATCATTAGAGCTTCTTCAGAAGGAAATCTATGATGTTTATCAGCATCATCGCACTTCAAAAAGCAGGGTCAAGCTGCATATTGACATGAATCCTTTAACTTTGGATGATTAGGAGGACTATGAACGCAAGAGAAAAAGCTTTTGATCTGTTATGTGAGATCATTTTGAAAAAAAAGTATTCGAATCTGGCCTTACGACATGGAATGAATGATTATTCAGGTTTGGATCGTTCTTTGATCGTATCAATTGTTTATGGAACGATGCAGAATTATCTTTATGTACGTTATTTATGGGAGCATTTTGTTTCAAAGAAGCTTCCTGATGATATGGCTGTTTTAATGGATATGAGCATCTATCAGCTTGTCTTTTTAGATAAGCTTCCGGATTATGCCGTTGTCAGTGAAGCGGTAGATATCGCTTCTAAAAAATATAATGGAAGATACAAAAGGCTCATCAATGCCCTTTTAAGACGCTTTTTAAGAGAAGAGCGCAGAAGCGTCGACGGATCCTCTTTAGAAAAGCTTTCGATCATGACCTCACATCCGTTATGGCTGGTTAAGATGTGGGAGCATCAGTATGGACTTGAGATTGCCCGGAAAATTTGTGAGAATGATCAGAAGGTGCCTTTACAGGCCTGCCGTGTCAATACGCTAATCACGGATAGAAAAACATTGATGAAGGACAATGGGCATTTCACATCAGGCAGATTAAGTCCGGATGGGCTGATCTATGACGGGGAAGCACTTGCCCAGACAAAGGAATATGAAGAAGGAAAGATCACGATTCAAGATGAAGCCAGTCAGTGCGTTGCCTATTATTTAAATCCTAAGCCCCATGAAAGAATCCTGGATGTATGTGCGGCCCCCGGAACAAAAAGCACACATATAGCACAGCTGATGCATGATGAGGGAGAAATCATTGCCTGTGACATCCATAAGCACCGTGTTGAACTGATTGAAAATTCTTTAAAAAGACTGCATATCAGCTGTGTGCATCCGATGGTCAGTGACGGTACGAAAGCCCAGGAGGTTTTTGAACATGAATCTTTTGATCGCATATTATTGGATGCGCCTTGCAGCGGATATGGGGTCTTAAAACGGAAAAATGATATCAAGGTACATATGCAAAGCAGTGATATGGACGAGATCATACCGCTCCAGCAAACACTTTTAGAAAGTGTCAGCCCTCTTTTGAAAAAAGGCGGAAGGCTGGTATATAGTACCTGTACATTGAATAAAAAGGAAAATGAGAAACAAATTGAAAGCTTCTTAAAGAAGCATGACGATTTCAGCTGTGAAAAAATGCAGACGATCTTTCCTTATGAATATGAAAGTGATGGTTTTTTCATGGCGGCTCTTGTGAAAAAATAGGTTTCTTTTATTCATAAAAGCGTTATAATAATAACCATGAAAAAGGCTTTTCAATGAAGCTTTTTATCATGATGAGATTATTTTTTGCGATGTTTCCATATTGGTAATGCATTGTGTAAAGCTGTTTTTTGGTATGGATGTGTGAGCATATATATTTAGATACCAATCATGTTTAGGAGGGAATATCATGGAAGTCATTCGTTCACTGCAAAATGCACGTGTTAAAAGCTGGTGCAAGCTTCATGATAAAAAATATCGTGATAAGGAACATCGCTTTCTGATCGAAAATGAACATCTGATCATGGAAGCGAAAGACAGCGGACTTTTAGAAGCTTTGATCTTATTGGAAAATGAATCTGATCATTTAAATTTTGAAGGACCTCTTTTTTATGTGAGCGAAGAGGTGATGAAAAAGCTAAAGATGAGCCAGTCCCTTCCTAAATGGATGGGCGTTTGCAGGATTTCGAAAACAGATCGTCCGTTAGGCAATAAGATCATCTTATGTGATGATGTTCAAGATCCGGGAAATCTGGGGACGATGATTCGCAGCGCTTATGCTTTCGGTTTCGATTCTTTTATCGTATCACAGGCAAGTGCCGATCTTTATAATGATAAGACGGTGCGTTCCACACAGGGAGCACTCTTTCATATGAATGTATGTCGTGGTGATATAATGGATGTGGTTGCTTCTTTAAGAAGTGACGGATATAAGATCTATGCGACCGCACTGAAGAATGCGAAAGGTTTAAGTGAATTTAAAAATGAAGAGAAAATGGTTTTGATCTTCGGTAATGAAGGACGAGGTGTACGAGAAGAGCTGTTAGCGATGGCAGATGCGTGTATCTATATTGAAATGAATCGCTTTGAAAGCTTGAATGTGGCAATGGCGGCAACGATTTGCTGTTACTGGTTCCGCAGCTGAGTCGATTTTAGAGAATAATGGATTCATGGTTTGCTTTTTTTGAATTTGAAATTATAATAGTAGCTGGAGGGGATGCGTCATGAATAAAAAAATCTGTTGTGTGAATGATATGCCGGGAGCAGGGAAGATTGCTTTGGCGGCTATGATACCGATTCTTTCCGCAAAAGGAATCTCCGTTACCTGTCTGCCTACGGCTTTAGTATCAAATACGCTTGATTTCGGAAAATTTGAGATTTTAGATACAAGCGATTATATGGATAAGACAATTGATGTATGGAAGGAGCTTGGATTTACCTTTGACTGCATATCGACAGGGTTTATGGTGAATCCGCAGCAGGTAAGGCTTGTTAAAAGGCTGATCCAGAATCAAAAGAAAGAAGATCTTCTGGTGATCGTTGATCCGATCATGGCTGATGAAGGAAAGCTCTATAATGGTATGAACAACGAAAATGTCAAGATCATGAGAGAGCTGAGTGCCTGTGCGGATATTCTGATTCCGAATTTCACAGAGGCTTGTTTTTTGTGCGATCATTTTTTTGAGAAGGATATGACGATAAAGACAGCCAATAAATTAATTGATGAATGCCGGCAGTTAGGTGCCAAATCTGTCGTGATCACAAGTGCCAGACTTAATGGTCATGACTGTGTCATCGGGTATGATCATTTAAGGGATGATTTCTTTACGATTGATTTTCAGCTGATCGATGCCCGTTTTCCGGGAACAGGGGATATCTTTTCTGCTGTGTTGATCAGTGATGTATTACATGATGTCAGCCTTCATGATGCTACTTTTAAAGCGATGAATGTCGTCAGTGAGATGATCAAAGAGAATTTGGATAAAAAAGAAAAGTTCTTAGGTATCAGCATTGAGGAATTTATCAGGGACGGACGTCTATGAAAATTCGTATTACTGTCGTAGATCAAAAAGGAAACTGTCCGTGTCATCGCGCTCATCAAGTAGGTGATGTTTTTGATTATGATCAGGATCGGGGGAAGCTATGTCCGCTGGCAATGCACGTTCTTTTTCCGATGATCGATATCTTGCGGTATGGCGGTAAATTAAAAAGTGATGTTTTTTGCTGTCCGGATGTAGATACGATCAATGTGTTCAAAATTGAAAAGCTTGATGAATGATATCCGTTCAGGATATTTTTCTTGAGGAGGTAGTATATGGAATTATGGGATCTGTATGATGAAAATGAAAATCTGTTGGGAAAGAAACATGAAAGAGGAAAAGAGCTGCCTGAGGGATGTTATCATTTGGTGATTCATGTATGGACATTTTCAAAGGGAAAACTGTTGGTGACACAGCGTGATCCAAAGAAACCTTATGGAGAAAAATGGGAAGTGACCGGTGGAAGCGTCTTAGCGAATGAAACGGCTGTTGAAGGCGCGATCCGTGAGTTGAGAGAGGAAACAGGCATACGATGTGTGAAGGATGAACTGGAGCTTTTTGTGACAAAGATCGAGGGCTGTTGTATCTATAAAAGTTTTATTCTTGTGAAAGAGATCGATCCGGCTGTTTTGAAATGTCAAGAAGGAGAAACCATTGATATCAAGTTTGTAAATCGCTGGCAATGGCTTGCAATGATTGAAAATGATGAGGTAGCCAAGCCCATCGTCCGCCATTATCATACATATCAGAAAGAATTAGATAAGTTTTTTCAGGAGGAAGACAGATGAAAATAGGATTTGTATCATTAGGATGTGCAAAAAATCTGGTAGACAGTGAGAAAATCATGGGCATGTTGAAGGAAGGCGGACATGAGTTTGTAGCCAAACCATCAGATGCGCAGGTTATTATTGTCAATACCTGTGGATTTATTCAAAGCGCCAAGGAAGAGGCGATCAATACGATCCTGGAAATGGCTGAATATAAAAAGAAAAATTGTCAGAAGCTGATCGTATGCGGATGTCTGGCTCAGCGTTACAAAGAGGAGCTGGAAAAGGAAATGCCGGAGGTGGACCGCTTTATAGCGATACGTGAATATCCTCGGCTGCATGAGATCCTGAAAGAAGAGCTGCAGGCTCCTTTACAGGTATATGGCAAGAGTGAACGTCTTTCATCCGGAAAGCCATGGACAGCGTATCTGAAAATAGCTGAAGGCTGTTCCAATCATTGCACTTATTGTGCAATTCCGCTGATTCGTGGTGAAAATGTATCTGTACCGATGGATAAGCTTGTTGAAGAGGCAAAAGAACTTGCCGGCAGGGGCGTGAAGGAGCTTGTCGTCATTGCCCAGGATACGACAAAGTATGGAATCGATCTTTATCATCGTTATGCTTTGCTGGAACTGCTGGAAAAGCTGAATGCGATCGATGGTTTTCATTGGATTCGTATTTTATATATGTATCCGGATGAAATCAGCGATGAATTGATTGAAGGAATGAAAAAACTGGATAAGGTATTACCGTATTTTGATATACCGATGCAGCACAGTGATTCCAGGATGCTGAAGCTGATGAATCGTCGGGGAGATGAACATACTGTTCGTAAATTGATTGAAAAGATTCGTGATATGTTTGATGAACCTACGCTTCGTACTACTTATATCGTAGGTTTTCCGACAGAAAGTCAGCAGGATTTTGATAAGATGTGTGATTTTGTAAAAGAAATCCGTTGGAATAAAATGGGAGCTTTTACTTATTCGATCGAAGAAGATACTGCAGCTTATGATATGGAACAGACAGTAAGTGAAGAGGAAAAACAAAAGCGTCTTGATATTTTGATGAATTTACAGCGTGATATATCTTATGAAAATAATCAGCTGATGATCGGTAAGACGATCGAGGTGCTGGTTGAAGGAAAGGATGGGCTGTCGGATAAGTATGTCGGACGTGGAAGCATGCATGCACCGGATGATGTCGATGGTATCGTTGTCTTTACTAGCGCAAAGCCTTTGGAGCTGGGAACATTTGTTGATGTAAAGATTGATGATGCGGATGAATATGATTTATATGGGGAACTGGAAAAGGCGTAAAATACGCCTTTTTTGTTTAGATTTCGAATTTTGGTTAGAATATAGCTAGGAGGAAATTTTTATGAAATATTATGGTTATATTCGTGTTTCGACAAAAGAACAAAATGAAGACAGACAGGTAGATGCTTTAAAGGCTTATGAGATTCCATCAAAAAATGTTTTTATGGACAAACAAAGCGGTAAGGATTTTGAAAGGCCGGCTTATCAGCAGCTGATTCGCAAATTAAAAAAGGGGGATGTGCTGATCATTAAGAGCATTGACCGCTTAGGGAGAAATTATGATGAAATTATAGAGCAATGGCGTGTAATTACGAAACAGATCGATGCAGATATCGTTGTGATCGATATGCCTTTATTGGATACAAGAGTAGGTAAGGATCTTACAGGAAAATTTGTTGCCGATCTGGTACTTCAGATTTTAAGCTATGTTGCACAGACAGAACGTGAAGCCATTCGTCAAAGACAGGCTGAAGGAATTGCGGCAGCAAAGGCCAGAGGCGTGAAGTTTGGACGACCAAGGATTCCTCTGCCAAGTGATTTTCATGTAGTCAGCGAGCTCTATCGGCGTCAGATGATCACATCTAGGGAAAGTGCCAGAATGTTAAGTGTATCCCAGGATACTTTTTTAAGATGGAATAAGACGTACAATTAGTGTTTGCAGGCATTTCATCAAGAAATGCCTCTTTCAAGTAAAAAATATG
>NZ_CALVGS010000123.1 GCF_944327115.1 uncultured Traorella sp.
CATATACAACATATACAACAATAATTTATATAACTTGACAGATATCGACATAAAAAAAGCCCTTATTTATAAGGACAAATTTAAGTATCATCTATTGTGTAGGGTTATGAAAGTGTCGAAAACCCGCATATTCAACTTTGATACATTGAGACATTATCACATTCGAATCAGATTACACAATCCAAACTTCTGAAAAAATTGACGAATGTTATCTCATTGTGTATAATATAACAAATAGGAGTACAACTAATGACATAAATTTAATTAATAAAGGTGATATTATTAGTTATGTATTTAGTTGTAGAGACGCAGATGAAAAGAGAGTCAACAAAAATCAAAATAAAAACACACTATCCTAATTTAACAAAAAAGGAGAAAATTATAGCTGATTTCACTACTTCTAATCCAAAAAAAGTATCGCGAATGACTATCAGTGAAATTGCTAAAGAATTAGGTTTTGCAGATTCTACAATCTTCCAATTTACTCGGAAACTTGGCTATAAGAGTTTTCGAGATTTTAGAAGTGATCTTTTATTTGAAGAATATGACCCCGAAATATCAGTTCACGAAAATGTAAAACCAACGGATACTTATCTACAAATGTCGCAAAAAGTTTTTGACTCCTCAATAAAATCACTAAATGATACTATTTCTTTGGTAAAAGAAGAAGATCTCGAAAAAGCAGTCAGCTTTCTGCTCAACGCAAAGAAAGTTGCTTTCTTTGGAGTTGGAGGAAGCAATGTGGTTTCTTATGATGCCTACCATAAGTTTTTAAGGTCTCCAATAAATATCGAGTTTTCAGAAGATTATCATATACAACTCATGCAAGCTTCTTTACTAGAAGAAAATGATTGTGCTGTCGTTATCACTCATACAGGGCTAACTAAAGAAACATTGAAACTTGCTGAAACAGTAAAACAGAATAATGTAAAAGTTATCGCAATTACCAGTTATATTTCAAGTGAACTAAGTAAACTTGCTGATGTAATACTGGTTTCTATTTCTGAAGAAACCGGTTATAGGTCAGAGTCTTTATCAAGCAGAATTTCTCAACTTGCAATAATCGATTCCTTATTTACAATAATCATGTTTAATGATGAAAAAAAATCAAATGATTCTTTGTATAAGATCAGAAGCATTATCAATACCACAAAAGATGATTAAAATTAAGATGGTTTCTCAATGAATTATAAATATGCAACTTTATTATTTCAGACCGTTGACAAAGTCACTTTTCGAGAAGGCTTTGTCATTCGGTCTTTTTTTATCTTTACTTTTGTATAAAAAAGTTGGTGGTTTAAGCTACTTTTACCTAAAATTATCTGATAAATGCTGATTTTCTACCGCTTTTTTGAATTGATTTTAGTTTTTAAAAACTTATAGCTTGTTAACAAGCTGAACTTTATTATTTATTGTTGATTTCAATTTTCTTTTTTAAAAACTCCATAAATATATCAGTAGTATAGTTTTTATAAGATTTTTCTAAATGACATGGATAATCTATGTGCATGATATCTTTACTATTTTTAGTAAACTTAGTCCAATTAGGCAGATCACTAGAATTTGGATTATGATGCTTTGCAAAATTAGTCCAGTATTTTGAAATATCTTGACTAACTTTTTTGTCGAATTCCGAATAGTCATCGGACAAATTCATAAATATATATCTTATTTCACAACCATGGTAAGCACCTAAAAATGCCGGGTTATTGCTTGGTGGAATTCTATCAAATATATAAAAATAAACATCTTCTTTAGTCCTTTCATTTAGACATTCTGCAAAATACATTTGATTAGCTAAACTATTATCTGACCTAAAGCGAGCTAACGCATATGCTGGATCGCTTTTTAAATATGAACCATATTTGCCGTAGAGAAAATTTCTAGCTTCTTCAAAGTCGTATTTCCTAACAATGGTTCTTTCAAAACGGCTTGCAGTTGCACTTCCTCTTTCACCATGTGAATCGCCTCCGCTTACTAGTATTGTTGCTTCATCTTTGGTTAATCCCACCATTACAGGTACAGGGTAAATTACACCTTTTAGGTAAGTTTTTTCCAACTCATCTGGGATGTAATAATTATCAACATATGGACAGAATTCCGACATTGCATAAGCATCTTTATCGATTAATAACCTTTCAGACGTAGCATTTTTCAATTCCTCAACACTATTGATTCCTATTTTCTTTAAATAATTCCAAGTTTTTTCTTGCGCCTTATTTTTTCCTAAGCGCCACTCATCGTGATTAAATGGCGATCCACTTTGAGTAATGGCAGCATGAAATAAATTTTTAGCCTTAGGACTAATCATTAATATATTAATTAAAGAGGAGCCGGCTGACTGGCCAAAAACTGTAACATTATTTTTGTCACCACCAAATGAACTTATATTATCTTTGACCCACTTTAATATTGCAATGGCATCTGCCAACCCTGGGTTAGTGTTATTGTTACCATTAATTTCTTCCATATACAAAAAACCAAATAGTCCAAGTCTATAGTTAGCAGTAACAATAATTACCTCGTTATTTTTAGCCATATTAGAGCCATCATAACTATCGAATGAACAGCCACCTGTTGTATAGCCACCACCATAAAACCAGACCATTACCGGAGTATCTTTTATGTCTTTGTCAGGAACAAATATATTCAAATATAAACAATCCTCACTGTATCCAGAAACAGAATTTAGATTGAATGGATTAGATTCGTTTATAGGTTGAATAGGATTGGCTGGCCATTTTATTACTTCCAGCTCTCCCTGCCAAGAATCACACTCTACAGGAGGTGAAAACCTTAAATCTCCAACTGGTTTTTTAGCATAAGGAATACCAAGAAATTTATTTACCCCATCTTCCTTTATTCCTCTTACTAAGCCTTTATTTGTTTTAATTGTTAAACTGTCCATAAGAAGCACCTCCAACGAAATTATAAAATTTGTTTTTATTTGTGTCAATGATAACAAAATTTTTTTCGATTAAGCTTCTGTTATCAAATTTGTCTATTTTTCTATACCTTGTTAAAGAAAAAGTATTAAAAAACTTCTAAACAAGCAAATATGAATATAATTAGAGATCATTTTCTTGGTGTATAGTAAAAAATAAAAAAATATTTTTTTGTATATTGAAAAAAAAAAAAAACATGTTAAAATAAATTTATAAAAGGAAGGGGTTTCAAATGAAAAAATTGATTATAGTAGTCAGTCATGGTAGATTCGCACAAGAAATAGTCAAATCAGCAGAAATGATTATTGGCACAATTCATGATTGCCATGCATTCTCTTTAACTCCTGATATGGGTATTGAGCAGTTGGTTGAAAAAATTGAAAATTGCTTAAAAGAAAATGAAGATAAAGAAGTTATATGTCTAATTGACTTATTTGGTGGCACACCTTGCTTCTCGGCAATGAGTCTATTGGATAGATATGATTTCAAAGCTGTAACCGGTTTAAATTTAGCAATGCTTATTGAAGTTGTTTCACAGAGATCAGCGTTAGATTTGGATTCTTTAGCTAATCACGCTATTGAAGTTCTACAAAATAGTGGTACTTATTTAAATGAATATATATTAGGGGAGGTAGATAAGAATGGCTAATATCAAATTAGTAAGAATCGATTTTAGATTGATTCACGGACAAATTGTAAACAAGTGGGTAAAAATTACAAGGTCAAACAGAATTATCGTAATTGACGATACTTTAGCTTCAAATGATTTTATGAAAAGCATCTATATTATGGCTGCTCCTCCAGGTGTGGAAGTTACGGTATATAGTCATAATGAAGCTGTTGAGAATTATGCGAAAGATCAATTTGGAAATGGTGATGTTCTAGTATTATTCAAGTCAGTCAATGAAGCGGTTGCTTGTTATAATGAGGGATTTACTTATTCAGAATTACAAATCGGTGGTCTTGGGGCGGGTCCTGGAAGAGTGATTGCATTTGGACCAATCACACTAGACAAAAAAGACACCGATGAACTAAGAACTTTGCATGATAGGGGAGTTCGTGTTTACTTCCATCAGGTTCCTGATGAACAAAGTGCAGAGTTTGAAAAAGTTGTTGGCAAACTTAAGTTCTAAAGGAAGGAGGGGAAAGTTTTATGTCAACATTCATGTTTGCTGTACTAAGCGGAATAATTTATTTTTTGGCAACACAGCGCTTAGGTTATGGTCTTACAAATCTTATGGGACAACCTGTAACCTTAGGTTTTATTCTGGGAGCATTGCTCGGCGATCCTATTAATGGATTAATTATTGGTGGGTCAATCAATCTTATCTATTTAGGTGTTGTTTTCACAGGCGGAAATGCTCCTAGTGATTCAGCTCTAGCTACATGTATAGCTGTTCCAGTAGCTTTACAGTTAGGTCTAGATGCTGATACAGCAGTAACAGTTGCTGTTCCATTCGGTATTCTTGGTGCTTTTGTTGACCAAATTAGACGTACATCAAACCTTATTTGGTTACATAAAGCAGATAAATTTGCTGAATTGGGAGACGAACAGGGGATTTATAGATGTGCTATGCTCTATCCAACCATAGTTGCATTCTTTATCCGGTTTATACCTGTATTCTGTTTCAATCTATTTGGTGCTGATGCAGTACAAGCAATACTAAATTACTTACCAGATTTCGTCACGACTGGTTTGAGTGTTGCTGGTGGTATTCTACCAGCTATTGGTTTTGCAATTATTATTATGTCAATTGGTCGCAAAGAACTTCTACCATATTACTTCATGGGTTTCTTTGCCATTAAATACTTAGGCGTTGGTACTATGGCTTGTGCAGTATTTGGTCTATGTATTGCTATGGTTATTTACTTTGCAGGTAATAAGAAAGGAGAAACTCATAATGGCTGAACGTTTACTATCAAAGAAAGAAGTCAATCAAGCTCACTTATTATGGTGGTTAGCTGCTGAAACAAACAACTCTTACGAAAGACTTCAAGCTCCTTCATTTTGTTCTGCAGTAGCAAAGAATTTAAAGAAAATTTATGGCGATGATACTGAAGGATATAAGGATGCTTTAAAACGTCACTTAGAATTCTATAACACAGAAGGTACTATTGGTGCTGTTGTTGTAGGTATCGTCCTAGCTATGGAAGAAGAAAAAGTTAAGGGACATTTAACTGGCGATGTTATTACTGGTATCAAGTTAGGTCTGATGGGTCCTATTGCTGGTATTGGAGATACTCTAATTTGGGGTATGATAAAATCTATTTTGATGGGTATTGCATGTAATTTTGCATTACAGGGAAGTCCAATCGCTTTAGTATTCCCACCATTATTTAGTATTTTAATATTCGTAGTAGGTAGGTATACATGTCGTTTAGGTTACGACCTAGGTAGTGAAGCTGTTCCAAAATTACTACAATCAGGAACAATGAACAAATTAATCACTGCTGCAAGTATCCTTGGCCTATTTATGATGGGGGCTCTAAGTGCTTCATATGTAACAGTTACCACTCCTTTGTCCTGGACCATCGAGTCAACAGGTGCCGTTATTTCTATTCAATCATACCTAGATCAAATCTTACCAGGTATGTTACAATTAGCTGCCGTGTTTGGTGTTTATTGGTACTTTACTCATAAAGGACAAAATTACATTAAATTAGTATTATTAATTCTTGTTATTTCTATCGTAGCAGCATTCTTTGGAATATTAGGATAGATTTAAAACAAAGTATTCGAACTATAGTCTTAAGTCTTAGCTGATTTGTCAAGCATTCGCTAAGACTTAAATTTTAAAAAGTCTAAGTTTGAAAACTAGTTGTATAAATTACAATATAAACCTGAAATATTCATGAAAACAAACAGCTGTAAAAAATCAGTTTAAAAATAAGATAATCAGTGAAAATGTTTGCGAACAGGTTAAATCGTTTATGGGTTTTCCATAGTAAAATCTGCAGTCAATCAACTGTACTGTTGAATGTGAGACTTTATGATTATTGAAGATAGGCACTGCTGAAATGCAGTTCCACCTGTCTTGCATGTTTAACTACTCGTACTTCTATCTTTTTTGATACTTGCTTCTAAATGTATTCATCCTTATTTTTCTGTCATCATTCTTCAGTATAGTATTTTGAAAGATATGGAATATATTAGATGAAAGTGACGAAATAAAAAATTCTATTTCGTTTTTGAGAAACTCTCTATGCGAAAGCTTCCCGCCATTGAAATCATCTTTCAGTTTCTTAGTGAACTTCTCGATGTTTCCTCTTTCTTCATAAAAAACTAGAACAGATTTTGGGTTTCCGTTTTCCTTGTTTGTTATTACACAATAAATAACAGGCAAGAGTGACAGTTTATTCCTTCCAAATAGAGGATAAGCTCATCACAGTAGAAAGCACTGTCGCCTCTGAATCGGATATAACGATTCCGTTTGATGAGTAGCTTTTACCGGTTCCAAGCTGAGCAATGACTAACAGTTTTAAATTAAATTCATTGATCATAAGAGGATGATAGCCAGTTTCCTGATAGCGATGGATGAAAGAATCTGCTTCCTGTTTTGGTTCGTTGTATTTGAACTGCACATTCGTAAGACGAGTCACTCTGTCAAAGAATCTGAAAACGGCAGGCTGCCTTGCAACGGGAGCATCATTGAAAAGCAGAGTATCATGAAGAAGGACATCCTGCTCAACCTGATTGAAGCAGCCTAAAAGATTTCGAATAACGAGCTGGGAAAGGATACTTTTATTAGAATGTATGAATATTTTACAAGTATCAAAAAAAGGCAGTGATTGAAAAGAATCAAGAAAATGATTCTTCATCACTTGAAAGAGTGCTACTGTCAAAATCATAGTTGTCAAATTGCGTATATTGTGTATCATAGTAATGCGATTTCTTTCTGTATAAATCCTGATTGGTTACGAATATTATACAGGAATTGCACCTATGAATATAGCACCTGACAGGAGAAAACCATAAATATGCGCAAAGCTTTATAAATCAAGTTTTTGCGCAATTTTTATTTAAACTCATGATTATTTCATGTATAAATTTATTTTGAAAACGAGGTAGATTATGAATCAAGTTGGTGTTTATGGAATGGGCGTTATGGGTAGAAGTTTGGCACATAATATTGCAAGAAAAGGATATTCTGTGTCTGTCTACAATATCGAAGAAAGTGGTGTAAAACTCTTCTTAGATAGTGCAAAAGAAGAGGAAAAGGTAAACGGATATATTGATCTAAAAGAATTCGTTTTATCTTTAAGTAAACCAAAAATTATTTTCTTAATGGTTACAGCTGGAAGGGCTGTCGACATCGTCATTGATGGTCTAAAAGAATATATAGATGAAGGGGATATTATCCTAGATTGTGGAAATTCTTATTATAAAGATACCATTAGAAGATTTAATGAACTTGATAAAATGAAAATTCATTTTTTAGGCATTGGTGTATCAGGAGGTGAAAAGGGAGCTCTTGAAGGTCCAAGCATTATGCCATCTGGCGACAAATTAATATATGATAAATATATCAAGGATATTTTAGAAAAGATAAGTGCTAAAAATGACAGGGGTGAACCGTGCACAACTTATGTAGGCCCTAATGGAAGCGGACACTTCGTAAAGATGATACATAATGGTATCGAGTATGGAGATCTCCAAATTATATGTGAAGCTTATGATTTTATGAGAAAAGTTGGCAATTTAAGCATTGAAGAGATTCAAAAGATTTTTGTTGAATGGAACAAGGGAATTTTAAGTTCTTATTTAATAGAAATAACAGCCGACATTCTACAAAAGAAAGATGAGAAAACCGGTAAATACCTAATTGATGTAATCCTTGATGAAGCTGGTCAAAAAGGTACTGGTAAATGGACGAGTATGGAGGCACTTGATATAGGTGTTGCCATTCCTACAATAGCCGAATCAGTATTTGCAAGATATTTATCAAGTGCTAAAAAAGAAAGGGTTGAAGCTTCAAAACTGTATAAAAAAGAAATTGTGGCTCAACCTTTAGAAAAAGATTGGCTAGATAATTTGGAGAAGACAGTTTATTCGGCTAAGGTAATTTCGTATGCTCAAGGTTTTGATTTACTTAAAAAAGCAAGCAAAGAATATGATTGGAACTTAAACCTTGCTGAGATAGCACGAATTTGGGAAAATGGATGCATAATTAGAGCTAACTTCTTAAATGATATAGATAACGAATTTAAAAACAATGCGGAACTAACAAACTTACTTGTTAGTCCATACTTCAAAGAAAGAATAGAGAGTTTTCAAGTTCCATGGAGAAAAACATGTGCGTTAGGTGTTTTAAATGGTGTATATTTGCCGGTAATTAATGCTTCTTTAAATTACTACGACGGTTATACAAGTAAGCTTCTTCCAGCTAACCTTTTACAAGCGCAGCGTGATTACTTTGGTGCACATGGTTATAAAAGAATAGATGATCCTGAAGAAAACTTAATTCATACTGTTTGGGAGAATTAAACGCATGGACAAAAAAGGGGTAATTTCAACGGTATTGTCAGGAATTATTTTTGGAATTGTTCCGCTATTTGTATCACTAGTTTATGCCTTGGGGTTTAATGCGATTAATGTGGCATTTTATCGTTATCTAGTGGCTGTACCAATGTTGTATATTGCTACAAAAATTAAAAAATATTCTATCCATATAGATAAAAAAGACTTGGTACACTTGTTTGTAATTGCTACGTTTGGTAATTCCTGTACAAGTATATTATTGAATTTATCATATACATATGTCTCAATTGGTACCGCGACAACACTACACTTTATGTATCCTCTATTTGTATGTGTATTATGCTACTTTGTCTATAAAGAAAAGTTAAAAAGAAGCAACATTGAAAGTTTGGTGATAGCACTTATTGGGGTATTTATGTTCGTTGATACGAATGCATCGGCTGACATCTTAGGCATCATTATTGCGATTGCTTCTGGCTTTAGCTATGCGTTTTATATGGTTTATTTAGAGAGAAGCGGACTTTTATACAAATATGATTTGTTGGTAATTTCTTTTTGGTTAACTTTGATTGCTAGTGTTATCCTATTTATCATTTGCTTATTTACTAATAACTTAACAATTATTGCAAATTTTGTCGTAAGCCTATACCTAATAGGAACAGCTCTATTTGGTCAAATAATTGCGGTTTTATTATTGCAAGTTGGAATAAAAAGAATTGGTTCAACAAATGCCTCGTTATTTAGTTTGTTCGAACCACTTACAAGTACCGTAGTTGGTGTTATATTTTTACATGATTCATTAAGTATTTTTAAGATAATTGGAAGTATTTTGATAATAATTTCTGTATATAAATTGGTATTTAGTCAAAGAAAGGAGAAATTGAATGGAAACTAACGAACTAAAAAAAGAAATTAACGACTATGTCGAAAAAGAAAATGAAAAACTTTGGAAACTTGCGATTGAACTCTATGATAATCCAGAATTGTATCTTAGAGAGTATAAAACTTCAGAAATTCTTTCAACGTTTTTGGAAAATGAAGGTTTTACAGTCGAAAGAGGAGTAGGTACACTAGAAACAGCCTTTATAGCTTCATATTCTAAAGTTAAAGGAAGTAAACCAAGAATTGATATATTGGCAGAACTTGATGCTATCGATATGGGTGAAAGATTTCCCGAAAATGAAAGAGTACAGCATGCATGTGGGCACAATATTATTTCAACAACCGCAACAGGTGCAGGAACGGCCATAAAGTATATAATGGATAAATACAATCTTCAAGGAGAAATTAGAGTTGTTGGTACTCCAGCTGAAGAGCAAGTTGGTGGAAAAATTATCATGTTAGAAAATGGTGTATTTGATGATACTGATGCTTCAATGGTATTACATCCAACTTCAGGGACAAGTAAGATTGCTGGTAGGTGTAAATCTAGCATGTCTTTTGAAGTTACATATAATGGTTTTGCTGCACATATTGGAAATCACAGAGAAAAAGGAATTAATGCTCAAGATGCTGGTGTAATATTCTATACAAGCATTGCGGCATTGCGTTATCAAACAAAAGATGAAATTCAAATGTTTGTTAAGTTTACAGATGTAGGAAAAGAAGAAGGAATTATTCCAAGTAAGTGTAAAATGCTAGTAGCTGTTAAATGCTTCAATCCACTTCTATTAGATGGATTAGCTCCTAAAATTAGAAATTGTGCAGAAGGAGCAGCATTAGCTACAGGATGTACAGTTGAAATTGAAGAAAAAAGAGGTTATAAGGGTAGAATTTACAATCACACATTTGAAAAATACTTGCGTAAAAACTTTGAAATGCTGGGAGAACCACTTAAAGAAGGAATGGTCGATGATAATGGGGGCGAAGACTTTGGTGACGTTATGCGTAAAATTCCAGGTATTATGCCTTATCCAACATTAATACCTGAAAAAAGAGTCTCTCTTCATACAAAAGAATATTTGGAACACGTAATTTCTCCTAGAGCAAAATACGTAGTAGGACTGGGCAGTAAAGTGATGGCTTATACAACGTTGGATTTATTATTAGATCCAAGCATTATTGAAGAAGCTAAAGTTGAAATGGCTAAAGAACTTCAAAAAGAAAAAGAAGGAGAGTGATTGAGCCAACCAAACTTTTAGACTATGTATCTGAAATGAGCACATAATATAGTGAAGCGTATTATTTCACAATAATTTAAAATAGTGTTCGGGTAAGTGATGTGCATCATTAAGATATAATGTGTTTTATAAGAATGAAAAAGCAGAGATGCCAGATATGAAGGAAATTTTCATAGAACTGTCATCTTTTTTGTGATAAACCGATATCTGAATATATAATTAATGAAGTTTTATTATTATACGAGGAGAATAATTATGTATTATACAAAAAAACAATTACAACAACATGCCATAAACATTCGTAAAAATATTTTAAAAATGGTGGCCAATGCACAAAGCGGACATATCGGAGGCAGCCTTTCCAGTGCCGATATCATTACCTATTTATATTTTAATGTCATGGATATCAATGAAGA
>NZ_CALVGS010000124.1 GCF_944327115.1 uncultured Traorella sp.
CTTCTTTTTGAACGGCAAAAGGGCTTTGTACATAAAGAAATCGATGCGGTGATACGATATATCTTATGTCATTATCAACAGGATATCAGTGTGGATCAGCTTGCACATATCGCATGTCGTACACCAAGCTATCTGAGCAGCGTCTTTAAAAAAGAAACGGGTGAAAATCTGGCAAGCTATATACGGCAGGTGCGGATGGAAAAGGCAAGGGAGCTTTTAGATGGTTCCCATGAAAAAATTATAGATATTGCCCGTCAGGTTGGATATCAGAGCGTTTCTTATTTTTGTCAGATCTTTCGTGAAACTTATGGCATATCTCCTAAGAAATATCGTATGCGATGTGTAAAGCTGACAGATATGAAGGAAAGATGTCAAGACATAGAAATTTGATAGATATCATAAATTCCTTATATATACGGATCGTATTTTAAATCCTATAATGGAGGCATACGACAGGAGGATAAGATGAAAATCAGAAAAAGCTTGATAGCTTTAACAGGACTATTGGCACTGAGTGCTTGCAGTCAGGAAGCTGAAGAAAAGAAGAGTGTGACGCTGACCGTATGGTCACCGGCTGAGGATCAGGATGAAAGTCAGGGGAATTGGCTGCAAACGATGTGTGATGAGTTTGCGATTGCTCATCCGCAGTGGGAAATTGAGTTTAAGTTTGGTACGGTGAGCGAAGAAGCAATTGGTAAGACGGTGGTACAGGATCCGAAAAATTCGGCTGATGTCTATATGTTTTCCAATGACCAGATCGGAACGCTGTTAGATGCGAATGCGATTGCCAGGCTTGGCGGAGATGCAGCTGAGGATGTTAAGAAGAATAATTCACAGCTAATCATTGATTCGGTGACAAAGGATGATGCGATCTATGGGATTCCGTTTACGACGAATACATGGTTCATGTATTATGATACATCGGCTTTTAGCAAAGAGGATATCAAAAGCTTAGATACGATGTTAGAGAAGGATAAGGTAGCTTTCCCGATGACGACGGCATGGTATAACGGAAGCTTCTTTTTAGCAAATGGGGCTACTTTGTTTGGAGATGGCAGTGATGCTTCGAAGGGTATTGATTTTGGTGGTGAAAAAGGACTCCAGGCAGTTAATTATATGGTGGATCTGGCAGCAAATCCGAATTTTGTCAATGATGCCGACGGAGCCGGTCTTGCCAATCTTAGAAGCGGGGAAGTAAAAGCTTATTTTTCAGGAAGCTGGGATTATGCCCAGGTAAAAGAAATCTTAGGCGATAATTTAGGAGCGGCTCAGCTGCCAATGGTGAATATCAACGGTAAAGAGAAGCAGATGCTTTCATTTGCAGGAAGCAAGGCCATTGGTGTCAATCCGAACTGTGAGGATCAGGAAGCAGCGGTTGCATTGGCTCGTTTCTTGGGAAGCAGTGAGGCTCAGCTCAAGCATTATGAAATGCGCAGCGTCATTCCTTGCAGCAATGAATTACTAAGTGATCCAGTCATTTCAAAGGACATTCTGATCAATGCCCAGAATGATACGATTGCCAATACTTCGATCATTCAGCCAACGCTTTCAGAAATGGCACCTTATTGGATAGCAGCGGAAACATTCGGTAAGGCCTTGATCGCAAAAGATATTACAAAGGACAATGCACAGCAGAAGCTGGATGACTATGTGACCCAGCTGAATGATCAGTAAATAAGATCCTAAGGATATCTTCCTTGGGATTTTTTCAAAAAAGGAGAAGATATGGAAAAATCAGGATTTAAGGCAGCTTGGTGTCAGGGTGACAGAATCACAAAATGCTCACTTCTTCTTATGGGTAGCTCTAATTTCTTACGTGGACAATATATCAAAGGATTCATCTTTTTATCAGTGCAGATCATTTATATCGGTATCATGCTGACAAATGGTTTCTCGATGCTGGCAAAGCTGCCGTCCTTGGGAGAAGCTATACAGCAGGAGGTATGGAATGAAGCTAAAGGTATTTATGAATATACGGCAGGAGATCAGTCACTTTTGATCTTACTGTTTGGTATCAGCATCCTCTTTTTGACGATTGCCTTTTTTATGGTATATCGAACGAATGTGAAAAGTGCCTGTCATGTGCAATATTTAAAGGAAAAGGGACTGGCGCTCCCTACATTCAAACAGGACATCAAAGAGCTTTTTGACAGCAGGCTGCATGTCTTGCTGCTGAGTGCTCCTGTAACCGGAATCCTTGTCTTTACGATCCTGCCGCTCATCTTCATGATTACGATGGCTTTTACGAATTACAGTAAGATCGATCAGCACCTAATTCTTTTTGATTGGATAGGGCTTAAAAACTTTGCTGAGGTATTAGATGTGAGCGGGGATATCGGCCGTCAGTTTTGGGGAGTCTTGGGATGGACATTGACATGGGCCATCTTTGCGACGATCTTAAATTATATCTTAGGCATGTTGCTGGCCATTGTCATCAATCGTAAAGAAACCAAGGGCAAAGGCTTTTGGCGTTTCTGTTTTATTCTCTCGATTGCGGTTCCGCAGTTTGTTTCCCTCATGATCATGCGAACGATGTTACAGCCGGAGGGAGCAGTGAATATCTTATTGCGAAATCTGCATCTGATTGAAGCTTCGGCTTCCTTGCCGTTTTTCACCGATCCAACTTGGGCACGCATCACCGTGATCGTCATCAATTTATGGGTAGGCATTCCTTTTACGATGATTCAGGTCAGCGGTATCTTACAGAATATTCCTTCAGAATTATATGAATCGGCAAAGGTGGACGGCGCCAATGCCTTTACGATCTTTACGAAGATTACTTTGCCCTATATGTTATTTGTGACAACTCCTTATCTGATTACGACATTTATGAGCAATATCAATAATTTTAATGTGATCTATCTGCTTTCAGGCGGTGATCCGACACCGGTAGGAATGAGTGCCGGAAAAACTGATCTTTTGGTTACCTGGCTCTATAAGCTGACGATCGATAAACAATATTATAATTTAGGGGCTGTCATCGGTATCTTTACCTTTGTGGTTTTGGCTGTCATTTCTTTATTGACATATCGCAATACGCAGTCATATAAGGATGAGGAGGGATTCATGTAATGAAAAAGAATAAGAAAAGAATGGTGAATGGTTCGGTGTATTCAGGCTTGAGCATTTTAGCGGTAATTTGGCTGATGCCGATCTTTTGGGTCATCTTAACGAGCCTTCGCGTAGAAAGAGGCAGTTATGTAACGACCTTCTTTCCAAAGGCATTTACCATAGATAACTATGTTCATCTTTTTACGGATACAGGTGTCTTGAACTTTCCTAAAATGTTTATGAATACGCTGATCATTGCTTCTGCTTCCTGTGTGGTTTCCTGCTTTTTTGTACTTTCAGTAGCTTATTGTACGTCACGTTTACGGTTTAAATTACGGAAACCATTCATGAATATTGCGATGATATTAGGTCTTTTTCCGGGTTTTATGTCCATGATCGCCGTATATTATATCTTGCAGGCATTAGGATTATCAGAAGGTGTCATGATCAAGGCAGCTTTGATTTTAGTATATAGTGCCGCCAGTGGTACAGGCTTTTATATCGCAAAGGGATTTTTTGATACGATTCCCAAGGCACTCGATGAAGCGGCTCTTTTGGATGGTGCCAATAAGTGGCAGATCTTTACGCGAATCACGATACCACTCAGTCGCCCGATTCTGGTATATACGGCCTTGTCTTCTTTTCTGGCACCATGGGTCGATTTTATCTTCGCAAGGGTGATCTGTCGGGCAGATGCCTCACAATATACCGTATCGATCGGTATGTGGCGTATGTTAGAATATACGATGATCGATGCCTGGTACACCCGTTTTGCAGCGGCTGCTGTCTGCGTATCGATTCCTATTGCCATCCTGTTTGTGGTGATGCAGAAATTTTATGCAGAAGGCATGTCAGGAGCTGTGAAAGGATAAAGGTAGTAAAAAAAGTGATGCAAAACACGGCATCACTTTTCTTTCTTTTTAAGATAGTTCTTAATTTCAATATAAAGATACTGATATCGAGAAATATATTCACGAAGCATCTTTTTGAGCGTAAAACGATAAGGGGCATGAAACATAGTAATATCATCAAAAAACTTACGGCTCATCGCATAGGCACGATTCACATGATAGCCGCTTGTCAGAATCCCGATTTTTTTAAAATGGTGTTCCTGACAGATTTTCCGGGCATATTTCATATTTTCATAGGTCGTCGTGCTTTGATCTTCTAAAAGTGGTTTCTGGTGGGTTAATTTTGTAAAGTATTCACCCATGATCTGCGCTTCTGAATAATGATTATGCGCCTTTCCGCCGGTAAAGATACATACAGGGATCTTATATCGTATGACCACCTTTGCCGCTTGTTCTACACGCATTTTCTGAGTAATTGACATTTTGCCATCATCATAGGCAGGACATCCCAACACGATCAGGCAATCCACATAGCCTTCTTCATGTTTACAGGAAGGAAAGCAGATGACGGGAAGGAATAAAAATATTACAAGGATCAAACATAAGAAGATCATAGAAAAACAGGCGCCTCCAATTCTCTTTTGCGGAAATCTTCACGTAAATGTTCTGGCAAAGCTAACGAATAAAGACAGGAAGCCTTATATTCCATTTGCCGGTAGACTTCTTCGATCTGATTAAATTTAGAAGCATAAGGAAAATTCCCCTTCCTTAAATATTTCCTTCCTTTTTCATTGGCTCCTAAGATACGCACAGAGCCTGGTAAAGCAAGCGCATTGACCTGTTTTTTTGTTGTCTGATTTAATAAATGAATACAGGTACGCTGAATCCTGCTGCGGGTATATTTTTTTGAAATGCAATGATTCATAAATTCTTCAAAAGATGAAAATTGGGCATTTTTGATCAAAAGATTCTCAATCCCTTCATCCATTAAAAATAATTCTTTAAGAGAATCTTTTGGAAGCGTAAATAACAGCAGTTGGATCATCGGATAAAAATCTTCCAAAAAAACAGGATTTTCTATTTTCGCCGGTGTTGCTTTTGAAACATCCTGATGGCCCTGAATGGCTTTGCGGATGCTGGTGGCACTGGAAATATGTTCTTCCAACCGGTCATCAAAGTAGTGATTGGTTCTTTTGATGCAGTAAGGAGTCATATTTTTTGAATATTTAAGATAATTGATCCCTAAGATATCATTGGCATAAAGCGTGCCATACATCTGTTCATAAGATTGGACAGGTGCCTTTTTTTTATCTAACTCTATCTTTTCAAATTGAGAAAGACGGATGAGTTCCTGAAGATCATGACTTTCCGAACCAAAGCAAAAAGCCTCACATTTCATAAGATTTAAAAGATGCATGGCTCCCATAGCAAAGGGTTGAGCACTTTGGGTGGCATAGATAAAAGGCAATTCAACAACTAGATCAACACCATGTTCAAGCGCCAATCGGGTCCGCTGCCACTTGTCAATAATGGCAGGTTCTCCGCGTTGGACAAAGTTGGGTGACATGACTGCAATTAAAAGATCACATTGGGTGATTTTCCTGGTCTGGTTGATATGATGAATATGACCGTTATGAAACGGATTATATTCTACGACGATTCCACAAGTTTTCATAGGCTTAATATACCATAAAATCATAAATTATGATATATTAAATGCAGGTGAGAAAAATGGAATATAAATTCTATAAAACAAAATCCAAAGTGGATGGTCTTTCATTAGAGGTAATGGTCATTGAACCTGAAAGTGATGCCAAAGGGATTCTTCAGATGTGTCATGGCATGGCTGAAAATAAGGAAAGATATCAGTCTGTAATGGAAAAGATGGCGGAAAATGGTTATATCTGTGTGATGCATGATCATCGCGGACATGGCAGCATCAAAAATGACGATCTGGGATATTTTAATGATTCCACTGGAAATGCCATTGTGAGTGATGTGATTCAAATTACGGATGAGATCAAAATAAAGTACCCTGATCTTCCCATAATCTTATTTGGACATTCAATGGGAAGTCTTGTCGTACGCTGTGTCATGAAAAGAAATGACGATGCATATGCAGGTTTGATCGTTTGCGGTTCACCATCTAAAAATCCACTGACTCCTCTGGCAATCATGCTCGTAAAAGTGATGCGTCTTTTCTTAGGCAAACGCCATCGCTCAAAACTGATCGATAAATTAGCGTTTGGTACTTATAATAAAGGTTTTGATGAGGTTTATTATCCACATTCATGGATCAGCAGCGTCAAAGAAGTGCAGGATGCTTATCAGGCAAGTGATAAGTGTGGTTTTCTGTTTACACTTAATGGTTATCTCAATCTGTTTCTGCTTCTGAAAAATACCTATGACCCAAATGGATGGCAGATGAAAAATAAAGACTGTCCGATTTATTACATCGTTGGCGAAGAAGATCCATGTCGCATCAGTGAACAGGATTTTAATAATGCCGTTAATTTCATGAGAGATCGGGGATATATTCATGTAGTGAGTAAAGTCTATCCTCATGCCCGTCATGAGATCTTAAATGAATTCTGTAAAGAAGAGGTCATGCAGGATATGTTAACATTTATGGATAAGATAGTCGGATAAAATGAAGAAACATAGCATGTTTTATCAAAAATGATAGATGTGTTATGTTTTTTTAACAGGTTTTCTTGTATGATAATGGCAGAGATGGAGGATAAATGATGAATAAAGTAGAATTTGTATTAAAAAGTGTTTTTAAGTTCTTATTTTATGTTTTTATTTTCTTTTATTATGTTATAAAGAAAGCAAGTGAAAAGGTATGAGAGGGCTTGTTCAATCAAAGAGATAAATGTTGTATTTTATAATATTTTTCATGTAAACATAAGGCATAAAAAATAAAGGAGAATAATAATGGACTTATATGGAAACAAACCTGGAAAATACTTTGACAAGAAAATCAATGAGAAAATGTTAATCGGAAGAGATTATTATGAAAATCGTGAAGAAGATAAAGCAAGGCCTTATTATGTAGAAGTATTTAGATATTTGATCAACTTTGCGAAAAGAAAAGGCATCAAAACGTTAGATGATTTAGATAAGTGTGGTATCATGGAAGAATTCGCAATGAATTTTATTGGTGATTATGAAATCATTGTTTATAATTCAAAAGAAGATCTGCAGATGTTTTTAGATATGCAAAGAGAATATATGGATACGTTTGAAGTGACGGATCTGGATTATGAAAATGCATTGCGTTTAAAAGTGACTCTTTTATTTAAGCTGGGACGGGCTGAAGAAGGAGAAAGAAATATCGTAAAGGAATTAAAAAAGAACCCAAAGTGGCTATGGGGCTATGTTGAGCTTGTGGATGACTTTACCTCTTATCATAAGGATTTAGAGAAGGCAAAGTATTATTATGAACTGGGTCTTAAAAATGCCGCTGATGATCCGGATTTTGATGCATTGAAAGAAAGAGCGGATATGTTGGAGTAAAGATTTTGAGTGATTATGTATATTGTGAAATAAAGATATAAATTATTAAATAAAGAAGAGAAAGTGAAAAAAGTATAAAAAAAATAGCTGCATGGCAACTATTTATTTATCACCTAAGTGATACCGATTTATAAACGGCATTTAAGCATAGCTTTATTTTAACTCGTTATGTTATTTTGAATATGTCAATTTCTTGACATAATTAGAATAACGCATTAAAGAAAGGAAGTCAAGATAAAAATGAGTAAGAAAGAAACAAATTATAGTATTGGAATTGATACCGGTTCTTCATCAGTTGGTTGGGCTGTTATTGATGAGCAATTTATGCTTTTGAAAAAAAACAAAAATCATTTATGGGGAAGCAGAATATTTGAAGAAGCAGAAACAGCTGCTAATAGACGATTAAATCGATCGTCAAGAAGAAGATACAATAAGAGAAGAGAAAGAATTTTTCTTCTTCAATCGATTATGGAAAAAATGGTTTTAGAAAAAGATCCAGCATTTTTCATACGTATGAAAAAAAGTACTTTTTTAGTTCAAGAAGATAAAAAAGAAGTACTTCAGGAAAACTATAAAGGTAATTATAATTTATTTTCTGATAGAGAATTTACAGATAAAGAATTTTATAAACAATTTCCAACAATTTATCATTTAAGAAACTATTTATGCAATAGCGATCAAAAGGAAGATCCAAGATTTATTTACCTTGCTTTACATCATATCATAAAATATAGAGGGAATTTTCTTTATGAAGGAAAAGAATTTATAAATGATAAATTAGATATAAAAGAAAAACTAGAAGTATTATTGAATCATATTTTTGAAGAAAATGGTATTGATGAGGATATAAATGAAATAAATATTCAAAACATAATTGAAGCACTAACAAGCAATCTTACAAAAAAGGAGAAAATTGAAAAAAGTTTATTGAACTTTGAATTAACTGCTTCATTAAAATCTATTCTTACTAATTTATTTAATGGATTTTTAGGATTGTCATGTAATTTTTCAAAAATGTACTTATATGAAAATTTAAAGTGTAATAATGAAGATATTAAATTTAAATTATCTGAAGAAGATTTTAATGATTTGTTAGCAAAATATGAAACTGTATTAGATGATAATAAATTATCTGTCTTTGAAGAAATTCAAAACATATATAGTTGGATGGAACTTCAAGAAATTTTAGGGGAAGATTCTAATGGAGCAACCATCTCCGAAATAATGATCAAAAAATATGAAGATCATAAAAAAGATTTGAAACAATTAAAAAAAATAATTAGAGAATATGATTCTAAAATATATTATGAAGTTTTTAGAGATAAGAAAAACGAACATAATTATTATAGCTATATTTATCATCCCAAAATAGCGACACAAGACAACTTTTATAAATATATCAAGAAAATATTGCTGAAAATTGATACATGTGAAGCACATCAATTAGTTGATAAAATTGAAAAAGAAAATTTTATGTTAAAACAAAATAGTCGTATTTACGGTTCGATTCCATATCAGATGCAACTTCAGGAACTACGTATGATCTTAGACAAGCAATCAAATTTTTATCCAGAATTAATGCAGAATAAAGATAAAATAATAAAAATACTTGAATTTAGAATACCATATTTTTATGGCCCTTTAGATGGAAATAAAACATTTGGCTGGTTAAAAAAGAAGAAAGGAAAAGAAAATGAAAGAATTCTACCATGGAATCACGAAGAGATTGTAGATGTTGATGAAACAGCGGTATTATTTATTAAAAAGTTGACAAGTATGTGTACATATTTACCAAGTGAACCTGTAATGCCTAAAAATTCGTTAACTTGTAATAAGTATGAAGTTCTATCCGAACTCAATAAGATAAGGATTAATGGTAAATTAATTAGAAAGGATATGAAATTACGTATCATTAATGATTTATTTTTAAAACATAAAAAGGTGAAAGAAAAACATTTAATTGATTGGCTGAATAATGAAGAGTATGGAGAAATAAAAGAAATTACTGGTTATCAGAAAGATAAAGAATTTGCTTCTTCTATGAATGTATGGATAGATTTTATAAATATTTTTGGAGAGATTAATGATGAAAATTATCAATTAATCGAAAAAATAGCAAATGATGTTACAATATTCAACGATCCAAAAATATTAAAGCGAAGATTAAAAAAAGTTTATCTTTTATCTGAAGCCGAGATAGAAAAAATAATGAAACTGAATTATAAAGGATGGTCGAGTTTATCTTCAAAATTAGTAAATGGTTTATATGCTGACAATAGAATTAGCTCTCATGCTACTATTTTGGATGTGATGGAAGAAGAAAATTTAATGTTAATGGAAATTATTAATGATGATCAGTTAGGGTATGATCAGTTAATACAAAATGAATATTTTAAAGAAAATGATAATATTTCAGTATATGAAGAAATCGATAAACTTGCCTGTTCTCCAGCAATCAAAAAGAGCATTCGTCAAACATTTCTAATTATAGATGAAATTGTTCATTTTATGGGTCACAATCCAACCAACGTATTTATAGAATTTGCACGTGAAGAAAAGACGAAAAAAAGGACTTTATCCCGAACAATACAATTAGAACAAATCTATAAAAACTTGGAATTAACTACCGATGTGAAAGAAATAATAAATAAATTAAATGATTATAAAGATTCTGGGCGTATGGACGATCGGCTATATTTGTACTTTACACAAATGGGAAAATGTATGTACTCAAATAAACCTTTAGATATCAATCGATTAAGTGATTATCAAATTGACCATATTCTTCCTCGTTCGTTAATCAAGGATGATAGTTTAGATAACAGGGTTCTTGTCATTTCTTCAGAAAATCAAAGAAAATTGGATGATTTAGTTATACCTTTGGAAATTAGAAATAAGCAATATATGATTTGGAAAAATTTGTATGATAAGAAACTTATTTCAAAAAAGAAATTTATCAATTTAACACGTTCAAAGATGGATGACAATATGGTAGAGAAATTTATCAATCGTCAATTGGTAGAAAATCGTCAAGTGATAAAACATGTTGATAATATTATTTCAAGTTATTATGTGGGTACTAAAGTTTATGCAATACGAGCGAATATGGGACATAGTTATAGAGAAAAATATGAAATTCCAAAGATTAGAGAATTAAATCATTTTCATCATGCACATGATGCTTATATCATTTCGATTATTGGGCTTTTTGTGAAAAAAGCATTGCCAAAACTTAATGGCAGATTTGACTATAACAGTTATATGCACAATCAAAAAAATAAGCTTGGTAATTACGGACATTCTGGTTTTATATTAAATTCAATGAACTATACTCATTATGATCTTGATACAGGTGAGATACTTTGGGAACCTGAAATGATAAAGAATATTAATAAGGTATTTGATTATAAAGATTGTTATGTTACAAAAAAACTTGAAGTTAATGATAGTCAATTATTTAAAGTAACAATTATGCCATCTGATAAAAATAGTAAAAATGGAAAAACAGAAGCTTCATTTCCAGTAAACAAAAATAGACAAGATGTAAAAAAATACGGAGGATTTACTCAAATTAGCTATAATTTCTATGCAATAGAAGGAAAGAAATTATCGAAAAAACAAGAATGCATTAGAAGGATTATAAATATTCCTTTATATTTACAAAATCAATCTAATGAGGAACTCATTCAATATGTTGAAAAAGAATATAAGTTAAGCCATGTTAATATCATTAAACAAATTAAAAAGAATCAGCTAGTCGAAATAGATGGAGGGTTATTCTTTATTAGTTCAGCAGATGAACTTCAAAATGCAAAACAATTAATTTTGAATAAAAAACAAATAACTTTACTAAACGAAATAGTAAAATCTATAAAAATTAACGATTATCAATCAATAGATGAAACACTGATTAATACGTTATATATAGATTTATTAGAAAAAATGCTTTTCCATTATCCTAAATTTAAAAAAATTGCTGAAAGGCTAACTGATAAAACTGAATTGTTTAAGAATTCTGATGTTGATATTAAATGTAAAGTAATCATTGAGATTTTAAATGTGATGTCAGCGGGAGCAAAAAATGGAAATTTAAAATTGCTAGGTTTAACAGATAGAGTTGGACGAATAAACAAAATAATAATAGATTTAGATAAGACGGTTTTCTATCATCAGTCTGTAACCGGTATATATTGTAAAAAAGAAAAGTTATGACTTGGCGTACTGTTGTAGTGAAATCAAAATCAAGACTTTCATACAAGAATGATTATTTAATTATTCGCAACGAAAAGCTTAATTTAATTCACCTTTCAGAAATATCAACACTTTTGATTGATTCTACTGCTGTATCAATTACTTCTTATTTAATATCAGAATTAATAAAACGGAAAATTAAAGTCATTTTTTGTGATGATAAAAGAAATCCTCAGAGCGAACTAATTCCATACTATGGCGCTCACAATTCAAGCCAAACTATTATGAAACAGATAAATTGGACTTTATATACTCAAAAAGTATGGACTAGAATTATCAAAGAAAAAATATGTAATCAATCTAAATTGTTATATTCACTAGATAATAAGAATTATCAAAAACTTATTAAATATAGTGAAGAATTACAACTGATGGATTCTACCAATAGGGAAGGACATGCGGCTAAAGTGTATTTTAATTCATTGTTTGGTATGGGATTTTCGAGAGAAGAAAGCAATGATATAAATGCTTCTTTAAATTATGGTTATTCTATTTTGCTATCACAATTTAATAAATCTATTGTAAATTATGGATATTTAACACAAATTGGTATCAAACACAGCAATTATTTTAATAATTTTAATCTTTCTAGCGATTTAATGGAACCATTTCGACCATTGATAGATAAAATAGTTATGAATACTGAAAAAATATATTTTGATACTTCAATGAAGTTATCTCTTCTTGAAGTTTTAAATAATAAGATAATAATTAAAAATAAGGAACAATATGTAAGTAATGCAATTAATATTTATGTTAAAAGTGTACTTAGTGCGATTGAAAATGAAAACATAGAATTAATAGAGTTTTACAGTTATGAGTTTTAGATATATGAGAATGATCCTATTTTTTGATCTACCAACTTTAACATATTCACAACGCAAATCTTATCAGAAATTCCATAAATTTTTAATTAAATCAGGTTATATTATGATGCAAGAAAGTGTTTATTGCAAACTTGCATTAAATGGTTCAATAGTTAAAAGTGAGAAATTGAAATTAGAAAAGAATAAACCAGAAGAAGGTTTGATACAAATGTTAGTAGTAACGGAGAAGCAGTTTTCACAAATGGAATATATTATTGGAAATAAACAAAGTCAAATAGAAGATAGCGAAAAAAGGATCATTATAATATGAAAGTAAGAATTAAAGGATTTTATAAAGATATAGAAACATTTTCTTATAAAAATGTGTTATTAGTCATAGAGGATAAAAAACTATTTACTAATACTATAAAAAACATATTGACTTATGATCATCGAAGCCTAAACGAAATAGTTATTTTAAATGATGAGTTAGAACTTGTTTTATCAAAAAAATTATTTTGATAAAGGATATTTTCAGCTTTGAAATTAATTCTAAGACTATTCTTAATAGACTATATTTATCTCTAAAGCAGATAATAGAAGAAAGTAATGAATTAGTTAATGATTTTTATTTATCAATCAATAGGATAAATCAATCTATAATTAATGCAGCAAATGAATGGAATTTCGATTTAATTATAAATGAACAGTTAGAATTAGAGACATATTTTAAATCTAATGGTATAAAAATATGGGCAGAATATTCAACGTTACTAGATAAAGCACTATTAATAATAGAAATTCTTTCTGAATTTATGCCAGACATTCTTTTAATTATATCTCATTCTCTCGATTATTTTGATGACGAAGAAGCAAAGGAAATACTTAAATATATACGGTATAAACAAATAGATACATTATTCATAGAAAATTCGGATGAAAGGGTGTCATTATTTGAAGATGTATATTTAATTGATAATGAATTTGATTTGATTTATAATAAAGACGCAAATTCAAAATAACAAGTGGAGTCGTTACCGTTTAACTCTAAATTTGAGGTTTTAGAGTTATGTTATTTTGAATACTTCCAAAACTGACGATATGTGGTATATGCTTAGCAGTGAGTTTTAGAGTTATGTTATTTTGAATACTTCCAAAACGCCTTTGTATGTAACATGTGCAAGTTTGGTGTTTTAGAGTTATGTTATTTTGAATACTTCCAAAACCGATGAAGGCTATGCTCTTGGCTATGCGCAGTTTTAGAGTTATGTTATTTTGAATACTTCCAAAACGCCTTTGTATGTAACATGTGCAAGTTTGGTGTTTTAGAGTTATGTTATTTTGAATATTTCCAAAACTTTCTCAATTCCTGCATGACATCTATATGTTGGAGTAAAGATTTTGAGTGATTATGTATATTGTAAAATAAAGCTATGAATTATTAAAAAAGAGAAGAGAAAGTGAAAAAAGTATAAAAAAATAGCTGCATGGCAACTATTTATTTATCACCTAAGTGATACCGATTTATAAACGGCATTTAAGCATAGCTTTATTTTAATTTGTTAATTTTGAATATAAAAATCAACTTGCAATGTTTAGTTCATTGATTATATAAAATATCATGAAATATATCAAAACCTACTATATATTCGTTAATAAGCTAGAAATATTTAATGTTTCTTTATTAGAATGTTGAAGAAACTTGATATTGCTCCAAATAAAATAGCTAATAGTTTCATGCTTTCTCCTTTCAAGTATCCTCTAAAGTGATTATATTACTTAATATGCTACTTATACAAGTGTTGTTCAAGTGGCTTATATTTAGATATAAGAATCGCAATCTATCATGGGAGTCAGCATGATAAAAATATTATGATTAGTGTCAAGTATTTTAACTTTCCAGCAAATAAATCTTGCCTATTGTTGGGGTTTGTGGTAAACTACTTACGTTAAGCAACGAGGTGATTTCTTTGAAGTGGACGAAAAGTGAATTACTCCAGGCTGAAA
>NZ_CALVGS010000125.1 GCF_944327115.1 uncultured Traorella sp.
GGGTGTCATAATTTAAAAAAGATGGCATTATGGAGCTGGAAAAGAGCCTAAAATACCATTCTATATCTTAAAAATACCAGATAATTTGAGAAAAAGACATAAAAATAAATGCCCCATTGGAAATTGGTTTTCCAAAAAGGGCATTTTGTCAACAATCTGAAAGCCAACAAAAGTTGGCTTTACATTACTGTATCTCAATATACTTCTTTTCTTCAGCGTGCTTAACATTGCTCTTAGGAAGAGATACTTTTAATTCACCATTTGTAAATGAAGCCTTGATATCTTCTTCTTTCACATCACCGACATAGAAGCTTCGGCTGCAGTTTCCCTGATAACGTTCACGACGAATGACATGTCCTTTATCATCTTTGACTTCGTTATCGGTATTCTTATTGGCACTGATCATCAAATAACCGTCTTTCAGTTCCATGCGGATATCTTCTTTATTAAATCCCGGCAATTCCATGCTTAATTCATATTCGTTTTCTTTTTCTATAATATCAGTTCTCATGTTATTGCTGGAACGACTCATAAATGGGTCATAGAATAAATCATCAAATACAGTATTCATCGTTGGGTAGAATTTCATAAAACATCGCCTCTTTCTTTTTTTTGAATCTCAGTGATAACGCTGGGATATAAAATTCATACCTGAGTTAAGGTCCTTTCCTTAACTACACTTATATTATATCACATAATTTAGCACTGTCAAGTGTTGAGTGCTAAAAAAATTAAAAATTTTCTCTTTCTTATCTGCTTCCGCTGATGATCTTATGTCTGCATAATAGTGTTTAAAAAAAGCAGGAAACTTATTTCAGGATTCCTGCCTGTGGTTGTATTCAGTTGCAGCATTAGGGAAAGTAATGTCCTCTATCGAAACTGACAATTTCATATTCAATACCTTCAGAATCTTTGAAAAAAAGAGCATAATAATCCGAACAGTATTCTGGATAATACTGTGGAGAATGAATGATTTGTGCAGGAAGTTCTCTGATTTTCAAATATAATGAATCTACTTCGGCCGGACTGTCAACATGAAAAGCCAGATGATGTAATGCACCTGCTTTTCTTCTGCTCATTTTTTCATTTTTATAAGCTTCTCTTTGGCTGACCAGTCCGATTGAAAAATTATGATGATGGTATTCCACAATTTTATATTCATGTTCTGGAATACTATCGTATTCCTTTAATGAAAGATCAAATCCCAACAGCGGCAACAATTGATCATAAAACTTTTCTGCTCTTTTTATATCTTCAACTGTAATGTGGATATGGTCAATAATAGGCTGCATATTTTCCTCCTGATGCTTATAGTGCATCTGTTATATGATAATAGTTATATTTCACATTCAATGATCCGTTCTTTTTGATATAGATTGATGATCTTTCCTTTACTCATTTCCATGAGTTCATCTGTAATGTCATGTTCACAGATATAGGTATAGGTTACCTTTTCTTCATATTGCTTATCGAGTATCTGAATATTATGTTTAGAAAAGTAATAATCCAAGGGACCGATCAGGTCATAGGAAAAAGTACAGATATATTCCTGCATCTTTTTGGCTTCGACAAGGGTAGCGTTTTCCAGTGCCAGCGAAATACTTTTGGAATAGGCACGGATCAGTCCGCCGGCTCCCAGCTTGATTCCGCCAAAATAGCGTACTACGACTGCAACGATATTCTGCATATCATTTTTTCTTAAGCACTCCAGCATAGGAACACCTGCCGTACCGCTGGGTTCGCCATCATCACTGCTTCGTTGAAATTCACTGTGATCACCATAAATAAAAGCACTGCAATGATGATTGGCATTGGGATGCATCTTTTTGATTTTGGTGATATAGGCTTTTGCCTCTTCTTCATTATCAATGCGTTGTAAGTAAGTGATGAAGCGGCTTTTTTCAATTGTAAATTCATGAATGACTTCTTCTTTGATTCTTGGCATGTCCCTATTATAACAAAATCTTCTCTTCTTTCAAAGAGTTCAAAATTGCTTCATTAAAAGAAACGTTTGGTGTATAATAAAGGACGGAAACGAGGTAAAATAGAATGAAAGTTGCTTTTATTACAGATAGTTCATGTGGGGTTCATCCTGATAAAATGAAGGAAAAAGGAATCATCAGTCTGCCGTTGCAGATCGTGCTTCCGGATCAGGAAAATGCGTTGCTTGATTTTGTGGACGCACCACTGGAAAAAATTTACGAATATATTGAAGATGGGGTCATGATGAGCACGTCCATCCCACCGCTCGGATTGATCAACCAGACATTTAAGGACTTAAAAAATGAAGGCTATGAGGCTGTTTTCTGCATTCCGATCAATCCGGGATTAAGCAGCTGTTACAATGCGCTGCGTTTGGCTGCAGAGGAAAATGGTTTGGAATTTATTCATGTCGATGTGCATACAACGGCTATGCTGCAGCTTTATGCAATCACACGTGCCAAAGAAATGTATGATGAAGGTCAGGATCTAAACGAGATCAAAGAAAAGATCCGGAAAATGGGAGATGATGGAATGACGTTTGTTATTCCAAACGATCTGGATCATTTAAAGAAGGGCGGAAGATTAACCCCATTGGCTGCAACGCTTGCAGGTCTGTTGAAGATCAAGCCGGTATTGAAGATCGATGCCAGCTGTGATGGGAAAATTGATGTGTTTGATAAGATCAGAACGTTTAATAAAGCTGTTGAGCGTGTTGTGAAAGAATTGAAGGACCGTGGTGTGGATGACAGTTATAACATTTGGGTTGCTCACAGCAATGGTATGGAACATGCCCTTTTGACAAAAGAAAAGCTTCAGGAAGCTTTTCCGAATCATCATATTGAAATTGTTCCTCTGGTGAGCGTTATTTCTGTTCATACAGGAATTGACTGTATTGGAATACAGGCTTTCAAGAAAATATAAAGGAGGGTCGTTATGAAAGTAGCATTTGTATGTGACAGCGGTACGGGAAGAAATGTTGCACAGCTAAAGGAATTAGGTATTTATAGCTGTCCGCTGCAGATCAGTGATGAAAGTACAAATTATCTTGAGCTAGAAGATAAAAGTATTGAAGAGATTTATGATATGGTTGAAAAGCAGGTGCCTTTAAAGACGAGTCTTCCTCCGCTGGGAATGATTCATGATACGATCGCACAAATAAAGGACGACGGCTATGATACTGTTTTCTGTGTACCTATCTGCTCCGGATTATCCGGAACAGGAAATGCTTTCCGTTTAGCTTGTGAGGAAGCCGGCTTGAAGTTTATTTTTGTTGATACGCATGTGACGGCAGAAGTAGAATTTTATTGTGTGACACAGGCAAAGAAAATGTATGAAGCGGGCAAGTCGATTGATGAAATTTTAAAAGAATTGGATAAGGTGATTGCCAGTGCTTCCACGATCTTATTGCCAATGGATCTTGATCATTTGGTACGTGGCGGCCGTTTGACGCCTATGGCAGCCAAGCTGGCAGGATTTTTGAAAATTCGTCCGATCTTACGAATCGATCAGACGACAAAAGGAAAAATTGATGTCTTTGATAAGGTTCGTACGTTGAATAAAGCAATGGATCGCGTCATTTCGTTTATGAAGGAACAAGGTGTCGGTGATTTATATAATGTCTATGTTGCTTATGTAAAGGAAAAAAGCAACTGTGAGGTCATGCTGGACAAGATCAAGGCAGCCTTTCCGGGTGCTTCCGCACATTTGATCCCATTGATCAGTACCGTAGGTTGTCATACCGGTATCGGCTGTATAGCCATTCAATATTATAAACGTTTAGGAGAATAGCATTATGCAGGAAAATAAGGGGAATATTGTCAGTGGTATATTTGGGGCGCTTATTGGCGGGCTGATTGCAGCGATTCCATGGATTGCTGCCTATGTCTTCTTAAATTTGCTTTCTTCACTGGCAGCTATCTTGATTGCGATGGGTGCTTATGCAGGATATAAGAAGCTTAATGGGACTGTCAATAAAGGAACTGTCTGGATCATTGGTATCATAACATTGGTCATTGTAACGGTTGCGAATTTTGTGATCATTCCGCTTATCTATCTGGCAAGAGATGGTTTTGCACTGAATCTGACCTATTATAAATGGTTTTTCAGCTCAGATGAATTGATGACAGGAATGATCAAAGATTATGTCATTTCTATTATCTTTGCCTTTATAGGGGTACAGAGCATCATGCGTAATATAAGAAGTGATCGGGGTATAGAAGATCCTGCTTCTTATCAGAATGTGAATGAGGGCATATCTGATATAAAAAGTGTATTTTCTAAATATCATGCATTTGATAAGGGAAATGCCATATCAAAAGAAATGGTCTTAAGTGAAACAGGGAATACCCAGCTGTTCCGTACCTTATGTGCACAGCGTATCATTCGTCGTTATCGCGGTAATTATTATTATGATGAAAGAGCTGAAACTGATACTTTTTATCGTACGCGTAAGGTAGTGGCCTATGTACTTTCAATTACAGCTATCGTTCTTGTAATAACGATTTCATTGGCGATTTTGATCGTAGTTTTAACTGAATAAAGGAAGCGATGATGTATGGATGAAAAGATAGCACAGATAACTGAATGGATACAAAAGAGTGATAATATTGTTTTCTTTGGCGGTGCCGGAGTATCGACAGAATCGGGGATTCCTGATTTTAGAAGCGATCATGGAATCTATCAAAAACAATATATGTGCAATGGGCGAAGCGTGAGCCCTGAAGAATGCCTCAGCATTGATTTTGCACGCCGGCATCCGGATATTTTCTATGATTATTATATCCATGAATTTATTCATCCCAACGCTTTGCCGAATCGTGCCCATAAGGTGTTGGCCGAGTTAGAGAAGATGGGAAAATGCAAAGCGGTCATCACTCAGAATGTTGACTCTCTGCATCAGATGGCAGGAAGTAAAAATGTATTGGAATTGCATGGAACAACGGCTACATACTCTTGTGACCGCTGTCATTTACAATATACCGAAGCACAGGTATTCGACTTTTTAAAGAAGGAACAAATTCCAAGATGTATTTGTGGTGGTCTGATACGTCCGGATATCGTTTTTTATGGCGAAGCCTTACCTGCAGGTGTTTTTGAAAAAGCGATAGCTTATGTTTCTAAGTGTGACGTATTTATCGTTGCGGGAACTTCTTTAAATGTATATCCGGCAGCGAATCTTATGAATTATTATCAAGGGAATAAATGTATTTTGATCAATTTACAGAAGACGCCTTATGATGATATGGCAGACTGTGTACTGCATGAAAAATGTGGGGATGTATTGACACAGGTGTTTGAAAATCTTCAAAAAAA
>NZ_CALVGS010000126.1 GCF_944327115.1 uncultured Traorella sp.
CATTATTTCTTTATCGGTTAAAAAATGATGATCAAATCAAAAAATCCAATCTTTCAAGTATCAAAGATGCATTTCCTTATGCCAATGAATTAGCGATCATCGGTCTTAGAGCTATTGAAGAAAAATATCATAAAAATATTTCTGAAGAAGAAAAATTGTATTTTGCTATTCATCTGGCATTATCATTAGAAACGAATAAAGATTTAAAAAAATATAATTTAGCTGTCATCTTAGATGATTCAGTTACTATCTTTAAGCTGATTTCTTACAAGATCAATCAGGTACTTAAAGAGAGGATCAATATCATTCAGCTTTTTTCCTTTGAAGATGTAAGTGAGGAGGCATTAGATCAGTTTGATATGATCGTTAATGCAACTGGCAAAAAGCTATGGTTTGAAAAGCCGACAATTTCAACCGGAGAATTTATCTCAGATAATGATATCACTCTCATTAAATTGATCATGGACAAGCTCGATCAACAAAATGATCTTGATGAATTTATGAGCAAGGATCTTTATTTTGTGTTAGATTGTGCAACTAAAGAAGAATTATTGGAAACGGTTATTGAAAAAATAGCTGATAAATTAGGTTTTGATGCCCATGAATTTTATCAATCTGTCATTGAGCGTGAAAAATATAGTTCAACCGCATATAGTAAACGAATTGCCATTCCTCACCCTCTTGAAAGTGGTAAGTTTCCGAATTTTATCTCGATTTGTCGTCTTAATAAGCCAATCCTTTGGGATGATAAATATGTCCAGCTGGTCTTTTTATTCTCATTGAACAGCTCTCAAAAAACAATACAGATATTTTTTAAAGAGCTTAGTAAAGTTATCTTAAGCAATGATAAGATCTTTCAGTTGCAGAAAACTACTTCATATGAAGAATTTATTGATGTGTTTTATAAGTAAGGTGTTATGATGCGATATTATTATCCAAGTTGTAAATTTAAAATAGCTTTTCCTGAAATCAGTGAAAAGATCATAAAATATTTAAATAAGAAATCAATTGAAACAAAAGGATGTTGTCGAATAGATCATAGACAATTAAATGAAATTGATACAGGCATTACGATATGTACCAACTGTTCTTTGATCTTAAAAGAAGTAAGTAAGGCACATATATATTCTTTGTGGGAAATCATTGATCAAGATAAGAATTTCCTTTTGCCTCGTTTAAATAATTCAACATGTATCATTCAACATTGTGCGAAGGCAGATGATAATATAAAAAAAGCCGTTTGTTCTTTGATTGATAAAACGGGTGCTTCTTATCGGATAAGCAGTCATGATGATTATTGTGGCTTTAATTTTATGCAGCATATGAGCTCTGAAAATTTAAAGATAGCACCTAAAACCTTTTCAGCTTTAGAGAAGAAGGTAGTTTTGCTTAATGAAGAACAAAGGAGGGAAAAGATTACTGATTTGATCAAAGAGTATGATGGTAAACAAGTGATTGTTTATTGTAACTCATGTTATAAGGTATTAAAAGAAAATGGTGCTAATGTCATTCATATTGCGGAATTATTATTTTGATGGGTGTGGGTGTTGAATATGGAATTGATGAAAAAAGGATGTTTGATATGTGTTGCCGGACTTTGTATTGGTATCGGTGTAGGAATCATCTTATATGCAAATATTGGCGGTGATACGGTCACTGTCTTTCAGGATGGATTACATATCATTTTAAATATAAGTTATGGTCAGTCTTCACGGATCTATAACGGTGTTTTAATTATCGCTGCTTTAGTGGCGGCACGAAAATATTTTGGTGGCGGAACCATTTTATCGGCACTGATTACAGGTTATGCGATTGATTTTGCCTATGACGGCTTAAGTGGATTGAATTTACAGTTAAGTTTTATTTCAATGCTCATCGTTTTTCTAATCGGTCAGACCGTCTATACGATTGGTTTATCGATTTTAATCAGATGTAAATTAGGGATGAATGGTTTAGATTCACTTTTATATAGGCTTGTAGACCTCATAAAAATAGATTACCGGTGGCTTCGTTTGGGAGCAGATCTGTTGTTAACAATTATTGGTTTTCTTTTAGGAGGAGTCGTAGGAATTGGTACGGCGATCTCAATTGCTTCAACTGGTATCATGATTGATTTTTTCACAAAAATAGGAGGAAGAAATGAAAAAAGTATTAAAAACGTTTCCTGATAATTTTTTATGGGGAGGTGCATTTGCAGCGAATCAGATGGAAGGAGCTTATCAAGAAGATAATAAAGGACTTTGTCTGGCTGATATCAATGAATTTGTAGATAATGTTGCTCTTGATCAGAAATGCAATACGGAAATTACTACGGATGATATCTATCATGCCTTGAAAGACGATAATAAAATATTTCCAAAAAGACATGGTACTGACTTTTATCATCGCTATAAGGAAGATTTAGCACTTTTGGGAAAGAATGGTATGGGGTTGAACACATATCGGACATCTGTCAATTGGGCGCGTATTTTTCCGAATGGTGATGATCAGATACCTAATGAAGCAGGTCTGCGATTTTATGATGATCTTTTTGACGAAATTATAAAAAACGGCATGATGCCGATGATTACGATGTCACATTATGAAATGCCTCTTCATTTAGCATTGGATTATAACGGATGGTACAATAAAAAGACGATAGGTTTTTTTTATCAGTATGGTAAGACGCTTTTGGATCATTATCATAACAAGGTAAAGCATTGGATCCTTGTTAATCAGATCAATCTCATACGACATGAAAGCTTTAATCATCTAGGGATTCCAGAAGATAAGGTGGATAATTTAGAAGAAGCTAAGATGCAGGGAGTGATCAATGAAATGATTGCCTGTGCCATGATTACCAAATATGCTCATGAAAATTATCCGGATGTACAAATTGGCATGATGTTATGTGGAGGGCCTGCTTATGCGGCTAGCTGTGAGCCAAAGGATGTATTAGCTACCTTAAAAAGAAATCAAATGGAATATTTCTATGGTGATGTATTGCTTCGGGGAGAGATTCCCGGTTATGCTTATCGATATTTTGATGATCATCATTTTCATATCGATATTTGTGATGAAGAGCTTGAGGTATTAAAAAATACAAGTGATTTTTTCAGCTTTTCTTATTACTATACAAGAGTTTATGATGATGAATGTCTACAAAATAATCAAGATGCCTATCGCAATAAAAATTTACCTGCAAACCCATGGGGATGGTCAGTCGATCCAATCGGACTCAGAGTTGTTTTAAATGAATATTATGATCGTTATCAAAAGCCGATTTATATAACTGAGAACGGTATCGGTTTAAAAGATGAAAAGGGTATGGATGAAAAGATCCATGATGATTATCGTATCGATTATTATCGTCAACATATATTACAGATGAAAGAGGCTATTCAGGATGGAGTAGATCTAAAAGGATATTATTTTTGGGCACCAATTGATATTGTATCTTGTTCAAGCAGTGAAATGAGCAAGAGATATGGTTTTGTATATGTTGATCTTGATGATTATGGAAATGGCTCTTATGAGCGTATAAAAAAAGATAGTTATGAATGGGTAGAAAAAGCAGTACGTTCAAATGGAGTGGATTTAGATTAAATGTAATGAAGCCTTCTTTGTCAAGGCTTCATTTTTATCTGTTGGCGACATTAACGCATAATAAAAGATCTGCACTTGGCAGACCTTTTATTGTTCAGAAAGATAGCTTGTCAGATCTTCGATTGCCTGATTCAAGCGGCGCATCGTTTCTTCTTTTCCGATGATATGAGCAATTTCTACTGCTCCGCCCGGTGTAAATGCCTTATAAGTCAAAGCAACACGAACCGGCCACATCACACGTCCGTTCTTGACCTCGTGCTTAGCAGCAAGATCGACAAAGAACTTAGTGAAAGCTTCATCGTCTGTGAAATCGCTGACTAAATCGATTTCATCAACGACCCATTTTAATGCTTCAAGTGAATTTTCAGCATTTGTTTTCATCTTTTTGTGGGTATATAACGATGCATCAAACGGATATGGAGCATCGATAAAATCAATCATTTCCGGAATATCCGCCAGCATTTCAACACGCGGCTGAAGGGCCTTTGAGATTTCCATGAGATCAACATGAGATTTGATATCCTTATAGTAAGGCAAAGCAAGCTCATGGAATTCTTCCAATGTTTTATTTCGCAGATAAACACCATTCATCCATTTCAGCTTATTGATATCGAAGATGGAACCTGATTTAGAAATACGATCGATTGAAAATTCCTTGACAAGCTCATCTAACGAGAAGATTTCCTGTTCTCCCTCCGGTGACCAGCCCAGCAGGGCGATATAGTTGATGATAGCTTCACTTAGAATTCCTTTATCGCGCAAATCCTGGAAAGACGCATCACCATTACGCTTTGACAGTTTATGGAATTCATCTTTCATGACCGGCGGTACATGAACATATGTTGGAATCTCCCAGCCGAAGGCCTGATAGATCAGGTTATATTTTGGGGTACTGGATAGATATTCGTTTCCTCTGACAACATGTGTGATGCCCATAAGATGATCATCGACGATATTCGCAAAGTTATAGGTCGGATAACCGTCACTTTTTAATAACACACCTTCATCTAGTTGAGCGTTTTCTACTTCGATATGTCCATAGACCTCATCCTCAAAAGAGGTCGTTCCGGTTGCCGGAATCGTTTGTCTTACCGTATAAGGCTCACCTTTGGCAATTCTTTCACGGGCTTCTTCTTTTGAGATAAAGCGGCATGGATCAACATAGCGATAGCTCAGATCATGGCCTTCTTTTTCAGCCTGAACCTCTTCTTCTTTACAGAAGCAGTAATGAGCTCCTCCAAGATCGACCAGCTTGTCAGCATATTCCTTATAGATGGGAAGACGTTGTGACTGGATATAAGGGCCGCAGGTACCCGGTTTATCAGGTCCTTCATCATAATGAAGACCTGTCTGATTGATGACATCATAAATGATGTCTACCGCACCCTCTACTTCTCTTTCCTGATCGGTATCTTCGATTCGCAATATGAAATCACCATTGTCATGCTTGGCAATCAGATATTCATATAAAGCAGTTCTCAGATTTCCGATATGCATATATCCTGTTGGAGAAGGTGCAAATCTCGTACGTACTTTTTTCATAAAATCTCCTTTATTTAACGTACATCATTATAGTACATAAAAAAAGAACCTTCAAGGTTCAAGTTTATAAAATGGTAGCCCGTAGGGGGTTCGAACCCCTGAATGCTGGAATGAGAATCCAGTGTGTTAGACCGCTTCACCAACGGGCCATGACAAGATTATACCGCAAACTGTAAAACTGTTCAAGTAAATCTTAACAATTTTATTATTTTTGATATACTATTTACGAGGTGAAAATATGAAATGGTCAATGATTGCGACATGGAAGATGTCTTATGATGGAGTAAATAAAGGCGTTTGTCTTTTAAAGGATAAGAAAAGTGCTAAAGACGCTGTATTAGAAGCAATTCATGCGGTTGAAGAAAATGAGGCTTTTCATTCTGTCGGTTATAGTGGCTTGCCAAATGAGCAGGGAGTCGTTCAATGTGATGCGGGATTTATGGATGGCAAAACGCTTCAGGCAGGAGCCGTAGGGGCGCTTGAAGGTGTAATACATGCGGTTGATGTTGCCTATGAATGTTCAAAGGGTCGCTTTAATAATGTTTTAGTAGGTGAGGGTGCCAATGAATTTGCAGCTTCATTAGGAATGAAAAAAGAAAATTTATTGACAAAAGAAAGCTATGAAAGATATTTAGAGCGTAAAAAAGAAAACCAGCCTCTTTCAAGTTATGATGGACATGATACCGTAGGTATGGTGGTTTTGGATCAGCAAGGACATCTTGTCAGTGCAACAAGCACCAGCGGCCTCTTTATGAAGAAGAGGGGCAGGGTCGGAGATTCGCCATTGATTGGCAGCGGCTTTTATTGTGATGATGAAGCAGGCGGGGCAGCCGCTACCGGTGTAGGTGAAGAAATCATGAGAGGCTGTTTAAGCTATGAAACGGTACGCAGGATGAAAGAGGGCATGTCTGCACAAGAAGCTGCCAGTTCCGTAGTATTTGAATGGACAGAAAGGATGATCGCAAAAAAGGGATACTGTGATGCGATATCTTTGATCTGTATGAATCCTTCAGGAGAGATCGGTGTCGGAACGAATATCAAATTTGCATATGTTGCTGCTGACAGTGATTCAAATACTGAAATCTATGTTGCACTTCCTAAGGGAAAAGAAGTGGTTATTCGAAAATACGACAGCAAGATCGATGATTTGGATTGATGAAATAAATTTTAATTAAGAATTACAGGTAAAATATGTGAATCCTCTCCCTACATTGCATTTTTTAATGAAATCATGTAAAATTATGAAAGAAATGGAGGTGTTAAAAAGTCATGAAATTTGGCCGTAAAGCTCTTGCCTTTTTAATGATATCCTGTATAGGCTTTTCTATGTTGAGCCGTTTACATACACAAGCATCTGAAAATGATGAAACGATCGATGATCCGGGTGTCAAGATCGGTTCTGTAATATATGATTATGATGAAGAGGGAAATGTAATTGAACGTGTCGTTGATGCGGAGGGTGCGCTTACCTTAGAAGAGGCTGAACAGGAATATTATCAGAATTTTATTGGCAACGGGGATATTTCGCTCATGTCAAATGATACATATAAGCTTATCAGTATCAGTGAAAATGGTACAGAAACAGAAGTCAATTCTTTCGCAAACTATGAGGATGCACTGAGTGCTTATGAAGCGATCATCAAACAAAATCCTTCAGTCAATTATGCTGTGAAATCGCAGGATAAATATTGGAAGGTAAAATATGCAACTGTCAAGTTTAAAAAGATAGTAGTTGATAATTATGTCGCGAATACGAATTATACGGAAGACGGTACCGGTACAAGCGGTTATATCAATATGGCTTATGGTATTGATGCTGCTTTTCTGGAAGAAAGTAACGGTAAGGTGAAATTCAGACTTTCAGGTGTAAATGGCTGGGTTGACGCTTCCTTGGTCGATATCGTTCCTTATACGGAGAAGGGGACTTTTATCAACTATTATAAAGTAAGCAATGGTAAGCTTTACCACTATATCCGTACCGGAGGATTAAAATCGAGCGACGGTTCATATTCATCAGCCATCAATATGGGATATGCGCCAAGCTATCTAAATAGTTCGACGGTTTATTATAGTTATGATGCTCATTATTTTTATACGGATTATTTTAAGATGATCGATGATTATCGCAATGGTACGAGTACGAATGCGATCAATGTGAATAATCCTTATTATAACTATTATCAGTATCTGCCGCTTCATTCACAGACGAATTATACGGCAGCAGAATTAAATGCTTTTATTGCGAGCAAATATACCGAGAAACCGACTTCGACAAGCACCAGTACGTTGAAAGCAAACCAGTCGTTATTGGTCAATGAAGGAGCTTCCTTTATGAAAGGACAGGATTTTGGTGTCAATCCTTTGATGACCATGGGTATTGCGATCAATGAAAGCGGCTGGGGAAGAAGTGAGATTGCTCTTGCAAAGAATAATCTTTTTGGCTTAAATGCAGTGGATTCCAATCCGTCGGGTTCAGCCAGCGTCTATGTTTCTGTCGAGTCCTGTATCGATATCTTTGTACGTCAATGGGTGACATGGGGCTATCTGGATACGAATGACTGGCGCTATTTCGGCGGTCATCTCGGTGATAAGGCCAGCGGTATGAACGTCAAATATGCTTCTGACCCTTACTGGGGCGAAAAAGCTGCCTCACACAGCTATTCTATTGATGATTATTTAGGCAAAAAGGATTATCAGAAATATGCTTTGGGAATCAAAGAAACCGTTGATAGCGTGAATGTCAGAAAAACAGCATCTACAAGTTCTGATACGATTCTTTCATTAAAGAATCCAAGCTCTAATGTAAGAAACATGCCGGTGATCATATTGAGTCAGACAACGGGTACTTCGGTAAACGGTAATTCTGTCTGGTATCAGATCTATACCGATCATCCATTAGACAGCAATCAGAAAAAGATTGCCCGTTACAACAATGAATCATTGTCATGGATCTATTCCCAAAAATATGATTTCAATAATTCTTATGGTTATATTTCAAGTGCTTATATCCGTAAGATCAATGATGCCAAGACAACGACATCATCAGATATTCAGTCATTCTTAAATAAAGCATCACTGTCACTCAGTGGTTCTTATGTATATGGTATTTCAGCACAGACGAATATTGATACATATAAGAAACGTTTGGAATCCATTGATTCAAGCATGAAGATAGAAATCAATACGAATGGACATAGCAATTCTAATTCATATATCGCAACCGATATGATTCTTAAGATTACGTCATCAAGTGGTGAAACGGCTAGCTATACGATCATCATCAAGGGTGATGTGAATGGTGATGGTAAAATATCTTCTCTTGATTATGTATTGGTTAAAAACCATATCCTTAATTTAAGTCATTTATCAGGTGGACCATCATTAGGTGGAGATGTAAACGGTGATTCTAAAATATCGTCTTTAGATTATGTTTTGATAAAAAATCATATATTAGGTATCTCTAAGATACAATGATAGGAGAGTCAAATGAAAAATAAATTTATAAAGTCCATAATGATGATATTCACTTTATTTATACTGATATCATATATTCCGGTTCAGGCAGCAAATGTGGCTCCGGGAGGAAGCTTCAGTGTTACATTAGCTTGCGGCAGTATTGAAGGCTCTGTCAGATTTGATGCAAGCAACGCTACTATAACAGGAGGAACGGGAGATTCTTGGTGTGATCGAAATAAGACCTTTACGATTACTGCAACCGCAGGATCTCAAGGAACCGCAACAATTTCTATGGTTGGAGTTGACGCTACCAATGTTTCAGATTTATCTGATTATAGTGGAAAAACAATTAATTCAAGCAGTGTAAGTGTTGTCGCAAATTCAACTCCATCCGGGAATACCGGTGGAGGTTCCGGTTCAGGAAGCAGCTCGAGTTCTGGCTCAGGCAGCTCCGCAACAACGCCTGTTGTCGATAATCGTTCTTCGAATAACAACTTAGCTTCACTGTCGATTAGTGAAGGTCAGCTTTCACCTGCATTTTCAAGTGATGTGACAGAATATAGCGTTGAATTAGCCTCTTCTGTTTCAAGCATTACGGTTAATGCTTCGGCCAGTGATTCAAAGGCAAGTGTTTCCGGTACAGGTGAGATTTCACTGAATGCCGGTGACAATCGAATTGAAATTACGGTAACTGCGGAAAATGGTAATCCAAAGCTGTATGTCATCAATGCTTATGTTGATGAAACACCTTTGATCTATGTTCCTTATGGAAATGATGAGCTGGGGGTCGTGCGTAATTTAAGTGCCGTTCAATTGGATGGTTTTGAGGAAACGACGGTTCAGATCGATGGTAATGAAGTGAAGGCATGGCGAAGCCCTGCTCGCAATATTACGGTTGTATATTTGCAGAAGGATGATGAAAAAAACTTTTATATCTATGATGAAACAAAAGGTGTGACTTCTATTTACCGGCAGGTGGCTCTTCTGGGCAATACATTGGGTCTTGTAGATATTCCTGAAGAATTGCAGGAAAGAGCCGGTATGGTTTATCAAGAGCTTACAATTGATGATGTAACATTGATGGGCTGGGTCTATGAAGATAAGAGCTTTAGTAATTATTCATTGATCTATGCCATGGATGATATGGGTGAGTATCGTTATTATCAGTATGAAAGCACACAGAATACCCTCCAGCTTTATTCAGGTGCTGCAGCAGTAACACAGGAAGATTATGAAAATTTAGTAAATCAGAATGCTTCCATGCAGCTGTACTTTTATATTGCTTTGGGTGGTTGTGTCGTGCTTCTTTTAACGACGATTTATGGTTTGGTAAGTGTTTCGCGTTATAAGAAAAGACTTTTATCTAAAGGAAATGAAATCAATGATATGAACAAAGCTGACTAAGGTCAGCTTTTGTTGTCAAGGATGAGGTGATGATATGGAAAGCTTTAAAAGAGAGATCATGCTGATCGGTGATGAGAAATTTCAGCGTCTGCAATCATCAAAGATATTGATTTTTGGTGTTGGCGGTGTTGGCGGTTATGTATGTGAGGCCTTGGTCAGAAGCGGGATCGGTTCATTTACGTTAGTGGATCATGACCGCGTCAGTGAATCGAATATCAATCGTCAGATCATTGCTTTACATTCAACCATTGGTGAATATAAGGTCGATGTGATGAAACAAAGGATGTTAGATATTTCTTCAGATTGTCATGTTGAGGTAAAGAAGATGTTTTATCTTCCTGATAATAAAGAAGAAATTCATTTTGAAGAATATGATATGATCATTGACTGCATTGATACGATCAGTGCAAAACTGGATATCATTTGCGAAGCACATCGCTTACATATTCCGCTGATCAGTTCCATGGGTGCGGGCAATCGTCTGGATCCTCTGCAGATAAAGGTCGGCGATCTTTTTGAAACAAGCTATGATCCTCTGGCAAAAGTCATGCGCAGGGAATTGCGTAAACGAGGGATTCATAAATGTCGGGTCGTTTATTCTACGGAAAAAGCACGGACACCTTTATTTACAGATGAGCGGGAATTAAGAGAAACAAATCGTCGAAGCATTCCCGGCAGCAGTGCCTTCGTACCGGCTGCATTCGGGCTTGTTATTGCTGCTGAGGCTATAAAGCAACTCTAACGTGTGCAGATTGATTTTTGTGTTATAATAATATCATGGTACATTTACATGTTCGCAGCTGTTACACGCTTTTAAAAAGTACGGTTCGGATCCAGCAGCTCGTTAATTCAGCAAAACAGATGAAGATGAAATCCATTGCTTTAACGGATCTTAATGTCATGCACGGAGCAATGAGTTTTTATCATGCTTGTTTAAAGGAAGGCCTTCATCCTATTTTCGGTCTTGAGTGTTTTTGTAAGATCGATGATGAATTGTTCAGCTTTGTCGTATTGGCAAAGGATGATATCGGATATCAGAATCTTTTGAAGCTCAGCACTTATTTATGTACAAAGGAAAAGGTGATTGATTTAGAGAGGCTTGGTGTTTACAGTAAACACTGTTTTGTTATTTCAAGTGGTGATCATTCTAAATTTGATGAATATATTATCGAGGAAGATGAGTTTTCGATGGGAAAATATCTGACTCTTTTCAATGACTCTTTTGAGGATTTTATCTGTGGAATCGTGATGAATGATACGGGTCTGTTACAGATCAAAAATCCTGTCTTGAAAAGAGTGGCGCTTGCCAATGGTATCAAAACCGTTGCGCTTTCTCGCATCTATATGATTTCCAGAGATGATGAGGAAAGCTTCAGGGTGCTCAGTGCCATTGACCAGGGGTTGAATGTGAATGATAAGACGCTGGATATTGCCAGTGGACGTTATTTGCGCAGTGAACGGGAAATGCAGGAATTATATGATGAAGATGATTTGAGGATGAGCGATTGGATTGCCGGGCAGTGTCAGGTTTGTTTTGAGTTTGGCAAAAGTGAATTGCCGCATTATGAAAACCGGTATGGGGTATCCTCATATCAGTATTTAAAAAGTCTTTGTGTCAAGGGGCTTGAAAAAAGATTAAATACGAAGAAGGTTCCTTTAGTATATGCAGAACGTTTAAAATATGAGCTCAGTGTCATTCATAATATGAAATTTGACGATTATTTTCTGATCGTTTATGACTTCATCAAATTTGCACGTGCACAGAGGATTTATGTCGGTCCCGGAAGAGGCAGTGCCCCGGGAAGCCTGGTAGCCTATTGCTTAGGCATTACGCATATCGATCCGATAAGATATCATTTGCTATTTGAACGTTTTTTAAATCCAGAACGTATCAGCATGCCGGATATCGATACAGATTTTCCTGATAATCGGCGAGATGAGGTCATTGCCTATGTGAAAGAGAAGTATGGAAGTGAGCATGTGGCGCATATCGTGACGTTTGGTACGCTTGCGGCAAAGCAGGTGCTCAGAGATGCAGGAAAGGCCTTAGGAATGTCCGTATATGATATTGATATTCTGACAAAGTCGATTCCTGTCATGCTGGCCAATAAAAAGGTAACGCTGAGAAGTGCTTATCAGGATATACCTCGTTTTAGGACGGCAATCGATGCAAAGGCTGAAAATCGAAGACTTTATGAAATTGCCTTAAAGCTGGAAGGTTTGCCGCGTCATGCGTCAACGCATGCCGGCGGTATCGTTCTTTCAAAGCGTCCTATCAGCGATGTCTGTCCGTTGATTTCCAGTGATGATGCACTTGATTCTACACAGTTTACAAAGGAATATCTGGAAGATCTCGGATTGATCAAAATGGATTTTCTGGCTATTCGTAATTTGACCATTATTGATGAAGTGGTCGGAGAAATCAAAAAAATTGCTCCGGATTTTGATATCATGAAAATTCCTTTGGATAATAAAAAAACCTATGCACTGATCCAGCAGGCTGATACGGCGGGCGTCTTTCAGCTGGAATCGGAGGGAATGAAAAATCTTTTGCGCCAGTTGAAACCTGCCTGTTTTCAGGATATTGCGGCTTCTCTGGCCTTGTTCCGTCCCGGACCTATGGATAATATTCCGCGATATCTGAACAATCGGCAGCATCCCTCACAGATCGTTTATCTTCATGAGGATTTAAAAGATATCTTAGGAGAAACCTATGGTATCATCGTTTATCAGGAGCAGATCATGCAGATTGCACAAAAGATGGCAGGTTTTAGTCTGGGTAAGGCGGATATCCTGAGAAAAGCGATGTCCAAAAAGAATCTGAAGGATCTTGAATCTTTGCAGAAAGAATTTATAGATGGTGCCATTCAGAAGGGTTATTCGGAAAAGCTTGCCCATGACATCTATGATCTCATCTTGAAGTTTGCGAATTATGGCTTTAATAAATCACATAGCGTTGCCTATGGCATGGTTGCTTATCAGATGGCTTATCTGAAAGCAAATTATCCGCAATATTTCTTTTTATCACTGTTGAATTCGGTCATTGGCAGTGATATAAAGACAAGCGAATATATTTTTGAAGCCAGGAAACGGCATTTGCAGATCCAACCGCCAAATATCAACCTATCAGAAAAAAGATATATCTTACATGATAATCAAGTCTTATTTCCGCTAAGAGGCATTCGTAATGTCGGTGTCAATGCGACTGACAAGATATTAGAGGAACGCAGTAAGGGCAGCTTTGAAAGCTACCATGATGCTGTTGCCAGACTTAGCAAGGCAGGGGTGAATCGGAAAGCGATCGAATGCTGTATCATGGCAGGTGCGTTTGACTGCTTTCATCTGACAAGAGCCAGCATGCTTGCTTCATTGGAGGATGCCTTACGCTTCAGCAGCATCATCATGATCGAAGATGAAAATCAGTTGCGGCTGGATTATTCCTTGGCAACACCGCCTGCGATCATCAACGTTGCAGATTATCCTTTAAGAAAGGCCAATCAGGAAAAAGAGGTCTTAGGCTTTTATTTGAGCGAACATCCGCTCAACCGTATCAAAAAAGAATTACATTTCAACGGTAAGGCAATCATCGAATGTCTGGAGCCTTGTGGCTATGTAACGATCATGGGTACGATTTCTCATATCAAGCAGCATAAGACAAAAAAAGGAGATCTTATGTGCTTTGCGGTATTAAGTGATGAAACGGCATCGATTGATTTGGTCATTATGCCAAACCTATATAAAAATATCGCAAATTCCTTAAAAAAGGGTGAAATTATCAAAGTGAGCGGAAAAGTCGATAAAGCTAACAGCTGTTTGGCGAATCGAATTGAATTTATATCTATGAATGAAGAATAGGAAAAATGATCACAGGCTTATGTGATCGTTTTTTATATATTAGGAATTTTTAATTTTGATGGGAAAGATAATGAAAGAGAATGAAAAAAAGTTAAGTATACTTTATGTTATGAGATTATGTGTCATGAATATGAAATTATAGTATCATTATAGTTGATATTATGATATAATGTCTGTGTGAATACTCTCGTTTCTATCAAGGAGGCATCATGAAAGTCTTTTCTCTTTCCAACCGTTTCTATTACCGTGAATTCCCTGATCTGAAGAACATCATTCTTCATGATCTGAGAGTCTATAACGGTGTCAGTGGAACCACGCCGCTAGAAAGGCAGGTGGGTATGCAGATAGGGAGTTACTTATTTGCATATGATTTTGGTTACAAAATCATTTTCTTGTATAAAAAGCTGCAGATCGGCTAACCATCCGTTAGCTTCTTTACAGCTTTTCTATTTGATGCCTTTTGATGAATTGATTTCTTTTTCTGTTAACAGACGATATTCTCCTTCTTTTACATCCAAATGCAGATGCATGAAGCGAATTCGTTTAAGTGAGCGTACATGATAGCCACATGCGCTGCACATTCGTCTGATCTGACGATTGTAGCCTTGTGTCAGAATAATAGTAAATTTGGTCTTGCTGATTTGATTAAGCTTGCATGGCAATGTTGTTACATAACAGTTATGAACAGGGTTATATAT
>NZ_CALVGS010000127.1 GCF_944327115.1 uncultured Traorella sp.
TAAATTGATCGGATAAAAACTTTATATACAACATTTTAAAATACATTCAAGGCCCCAAATCCCTTTTAAATAAAGGACTTAGGGCCTTTCTGCTTCTTTAAAACTGTCGAAAACAGGATTTAAGATCCAAAATCAATAAAAAACATTGAAATTCTTATAAAAACGATTTAGTATAATTTTTAGGAAGTGAGCTTATGAGCAATATTATTGATTATTTACAGTGGCGTAAGGATCTGACGCTGGATCAGGATCCCTTTAATGAGATCGATTCGCTGATACTTTCAAGGGCTGCTTATCTGCGTTGGGAATATATCTTTGAAGGTGAAGAGCAATATACCTTCCAACAGGCATATCAGAAGCTTCAATCGAAAGGTTTGGATAATGAAAAGCTACTGGCAGATGAAGATCCGCAGCTGTTTTTGCTGCTTTCCCAAAGCCAACGTTTCCAAAGCTGTATCATCAGTGATTTTATCAGTGAGCATCAGGAAGAACAGGAGCTGCAGTTTTGTGCGCTTTTATTCCATTTAGATGATAAAACACATTATGTCGCATTTCGGGGAACGGATAACACGTTGATCGGCTGGAAGGAAAATCTGAATATGTGTTTTCAGGATGTCGTGGGAGCTCAAAGACAGGCATTAAGATATTTACGCAAGGCTGCGAATGAGCATAAAGGAAGATTAAGGCTTGGAGGTCATTCCAAGGGTGGTAATTTAGCGGTTTACAGTGCTTTGTTTACGTTGAAATCGATACAGAAAAGAATTCTGAGCGTGGATAATTTTGATGGACCGGGACTTAGCAGAAAGATGTATGAAAAAAGAAAAGATCATGCGATCTATCAAAAGGTACACAGCTATTACCCGCAAAACAGTATCGTCGGACGTTTTCTGTATCAAAAGGAATTTGATTATACGCTGATACAAAGCAGCAAGAAGGGGATCTATCAGCATGATCTGTATTCATGGCAGTTATTAGGAAAAGAATTTATCTGTGCAAAGGCCTTTGACAGACAAAGCGAGATCATTGAGAATGCCATCAATGATTTTCTTGAGAAGATCTCTCCTTCACAGCGCAGAGAATGTGTCGATGTGATTTTTGAGGTCCTTTCTTCTACAAATGAAGAAACCTTTCATGATCTTTCAAATAACTGGCTGAAAAATACAAGTGTCATGATCAAATCGATTTCGAAGGTTGATTCAGCTGAAAGAAAAGTGATCCTTGATTCGATCAAGGCTTTCTTAAATGCTGTTTTTGATGAATTAAAGGAGGCTGACGATAAATGAAGCTGATTCATTATTTGCTTTTCATACCGGCCATCATGCTTTTGATGCTTTTCTTTTATCTGCATTTTCGCAGACTGATCAATAATAAACGATACAGGATCTATTATTGTCTTTTGACCTTGGCAATCATGTTTGTGTGCTGCATGTTTCCTGTGATGCTGGTATTTTTCATGTATGCAGCCCTTGTCTTTCTTATCTTTGATCTTCTTAAGCTGATGCGTTTAAAAATGTTTGCTGATAAGCTGTATCTGAAGGGGCTGACGCCTTTTCTCATCGCTTTTATGCTGATCATATGGGGAAATATCAATTATAGGGATCTGGTCGTTACAAGCTATGATATCAGCCTTTTGGGGCTGAAAGATGATTATACGATCATGATGATCTCTGATCTTCATTTGGGAAAAGGGGCGTCGATCGACCGCTTGCAAAAGATCATTGACTGTGTGAATGAAAAAGAAGTTGATTTATTTATCATGGCAGGTGATATTTTTGATGAGAGTACCACTGATGAAATGAAAGAAGAAGCTTTTTTGCGCATGAAGACGATCCAAACAAAGCTGGGGGTGTATTATATCGAAGGAAATCATGATGAACTAGATGATGAAACAAGGAGGGCTTTTGATCTTGCAGGAGTCGTGACATTAGAAGATGAAGGCGTGCTGATCGGAGATGATTTTTATCTTATCGGTAAAAATTATGACCGTTCTTCTTCTGATATCAGCATGTTGGTCAAAAAGGATATACCATCTGTCTTGGTCGACCACATTCCTCATGTCAATGAAGATGTCGCTTTGCAGTTATCCGGTCATACTCATGCCGGGCAGGTTCTTCCGTTAGGATGGCTGTTAGATACGGGAATTCATAAGACTGCTCAGGGTTACCGCATCACTTCCAGCGGTGCAGGTGCCTGGGGGATGATGAATCGCTTGGGAAGTAAATGTGAAATTGTGTTCATAAATCTTCATTCGTGATATAATAAAGCAAGGTGATAAAAATGGAAGGTCTAGACTATAAGTATGATTTTAGAGATGAACGTAATCTTTCTTTGGTAATGGATTTTTATGAATTGACGATGAGTCAGTGTTATTTCAATGATCCCAAGGCAAATAAAGAAGTTACTTTCGATTTATTTTTCAGGAGAAATCCGGATGGCGGAGCTTTTTCGATCTTCTGTGGTTTGGAACAGATGATCGGTTATATCCAAAATCTTCATTTTAAGGATGAAGATATCGAATATCTGAGAAGCACGCATAAGTTTACAGATGAGTTCTTAAATTTTCTTCGACATTTCATATTTACAGGGGATGTATATGCGATAAAAGAAGGAAGCGTTGTTTTCCCAAATGAACCTTTAGTAAGAGTAAAGGCCAAGATGATCGATGCGCAGCTGCTGGAAACGGCCCTGCTTCTGGCGGTCAATCATCAAACGCTGATTGCGACAAAGGCACATCGGGTCAAATTAGCGGCTCAGGGAAGAAATGTCATGGAATTCGGTGCTCGCCGTGCTCATAATTTTGATGCGGCTTATTATGGCAGCAGAGCTTGTTATATTGGGGGAGTCGATTCTACGGCAACGGTTTTCGCAGGTCAGAAGTTTGGTATTCCGGTGGTCGGAACGATGGCACATAGCTTTGTACAATCATATGACAGCGAATATGAGGCCTTCCTTTCTTACGCTAAAAATTATCCTGACAGCTGTATCGTCCTGCTGGATACCTATGATACGTTAGGCAGCGGCATCAAAAATGCCATCCGTCTTGAAAAAGAATATCTGGCACCAAGGGGCTATCATCTTCAAGGCGTACGTATTGATTCAGGAGATATCGCTTATCTTTCACAACAGATCCGTACCATTCTTGATGAAAATGATATGCCTTTCTGTAAGATCGTTGCCAGCAATTCATTTGACGAAAATATCATTAAATCATTGATCGACCAGGGAGCCAAGATCGACAGCTTCGGTGTTGGTGAAAATTTGATCGTATCCAAATCAAGTCCTGTATTCGGCGGTGTATATAAGCTGTCAAGCGTAATTGATAATGATAAGGTCATTCCGAAGATCAAGCTTTCTGAAAATATCGAGAAAATGACCAATCCGGGCTTTAAAGACCTTTACCGTATCTATGACAGCAAGACCCATATGATGCGGGCAGATGTCATGAGCGTCCATGGTCATCCGATCAATGAAAAAGAGGATCTGACGATCTATCATCCAAATAACCGCTGGCAGAACAAAACCTTCCATGCAGGTGAATATTATGTAGAAGATCTGCTTCATCCGATCTTTATCAACGGACAGCTTGTTTATGATGTACCATCGATCGAAGAGGTGCGTGCTTATTGCGCAGACCAGCTGGATCATCTGTGGCCGCAATATAAACGTTTTGAATATCCGCATGTCTACAAAGTATCCTTGACTGAGGAGCTGTTAGGCATCAAGACAGAGCTGATTGAAAAATTAAGAAAAAAATAGCTGATCCAATCAGCTATTTTTATATACCGAATCTTTGATGACAGCCCATCTTTATTTCTTTAAGGGCAGCAGCTTGTCCTGAAGAAAATCATCGATCAAAAGAAAAGCAACATCCTGAACGCTTTTATCCTGAAGCAGACGGTGCTTTCCGCCATGAAGAAAGATACATTTTTTCTGGTCATGGCTGATCTGTTCATAGGCCCATTCACTGCTTCTGGTCGGAATGACCTCGTCGGCATCTCCCTGTATCAGCAAGATAGGGCAGCTGACCTTACGGATATCATTTTTATGTTCCTTCACGCATCCCATAAAAGCACTATAAAAACTCCGTGGCATGGAAGGTTTATTTTCATCACTGCCGCTTAATAATTTTTTACCTGTCTTGATAGCGATGCCGGCATAATTTTCAATATTGAAATGAATGAAGGCAGGAGAAATCAAAATTAATTTTTCAACGGGATATTTGCCGGCAAGATAGGAAGCAATGACTCCACCCATCGAAAAGCCTAAAAGATATACCTTCTTATTTTGATCAAAGGCCTGTTGAAGCTTATTTTCTGCTACTAAGATCCATTTGTTGTAATCATCATCATCTTCATCATGGATATCAAACATATTAAAGCTTATGATCTCTATTTTGGAAGCAGTGGCATACTGAATAAAATCATCCATTTCATGCTTTCGATTCACGCCAAAACCATGGATCGTGATCAAAACTTTATCATCATTTTTGTGAAATAATTTCTTTAAATTTTCAAGCATACGATCACCTGTCCAAATTATAACATGTTTTAAAGAAACAGACTATTCTAGGATTCGACAAATTCATACCCTGCTTTGTCATAAGATAGAAGGGGAGGAAAATGTTATGGATCTAATAAAAATCAGAAAAAATAAAACACAGCTGCATCTGTTATGCAAAGATCATATACCGAACTTTGCGATGAAGAATGAATTTCAGACCATTACCTTTTCATTGAAAATTAATCGTTTAGAAATACATGAAGATGAATATTACGGTTATGTGATCGAAGAAGGCGGTGCTTTTTTATGCGTCGATCTCACAATAAAAAATCTGTGTGCAGATGCCTTGTCCTTTTCAAGAAGTGATTTTTTAGTGAGTTATGACCGTGATGGACCTTTTGATGCGGAAGAATATTTCGGAGCAGAAAAACAGTTTGAAGATCTGCTCGTGTTAAAGCCTTTTGAAGCGATAACAGGGAAATATGTGTATATTATAAGCAAAAATGCAAAGAAGATTGCTTTTAAGTATTATGAAGCTTATGATGACCAGCATATGAAAGAATATCGTCTTCGTTATATCATCGAACAATAAAAGAGCGCAGGCTCTTTTTTACATGCCGGGAAATTTCATTTTTGATAGGGCGGTCAGGATTAAGCATCCACCACAGTGTATGTGATTGCAAGAAGGAAAGCGGAAAAATAGCGAACAACTATCATGAATATCAGTGAGCAGGCAGGTGGGCATGCAGATAAGGAGTCACTTATTTGCCTATGATTCTCGTTACAAAATTATTTTCTTATAAAAGTTTTATTCTAAAATATCATATATGCTTGACTACAAATAGGGAAGAGGTGTTAAAATATAAATAGAAAAAAGGTCTTAGGGAGGAAAAAAGATGGAACTTAGAGAAAAATTTGGTTTTGGATGCATGCGTCTTCCTATGAAAGATAAAGAGGTTGATCTTGAACAGGTCAATCAGATGGTAGATGAATTTATCGAAGCGGGATTTAATTATT
>NZ_CALVGS010000128.1 GCF_944327115.1 uncultured Traorella sp.
ACTATCCTTCAATTGTCTTCACATAAAAGCTGCGATGGCGCGGTCCGTCAAATTCACAAAAATAAATACCCTGCCAGATACCTAAAACCAGCTTTCCTTCATGAACAATAAATGTCTGATTACAGCCAAAAGCACTGCTTTTCATATGAGCCGCTGAATTTCCCTCTGCATGATGATAAAAATCATCATTGGTAGGAAATACCTTTTCATAACCATAGACCATATCGTTGCATACAGCCGGATCGGCATTCTCATTAACACTGATGCCACAAGTCGTATGTACCGTATAAACAACACAGATACCTTCTTTAATATCTAAATCTTTTTCAACCATTTCTGTAATATTGATTAGTTGCTGTCTACGCTCAGTTTTAATTTCATGCTTCACTAAACTCATCTTATTTCCTCACTTTCTTTAATTTTACTCATGATCCATTGATCAGCATATTCGACACACTGTGCTAACGTCAGATTCGAAACATCCAATACACTTATTTCTCTTTTCATAAACCTTTCTTTCAGAGCCTTTTTCATCAGTTTGTTATGGTAAATGTTCCATCTGTTCAGTAAAAGCTACATAAGACCACTGATTTTCCACCTGTGATGCTGCACATACTCTCATCCATAACTGACGATACGCACGGTAATCATTTTCCGGGATATCATAAATTTCATGCCGCAACAGACTGCTTTTCATGACAAGAAGAAATTTCTTTTACAGCTCATATCGCTAATTTGCTTTGGGTATAATATGATATTTTCCCCGGACAACTAACATCATTATACACGTTTCATCGGCAACTTTCAGTATATTTCCTTAATATAAATAAAAGAGGTCCTTTCAGACCTCAATCGATCACCGTCGGTGTTCGCCCAATACCTACGACCATGCTGACAAGCTTACGCCATGTATTGCATCCGGCAATACCATCGGCACTTAAAGAATTGTTTCGTTGATAGGAAATCAAAGCATTTCGTGTCTGTGTTCCAAAGATACCATCCAGATACTTGGTACTATAACCAAGAGCATTTAATGCATCCTGAAGAATAATGACATAGGTAGAAGTATCCCCCATCCTAAGCAATGGATAACCACTGCCCGGATTACAGGCACCTCTCCCATATCTTCTGTCAAAATGAACCCATGTCGGTGTCATGCTTAATGGTTCTACATAACCCCAAACACCTAAATTAGTTGCTACCTGATGGATACGATTACGCTGAGTTTGACTTAAGCGCTGACCGACATCAAAGGATACGCCTGCATAATGCTGGGACTGCTGGCCATGCCCGCCTTCCCAAATACGTTTAAAAGCATAGCCTACCGGAATTCCTGAACCGTAGGTCCTTCTTGTCGCATTCCACGCTTCCATGGCCCGTGTTGTCGTATATAAAAGAGAGCTGCGAGAGGAACCACGGAATTCTCTCACTAATAACGTTCGCTCATAAGAATAAGGCATCGGACTGTTTTCATCACGATTTAAAGTCAACATTTTGTTATCTGATTCATCATAAACAAGTATTTTTGTCATAAGAGCCTCCACTCTAATTTATGATTAAAAAATGAATATGTGAATCTTGAATATACATTCATATTGAAAAGAATTTATATATATATCATAAAAAGCTGCTTTATGTTTTCAAAGAAAACAGAAGAAAAGCAAAATCAAAACTACAAATTTATCACATAAATTTCATCATTTTCATCTTTCATGATCATAAACGATAAGAGCTTTTATGAAATCAAGTCTTTTAATTTGTTTATCTGTGAGGTCTATGGTAATATTCAAGGATACCAAAGAATATATTGATTTCAGAAACGGAATGATTAAATATTCTTTATGAAGGAGGCCTTTTATGGAAATTATCGCAGGAATCATGATCGTATTGGTGGTTTTGATCTACTATACCTGGAGCAATTATAGGATTGAACTCACACACTATGATCTTCCATCATCAAAGATTGAAACTTCTTTAAGGATCCTTCATATCAGTGATCTTCATAACAATCAAATATTCATTGAACAATTAAAAAAGATCGTAAAGGATACAAAACCAGACCTCGTTCTTTTAACAGGAGATTTTGTCGTAAGGAATAACTATATGAATGCTGTTGATTTTTTTAAAACACTTACGAATATTCCTGCTTATTATATTGATGGAAATCATGAGCTGGCCATGAAGGCAGAAAAAAGAAATGCCTTTTATGAGCAGATGATTCAAAACCATATCGTCATCCTTGATAAAAATCAAAGCGTATGTTTCAAGGACAACATCAAGATCTTGGGCTTGGATGAAGCTGTTATCCGCTATGGTGATGTCAGCAAGAGCACGATCAGAAGAAACGCGTCTGATTTCAACATTCTTCTCATGCATCAGCCTGAAGTCTTTGATAAGTTGGATACTTATGATATCGATCTGATCTTTGCCGGTCATGCTCATGGCGGCCAATGGCAGATTCCTTTGATCAATCAAGGCATATTTGCCCCGGACCAGGGTCTTTTCCCCAAATATACAAATGGTATCTATCAAAAGGGAAACACTAAGATGATCGTCAGCAGAGGAATCGGTACGATGGTTGCCATTCCACGTATCTTTAATCGTCCGCAGGCGATCGTCATGGATATAAACAAAAACAGAGAGTCTTAAAGATTCTCTGCTTTCTTTGTCTTGATTTTGAATATGAAATAATACATATGAAAGAGCCATACGCATACTAATACGATCTGTCCGATCAGCACTTCATCCATCATCACAAAGCCAATGCTCATCAAAGCTGTTACTAAGACCATGATCTTGATTTTGTTTTTCAAGGTCATTTTCTTTTCATCTCTTAACGGAACGACCACTTTTTTATACATCTTTGTTTCTACAAGCCAGTCATGCATCTTTCTTGAGCTTTTCGCAAAGCAAATGGCACTTAACAGAAGAAATGGAAATGATGGCAGCAAAGGTAACACCGCACCGATAGCTCCGATGGCTAAAGCAATGACTCCGACAATAAAATAAACGATTTTCATATTAACCTCCGATAAAATGTCTGATCGTTAGAAGAGGATGATAGAACAACATCCTTGGACCTGAATAACGCATGACTTTTTTGATTTGTTCCTTTTTGTCAGGCTGATAACAATGAATGCTACATTTTGAACAAAACATATTTTTTTCCTTAAACGGACACTTTTCTAAGCGGTATTGTGCATATTTTTTTAATTCGACACATTCTTCACACTGCACACCGCCTCTTTTTTTATAATAAAGATCGATCATTTGAATAACGATAGCATTCTTATTCATCAGCTCACTCTCCCATTTTCCATAGAAATCATCCGATCACACCAGCTGGTCGTTGAAGGACGGTGAGATACTAAGAGGATGATCTTGGAAGTCTGTTCCATCAATGCCTTTAAGATAATTTTTTCATTCAATGAATCCAAATTGCTTGTCGGTTCATCCAAAAGCATGACAGCTCCGTCATGAAGAAAAGCTCTTGCCAGTCCGATGCGCTGTTTCTCACCGCCGCTTAACGAATCACCACACTCACTGACAGGGGTGTCATAGCCCTTAGGAAGGCTCATGATAAAATCATGGATGCTGGCTTTCTTACAAGCTTTTTGTACCTCTTCTAAAGTTGCGTCCAGCTTTGCGATCTTAATATTATTTAAAATAGAATCATGAAAGAGATGTGTTTTCTGCGTCATATAGCTTTCATGATCACGTAGTGACTGTGTTTTGATCTGGTCAATGGCTTTTTGATCGATCCTGATCTCACCTCGATCACTGTCCCAAAAACGCATCAGCAATTTTAGTAAGGTACTCTTACCACTGCCGCTTTTACCGACAATACCGATTACCTCATTTTCGGATATATGAAGACTTACGTCCTTTAATATCTCATCATGTTCATAACTGAATGAAACCTGATCGATCTTAATTTCTTTGCCATTGATGGCTTCACCTGTTTCATTTTCAATGATCTGCGGCTTTTCGTCTAAAATTTCTAACACACGTGAAGCAGCAGCAATCGTCGGTTGGATCGTGCTTGCCAGATTAGCAAGCGTAAGAAACGGTGAAAAGGATGAAAACATCGCTACACTGACAATGACGGCCTGTTGTGTGGTCAGCATGTTTTCAGATACAAGCATTATGGAGAAAACGATCATCCCGATCGAAAGAAGAATGATAGCTGAAGAACTCAGTGAGGTATTTTCTGCCTGAACCTCTTTCATCTTCTTTTCAATAACGGATAAATGTTCACTGCGCTCTTTCAACTGGGAAAGCTTTTCTTCGAAAGCATCATATTGAATGATTTCTTTCTGTCCACGCAGATTTTCAAGCACAAAACTTGATAACAAACCTGATTCATGACGAACCTGATTACCTAAGCTGCCATAGCGATGATGTATCCATAACGGTATTACAAGACCGACAAGGACATAGGACAGTAAAGCATATAAGGCTAATAAAGGATGAAAGATTCCAAAAAAGATCATCATGACAACGATCATGACCATGGCAATCATGACAGGTGAGATCGTATGAGCATAAAACACTTCCAAAAGCTCAATATCGCTTGTGATAATTGAAATCAGATTTCCCTTATCCTTACCTTCCAGCTTGGCAGGAGCCAGCCTTCTTAATGCGCCAAACACCCGATCACGAATCAAGGCTAAAAGCTTGAAAGCAATATAATGATTGCAAGTCTGTTCACCATATCGTAAAAAGCCGCGGGCAAAAGCAAAAAGCAACAATACAAATATGACCTGTGATACAGCTTCCTGCCGGATGAGCTTCAATAAACCGATAGCAGCCACGACAGTCAAAAAATTAGCACAGATAAAACCAAGCACGCCTAAGATGATGGCTAAGACCATATAGGCAAGCAGAGGCTTGACCAAAACGATCAGCTTGAATAAGACACTCACACTGTTTTTTTTCATAATGACCTCCCCTTCAAGGCTTCCAGTTTTTTCTGGCTCTCCCATAAATTTTTATAAGTACCTTCCTGCCCCAGCAATTCCTCATGTGTACCTTTTTCAACGATTCTTGACTTTTCCATCACATAGATCTGATCGCTCTTAACAACATTCATCAAACGATGTGAAATCAAGAGGATCGTTTTTTCATCTTTCATTTCTTCCACCAGCTTCATCAGATCGTTTTCACTTTCCACATCAATATTAGAAGTTGCTTCATCAAAAATATAGATCTCACTGTCATGCAACAGGGCCCTGGCAAATGCAATACGCTGACACTGGCCCCCTGATAAATTACTGCCATTTTCAAGTATAGGTGTATCTAATCCTTGCTCACCTTCCAAAAAGTCATAAATCTTCACTTTCTTCAAAACATCGATCATCTCATCATCACCGGCATCTTTCTTTGCCATCAAAAGGTTCTCACGCACCGTCCCTTTGAAAAGCAAGGCGTTGCTTGAAAGATAAGTTATTTTCTTCATCCATGCCTTTCTTGAAAAATGAGCCATATCCTCATCTCCTACCAGAATTCGGCCATGATCGATCTTCATCTCTTTCATCAACAAAGATGAGATCGTACTCTTTCCACAGCCGCTTTCACCAACGATGCTTGTCATCTGATGTGGCTTAATTTCCATAACGATGTCATTTAAGACATTTTGGTCTTTTTCATAAGCAAAGCTGACATGATCCAGATAAATGCTCTGATCAGCCTTGATATCACTGATCGTACCATCTTCTTCTACCTCTTCATCTAAGAAGCAAAATAATCGGTCACTTGCTGCTATTCCATTCATTGCGACATGAAACAATGAGCCCAGCGTACGCATCGGAATGAAAAAATCAGCTGACAATAAGATGATCAGGATACATTCAGCGATGGAAACAGCTCCACTTTGATATTCAAACAACGCAACCATCATGCCGATACCTGCACCACCATAAGCAATCAGATCCATGATCGTAATTGAATTAAGCTGCATCGTTAATACCTTCATCGTTACCTTACGAAATTTCTCTGCCTCTTCATTCATCTTTTCATGCTTATAACCATCCGCCTGATATATTTTAAGTGTGGTCAATCCCTCAAGATTCTCTAAAAAGCTATCTCCCAGCGTCGTATATTGACCCCAATATTTACTTAACAGCCGCTTAGCTAACTTGCTGACAAGAATGATCGTAATCGGAATCAACGGCACACAGATAAAAAGGATCAGAGCAACCTTAAAATTCACAAAAGCTAAGACAGCAAATAAAGTCAAAGGTGCCAATATGCTGTACATAAATTGTGAAAGATAGGAACCATAGTAAATTTCTAACTGATCGATACCCTCCACACACATCTGCACGAGCGTTGACGTGGCAATTCTTTGATGATAGCCGCTGCCTATCTCATTCAGCTTTGTTAAGATCTTTTCACGGAGGATTTTTTTAACCTCCTTGGACGCATCATAGCCATACATCACACTTTTCTTAGAAAGCATAAAACGCAGCGCAACGATCACGATCACACCTGTAAGATAAAGCATCATCTGATTCATCACCAGCACATTCCTAAGCAGGCCTTCCAGTGTCATTGCAATCAGCATCATCATGATGATATTCAAAATCAGCATGATCCATTGCATCAGCACATTTTTGTAAATAAAGGCAAGAGAACCTTTCATTTCCCGTATCAGTCGCTTATTGATCATAGTACCTCCTTGTTAGCCGAATATAACATATAAAGCAAAAAAAAATATACTTTTGTTAGTATTGTCTAACATAGTATAAAGGAGTTTCAAATGTTTGTCAAGGCTAACTGAAGAACCAAAGACAAAGACATACATAGTATAAAGCGAAAGGAAGAGTACAAATGGAAAAAGTTTATATGGAAGCACCGAAGCAAGCACGCATGTGGAAACCTGAGGATATTTCACCTTATGATTTTAAGGATGATCTGCCTGTTAATTCTTCTTATGTCATGGATGATGAGAATGATGATGAATTTGATATGGATGCCCTTCTTGACGAAATGAACAGCATGGATGATGAAATGAATTTTGAAGATGATGAAAGTCGTGATATGTATGAGAATGGTAATATTGATTGGCGCTGCAATGAAGATATGAGTCAAAGAAATTGTAAGAATCTTTCTATGGAAAGAAAAACGATCGTAGAAGAAGAAAATCCAAAAAGAGTTACGACTACTTGGATGAGAGTAACAAAGCAATATTGACAAGCATCTGTTATTTTTCTATAATGTTATCAGCAAAGGCGCTACAAAGGAAGTAGTGTCTTTTTTTTGGAGGAACTATGGAAATCAGATTTGAGAAAAGAGCAGTTTTAAAAGAAAAACCCGATTTTGAGCATTTAGGCTTTGGGAAGTATTTTACGGATTATATGTTTGTCATGAATTATGATGATCATCACTGGCATGATGCCCGCATCATTCCATATGCACCCATTCACATGGATCCGGCCAGCATGGTTCTTCATTATGCACAGGAAACCTTTGAGGGATTAAAAGCTTATAAAACAAGTCAAGGTGAGATCCTGCTATTCCGTCCGGAAATGAATGCACGCCGCATGATGAATTCTAATCAAAGATTATGTATGCCTCTTATTCCGGAAAAAGATTTTGTGGAAGCAATAGAAGCCCTTGTAAGGATAGAAAAAGACTGGATACCTTCAAAAAAAGGCACCAGCCTGTATATTCGTCCATTTATGTTTGCCTCTGAGGCCGGAGTAGGTGTTCACGCCTCTGAAAGCTATCAGTTTGTCATTATCGCTTCACCATCTGCTTCTTATTATAAAAACGGTCTGGAACCGGTGAAGATCTATGTCGAAGATGAATATGTCAGAGCAGTCATCGGAGGTACCGGGAATGTGAAATGCGGAGGTAATTATGCTTCCAGCATCATTGCCCAAAGCAAAGCCAAAAAGCTGGGTTACGATCAGGTATTATGGCTGGATGGCATCGAAAGAAAATATGTCGAAGAAGTAGGAACGATGAATGTGATGTTTGTCATTGATGGCAGTGTTTATACCGCTCCTCTTACAGGCTCCATCCTTCCGGGTGTGACCCGTGATTCTATCCTTCATATTCTCAAAGACCAGCATATCGAAGTCAAAGAAGAAAAGCTGGATATCGATTTCTTAATGGAGGCTGCTCAGGAAGGCCGCCTCAGCGAGGCATTTGGCTGTGGTACAGCTGCCCTGATCACACCGATCGGTGAATTGCTTTATAAAGATCAAAATGTCATCATCAATGATCACAAAATCGGTCAAATCACCCATCTTCTTTATGACACGCTCTCATCTATTCAGTGGGGAGAAGCTGAAGATATTTATGGTTGGACAAGAAGAGTCAAATAAAAAGTGCCTAGGCACTTTTTTTCAATGATTGTAATTGATTCATGACCTTTTCATAATCAGGTTCATTGGAAACATCTTCAACAATTTCTAAATAGCGAACGATATTATTTTCATCAACAAGCAACACGCTTCTTGAAAACAAACCGATTTCCGGCATGATCAATCCGCTTACATCCGCAAAATCATGATATCTGAAATCACTTGCGGCAATGATATTTTCAGCAGCATGACTCTGGCACCAGCGATCCAATGCAAAAGGCAGATCCATGGATACAGAAAGGAAGGTAATTTCCTCATCCTTTAATAAATCAATAAAATGTGCCAATTCACGTGAACATACCGAAGTATCGACGCTCGGTACAGTAAGAATGATCTTGATTCCTTTTAGATCATTGCTTTTAATTTCATTCATATTTGAATCTACAACGATAAATTCACCCAAATGATCCTTTTCCTTTATATTCTCACTAAGCGGTGTATATTCACCTTTAAATTTTACTTTCATAACAGTAACCTCTTTTCTATATCTTAACTATATACCATTTAGTGAAAAATACCCATTCATATGCCCATCTTACATACTAAAAAACCCTATGATGTAACCAAACACATAGAGTTTTTCATACAATTAAAGATTTGAAGCAATAAAATAAGCTTCCTGTGTTGCTTCTAAAACCTTTCCGGGTTTCTTGCAATCTCCGATCATATAAACTTCTTCTGCAGCATCCATATAATCGAAAGCATCGACCGAACGTGTTCCACAGGCAATAATTACATCATCGAATGGAATCTGATGAAGCTCATCATTCTGCATAAATTCAACATTGTTTTCATAGATACATGTAACATCAGCATTCATAAAGAGTTGAATCGGAAGATCTTTAAGCGCTTCTTTGAGTCCTGCTTTATAAAGAAGATTTGAAGCAGCTGCTAATTCATCACTTTTCTCTATAATACTCACTGTTTTTCCCTTCTCAGAAAGTTCAACAGCAAGTTCAACTCCGATACTGCCACCTCCAATGATTACGACTTTATCACCCATTTTTTGATTATCACGATAACCCTGAATATAATTATGGATATGTTTTTGATGGATTCCTTTGATATTTGGAACAAAAGGAATCGCACCTAAAGCTAATATTACCACATCATAGCCTTTCAGTTCCTCTTTTAACGGAGCTTTTTTCAAATAAACTTGAATATTGGCATGTTCGATCTGATAAACAAGATAATTGCGATAACGCTTTAGATCCTGTTTGTGGACTCCTGCACCTTCAATAATATTCAATTGTCCACCCAATCTTTCATCCTTCTCAAAAAGATCCACTATATGCCCTCTTTGAGCAGCAGTTAACGCTGCTTTCATCCCGGCAGGTCCACCACCAATAACAGCAACCTTTTTTATAACTTCTGCCTGTTTCAAAGTCAAAGGTACCCGTTTTTCACGATAAAGTCTTGGATTGACAGAACACATGGTTTGAAAATGTTTTGTAGCAATATGATAACAATAATTACATCTCAAGCATGGAACGATATCCTTTTCACGTCCTGTTCTTGCTTTCTCCGGCCAGAACGGATCAGCCAGCAATGCTCTTCCTAGCATGATGAAATCTGCTTCCTTACGCTCTAAAATTCCTTCAGCCTCATCAGGTGACATGATTGCTCCGCCAACACTGACTAAAACATTACAGTGTTGTTTGATCTGTTTCGCGAATTCTACATTTTTTAAATGAGGCTGAAACATCATAGTTACCGCATGTACATTTCCTTCCATGACCTCATCCATTCCTGAACAGATATTCACAATATCGATATCCTGTTCAATCTCTTTGATAAAAGCTAACATTTCATCAAACGTATAACTGTTTTCAAGATGTAACACTGCGCTTAGACGAAATTCAATGATATGATCTTCACCAACAGCTTTTCGCACTGCCTTAACCAACTCCTTGGCAAGGCGAAAACGATTTTCACGACTTCCTCCATAATTATCTGTTCTTTTATTATATCGTGGTGCCATAAACAAGGCTGCCGGAGAATCATGAGCTATATCCAATAAGATCGCATCAAAACCAAATTTTTTTGCCTTTAATGCTTTATCTGCAACTCGTTCTATATATGTATGAATCTCTGCAGGAGAGATTCCTATAAGATTTTTATCATCCTGAACAAGAGTTGAGGGGCCGATTCGTTTATTATCTTTCATCGTTTCCAAACCTAAACAAATAGAAGTAATAGCTCCATGCTGTTTTCCAACAGACATCTGTTCTTGAGTGATATCTAACTGATACTTACTAAAAGGATCATTGCCATTTGAAATATAGCCAACAGAAGAAGAACTGCCATGCGAAATAATGTGTAATGCTCCTGCACCACCTAATGATTTATCATAAAAACTGACTCCGCCATAATCCGGAAAAGAAGAAATAAAATGATGTGTTGGAACAACCCCCATTGGTGATGCCTCAATACGATTTTTATAAATACGATTTTTCACTCTGATTGGTGAAAATAAATAAGGATAATATTTATTCATTTTCAGCCTCTTCCTGTAAAAGCATACGATCATATGTTTTTACAAATGGATAATAAATCAAAAGATCAATAAAGAATAGAATAACCTGAAGTAAAGCAAACTGCCAGCCTTGGCTTAAAAATCCAGATAAAACAACCGGCATGCTCCAAACAACTTCTACTCCAGTCATTCTTGGCACTAGATTTACAGCAATTGCCATATAACCAATGAACACATTCAACACAGAAGTTGCTATATAAGGAATCATCAAGATTGGATTAAATAGAATAGGTGCTCCAAAAAGAACAGGTTCTGAAATATTGAAGATATTCGGAATTAAGGCAATCTTTCCTACTGATTTCAAGCGTTTGCTTTTCGCAAAGAAAGCTAATAAAACAATCAATGGTAATACACAACCCACTCCTCCAATCACAATATGCATGAACCAAGAGCTGGTGACGATATTCGGTAACGCTTCTTTTGCCTGATAAGCCTGAAGATTCGCTGCTCCATTTGCAACATACATTGGGAAAACCACATATAGAATAGTGTTGGCATGCACTCCAAGGCTCATAAACAAAGTACAAGCAAACATGATGATCATTGCTCCCGGAAGACTGCTTGTTAAATGCTGGAAAGGAATTTGCAGAACAGTATAAATAAACTGGTGAACCGAACCTTGACCGGCAATAACAACAATTGCATTGATGACCTGTGCGAAAATGACAACTAATGCTATCGGAATCAAACTAGAAAAACTATCTGATACAAATTCCGGTACGCTTTCAGGCATTTTAATGATCATTTTTTTATCTTTGATCCACTTAATCATTGTTGGTATAAACATTCCTACCAAAATTCCAGTAATCATTCCTTTGTAACCTAGCCATTCCCAAGAAATTGAAACATTGAGCTCTGCCGGAATCAGCATTACAAAGATTGCTAAAACAGCAATTGTGGTCGTTAAAGGTTCAATCTCTAATTTCTTAGCGACTTTATAACCTAAGATTACCACTACATAAATTGCAATGAGATTCACCGTAAATGCCTGTGTGCTTGTCAATGCATTCAACAAAACCGGTTGACTATTTAAAAACGCAAGATAAGCAGGTATATTAATATTTGCAAATAAGCAAGCAAACGAACCAACCATGATCAATGGTAAAACAATCATCATCGTTTCACTTAATGCAGACAAATAGCGATTCGCAGCTATCTTTTTAGCAACTGGAACAAGATGTGTCTGCAAACTATTCATAATTTTATCCATATTAACTTTCCTCCTGTTGATTTACAATATCTTTTAATACTTTTTCACCATTCATCATTCCAAAATCCATAGCATCAATCACAAATAAACGTTTTTCATAATGTGGATACCGTTTTAAAATATCATCTTTTTTAAATCCTACCTGTGGTCCTAATAAAATGATATCCCATTGATCGATCAACTGATCCAATTCACTATCTGGAAAAGCTTTCGTTTCAATTTCTAACCCCATTTTTTTTGCAGCTTGCCTCATTTTGGAAGCAAACATGCCTGTACTAGCTCCATATTGACAAATCAATGCGATTTTCAGCATATTACCTCTCTCCTTTTTCTTTCTTCATGATTCTGACCAGCACATTGGCCAGCTCTAGCATATCTTCGGCATTGGAAACATAATCTGCACCATGTAATAGAAGCATGGATACCCTAAAGTCATCTTGATGATTTGCCTCATAAGTCAACATTTTTGCATGAGCCTGTCTGCCCTTGTTTATTGAATCACGAGCCATTTGTAATTTTTCCAATGAAGCAGCAAACTGCTCTTCCTCCGCATGATGAAGCGCCTGTAAGACAAGACTTTTACCTTCTCCGCCAAACGAGATCATCTGCATAATATACTCCATACTTTGATCCATCCTGCTGCCTCCTTTCTGTTAACATTTTATAAAACACAATTAAAGTCATGCAAAATGTATATTGCAACCCTACACGTGCAAAACTGATATTGAAGATAAAAAAGATATCTTTTATATTTTAATTGATATAAAATCTTGAAAGGAGAAAGTTATGACAACTTATTCACCTAAAGAGATAGCAATTCTGAAATGCCTCGCAAGCCGTGATGAACCTATGACGGCACGCCAGCTTTCAACAGTATTAGGCTATTCCATCCGTAGCATTAGAACATACATTAAAAATATTAATAGCTGTAAAGAATACAACATTATCTCTAGTCAAAAAGGCTATACCTGCTATCCACGCCCTACACAATTGATGCAATCCTCAACAATTCCTCAAAATAAAAACGAAAGAGCACTTTTAATTTTCAAAGAATTGCTGATTCATGAAAAAAATTTATTCATAGAAGATTTAGCTGATTCTTTATGTATCACATCAGATACTTTAATTCGTGAAATCAGAAAAATAAATCAAACTCTTCACGATTTTCATATACAAATTAAAATGGATAAAAACAAAATTTATGTGGAAGGCGATGAAAAAAATAAACGTAATGCTATTTCTTCATTCATCATAAATGATATCAAGCAATCTGTATTTACTTATCATATTATCGAACGCTATTATCCGGATATAGACTGTCTAGCAATCCAGCATGATATCACAACAGTTTTGCAGGAAAATAATGTAATACTTGATGATTTTTCTATCTTCAATCTTATTCTTCATATCATCATAGTCATTCATCGCCATAATGATCATCCACCAATTGATAAAGAAGCTTCCTATATTCCTTATCACAGTCTGGAACTTTCTAAAAGAATCTGTCATAAGATTGAGAACAGCCTTCATATTTCTTTTTCTAACAGTGATATCAGCGATTTTGCATTATTGCTTTGCAGCCGATCTTTACAAAAGGATGAAAATGATTCTTTAGCACTTTTTCTAACAAATCATGCTAATCAAGATATTCTGATCTTGCTTAAAGAAATTGAAAAAGAATTAAAGGACACTTATCATTTCTCCTTAGATAATGAACATTTAAAACTGCGATTTTATGTTCATATGAAAAATCTGCTTTTCCGACTTCAACATCATATCAAAATCATGAATCCGATGATTCATGAAATTAAAAAACATTTTTATATTTATGATGTTGCGATTTTTATTGCAGGAATCATTTCCAAAAAATGTCAAATACGTCTTTCAGAAGATGAGATTGCCTATATTGCCATCCACCTTATTCTTTCCTTCAATGAAGAAATGACACAGACAGCTCCTTTAAAGGTTTTGCTGATTTGTCCAGACTATCAAAATTTAGAAATATATTTAAAAAACAGATTGCAAGACACATTTCCAGATTTGATGGTAGCGATCATATTGCATGATTTTCCGATGACTTTGCCTGATCATATCGATATCGTCTTAGCCGCTATCAAGCATGATCAGATTCTTCCATATCCTTATCTGTATATCACTCCATTATTTACAGAAAAAGATAAGACTTCTATTTCGACGATTTTGACACAAAAGAAAAGAGAATATCAGAAAAAAAGATTCAAAGATACACTTACTCATTTTCTCAAGCCGCAATTTTTCTATTACGACAAAAATGAAAATCTTGACTGGGAAAATATTTTAAAAATAATTACTCAAAATTTGTATAAGGAAGGGTATGTTCCAGAAAAATTCTATGATATGCTTGTTCAACGAGAGTGTCTTTATTCAAGTGCATATGATCAAATAGCCATCCCACACCCATTAGAACCAATAGCAATACAATCTGCTATTTCAATCTGGATCGCACCTCATGGAATCATTTGGAAAAACCAAAGAAAAGTTGTCATGATCATCACATTAGCATTAACAAAAAAAGATTTATCTGATTTTAAAGAAATCTTTGATCATATCACAGATGTTCTTGTAGATGATAAATCTTTAACTGACTTGCTTAAAATTCAAGATTATGATTTCTTTATCAATAAACTGACAGAATTATGTAGCGATAAATAATGATCTTATTCATACACTGATAAATAAACCTATTGCCTTTACGTAATAGGTTTATTTTAGTTTTTCTAATACTGTTATGATTTCTTTCATTCCCTCTTTCTGATTTTTTACTTTTGTCGTGAAATGATTATTCACTAATGATATTTTCAGTTTGATATCCTTTCCTTTTATTTTTATAATACGCTGTGATGGAATGATTCCACGTTTGATCGAAACACTCTCGATCTCTTCAAATGGCAGACACACTTTATCTTTGATCCTATCAATATTTAATGTCCCGACGATTGCTATGACCAGATAATGTTCACTTACCCCAAGATAACAGTAGGTATTGCTGAAAGCTCCAAGCGTCAACACTTCTGCCGTTTCCGCCAATATCGTTCCCCATGCCTTGCCACGATAAGTTTCTTCTTTAGGTCGGATTTCTTCTAACATCCGATCCATATCTGTGTCATTCATCATCAATGCCATGTTTTCACCACTTTCTATCGTTCTTATATAAAATATACAATCACAAAACAGTAAAATCAACATAAACAAAAGAGTAAGCACATCAGTCTATGCTTACTCTTAGATTTTTATTTACTTGCTTCAACCATCAGTTCACAGACAGCATTTGAGAAGGCAATCGGATCTTCCAGATCAAAGCCTTCGATCAACAGTGCCTGATCATAAAGCAGATCTGCATATTTTGAAATCTTATCCTTATCTTTCGCATACACATTCTGCAATGCTTTAAAGATCTCATGGTTTGGATTGATTTCCAAAATACGGACGGCCTTCATACCATAAGGATTACCATCCGGCATCTGTGACAATACCTTTTCCATCTCAAAGCTAAGTCCCTCATCAGCACTTAAGCATACAGGATGGCTCTTCAAACGGGTTGACAGCTTCACATCGCTGACCTTATCTTTCAGGCTTTCTTTCAAAGCTTCCAATAAATCCTTATTTTCTTCCTGCTTCTCTTCTACCTGTTTCTTTTCTTCTTCACTTTCAAGATTCAAATCACCCTGTGTGATATTCTTGAACTTCTTAGAATCATATTCCTGAAGTACCTGCAAAGCAAATTCATCAACATTATCCGTCAAGTATAAGATCTCATAACCTTTATCCTTTACAAGCTCAGCTGCCGGTAATTGATCAATCTTATTGACATCATCACCACTTGCAAAGTAGATGACATCCTGTCCTTCCTTCATTCTTTCTACATATTCTTTCAAAGTGACAAGCTTCTTTTCCTTACTAGATGTAAACAGCAATAAGTCTACAAGCATATCCTTATGTGCACCAAAATCATTGTAGACACCATACTTTAACTGTAAACCAAAGTTGGCCCAGAACTTTTCATATTCCTCACGTTCATTCGCCAGCATCTTCTTCAATTCAGACTGGATCTTCTTTTCGATACGATTAGCCATGACTTTAAGCTGACGGTCATGTTGAAGCATTTCACGTGAAATATTCAGGCTCAGATCCTGAGAATCAACCAGACCTCTGACAAAGCGGAAATGTTCCGGAATCAGATCGCTCGCTTTATCCATGATGAATACACCGCTGGAATACAACTGTAAACCTTTTTCATAATCCTGCGAATAATAGTTATAAGGTGCATGACTTGGAATGAATAAAAGCGCATCAAAGGTAACAGCACCTTCTACATGTGTATGAATGACCTTTTGAGGATCGGCATAATCATTGAATTTACTCTTATAAAATTCATTATATTCCTCATCCTTGATTTCTGATTTCTTTCTCTTCCATAAAGGAACCATTGAATTTAAGGTCTTTTCTTCTACGACTAACTGTTTGTCATCGCCTTCACCCTCATATCTGGATACCATCATCGTGATCGGATAACGGATATAATCCGAATACTTCTTCACTAGGGTTTCAATCTTAAACTGTTTCGCAAAATCAGAATAATTTTCTTCCTTTGTATCATCCTTCAAGAATAATGTAATCGTTGTACCGCGATCTGCCTTATCACACTCTTCGATACGATAGCCGCTGCTGCCATCACTGATCCAGCGATAAGCCTTCTCTTCATTGTATTTTTTACTTTCTACGACAACTTCTTTTGCGACCATGAACGCTGCATAGAAGCCGACACCGAATTGTCCGATGATATCAACATCATCTTTCTTATTTTCATCAAGCTCCTGTTTAAATGCCAGTGAACCGCTCTTAGCAATCGTACCAAGATTCTCTTCCAGCTCGCTTTCATTCATACCGATACCATTATCACTGATCATGATCGTTTTATTTTGTTCATCCGTACTGATTTTAATCTTTAAGTTTTCTCTGTCAATTCCTTCTTCATTGAAAGAAAGATAATTGAGTTTGTCAAGGGCATCACTCGCATTAGAAATCAACTCTCTTAAAAAAATCTCCTTATGTGTATAAATTGAATTGATCATCAAATCAAGCAATCTTTTAGATTCAGCTTTAAATTGTTTGTTGCGACTCATAATTACCTCATCCTCCTTTAGCACTCTAAACATTCTAGTGCTAATAGTATTATACTCCACTTTTTTAAATATGCAAGCACTTTTATGCTAAGAGTGCTAATTTTTTTAATTTTAATAATTTTTCATAAAAAAAGAAGAAGAGGATTACTCTTCTTCAGGAGCAAATGTTGCAACCAGACTATCAGTTAATGTATTGATTGCTTCTTCTGAAGCATCATCTAATGTATAGTTAACAAATTTATCTTTTGTCTGAATGACCACAACATCTTCAAATACTGCAAAGCGTGCATAATTTGGAGCTGAAACGGCATTTAAATCAACAATGAACAATGGTGTTCCATAAACTTTTTTCTGATCGTCAGCTTCTTTAAGATCCAAAGATGAGATCGTATCTGCAACTTCTTTCTTAGCATCAGCAGTATCTGCATCAAATTCCCCTTCTGCCAAAGTAACTGAAGTATCTTCCGGATCATTTACATAAAATTTTACAGTTTCAGTTGATTCCAGTTCCTTCGCAAATGTTGCGGCATCTAAGGTCGTAATAGCTGCTGATTGATCTTCTTTTGATGAATTTCCATTTTCTGCCGGAGCATTGCTACAACCAGCAACAACCAAAAGCAATGCTAAAGCTGATAAAAATTTTTTCATTCTGTATCTCCTCCTGTGTTATCCACACGGATACAATTCTATAACTTTTACATTCGAAAAGCAATTATTTTCAAACAATTATTCTACAATTTGTTAATTTTTTCATTTATATATAAAGCTTTTCAATAATTGCTTCCGTAAATTCACTTGTTGATGCATGACCACCGCAATCCTGAGTCCGTATCTTTCCTTCTTCAAGTACTTGATTGATCGCATTTCGAATCATCTGCGCCTTCTCTTCTTCTCCTAAATATTCCAGCATCATGCAGGCACTTAAAAGCAAGGCTGTCGGATTGGCCTTATTTTGTCCGGCAATATCCGGAGCACTTCCGTGAACCGCTTCAAACATCGCCACGTCTTTTCCGATATTGGCACTTGGCAAAAACCCTAAGCCGCCGATCAGACCGCTTGCCAGATCGCTTAATATATCACCGTATAAATTCGGCATGACCATGACATCAAATTTTTCAGGATGCATGACCATCTGCATACAGGCATTGTCTACGATATAAGCATCTGCCTCAATCGACGGATATTCTTTGCTGATTTCATGAAAAACCGATAAAAACAAACCATCGCTCATCTTTAAAATATTGGCCTTATGAATACAGCTGACTTTTTTACGCTTATGTTCAAGCGCATAATCAAAAGCTGCCCGAATGATCCTTTCAGAACATCTGCGAGTAATGATCTTGGTTGCATAAACCGTATTTTCATCAATTTTCTCTTCTTTACCGACATATAAATCCTCTGTATTTTCTCTAAAGATCACCATATCTACATGATCAAAAGGACTTTTGACATTTGGAAGATTTTTAGCCGGACGGATATTGGCATAAAGATCATATCTTTCACGAAGCTGAACGTTACAGCTGCGAAATCCTTTACCGACAGGTGTCGTGATCGGTGCTTTCAAAATGACCTTATTCCGTTCTATGGAATCAAAGGCTGCTTGTGGTATCAAAGCACCATGCGCATAATATTCTGCTTCTCCTACATTAAATTCTTCAAATTCAATTGCTGCCTGACTCGCTTCAATGACCCGTTTGACCTGGGCACAAATTTCAGGACCAATGCCATCCCCTTTAAACAATGTTACTTTTTTCATCTTTCTACCTCTTTTATCTTTCCTACGTATTTTGTTGCCGGACGTACGATCTTATTACAGTAGCACTTGTCTTCAATGTTATGTGCCAGCCATCCGACCATTCTGGCACATACAAACAGCGGAGCAGCTAATTCAAATGGAATATTCAACATTTCATAGACAAGACCACTGTAAAAATCAATATTGCTGGAAACATGCTTATGCTTCTTTTCCCATAAGACTTCTTTGGCACACTTTTCAAAGCGCTGATAGAAAGCAAATTCCTTCTCCATCCCTTTTTCCTTGGCCAATACCGCGGCTTTTTCCTGTAAAATACAGCTTCTTGGATCAGAAAGCGTATAGACGGCATGTCCCATGCCATATACCAATCCTTTACCATCGTAAAATTCTTTATCGACGATTCGTTGTATGAGTCTTTTGATTACGGACTCATCTTCACAATAACCGATTTCTTCAATGACGGCCTTCATCATCTTAATGACTGCCTGATTTGCCCCGCCATGTCTTGGACCTTTCAAAGCACCCACGCTGCCTGCCATTGATGAGTATAAATCGGTTCCTGTTGAAGAGATGACGACATTGGTAAAGGTCGAGTTATTACCGCCGCCATGATCCGCATGGAGCACCAACATGCTGTCCAGCACTTCTGCTTCAGTATGCGTATATTTGCCATCACTTCGAGTAAGCCGCAATATCGTTTCGGAGATACTTTCATCAGGCAGGACACGATGGATGATCAATGACTGATCATCAAAATTATGAATCTTTGTCTGATATGAATATGCAATGATGCTTGGCATTTTTGCCATAAGGCTTAAGCCTTGCATCAATGTATTATAAGGAGAGATATCATCGGCTTTCTCATCATATGCATAAAGCATCAAAATGGCCTGCTGGATCTTATTCATCAGATTTTTTCCCGGCATCCTTAAGATATTTAATTCTAAGAAATCTCGCGGCAATGCGGTATTCTGCCGATAATTGTCTAAAAAAAGGTCCATTTCTTCATCACTTGGAAGATGTCCGAACAGAAGTAAAAAGGAACATTGTTCAAAACCGCGATGATGATAGAAATCAAAGATTCTCATCAGATCACGGATTTCATAACCGCGATAATAAAGCCTTCCTTCACATTCGATCTTTTCATTACCGATTCTTTCATAACCGACTACATCAGCAATCTGTGTCAGGCCTACCAATACACCTGTATGATCTTCATTTCGCAGACCTTTTTTCACATTATAAAGCGAATATAGTTCATTGTCGATTCTGTTTTCTTCAATTGCCTCTTCTAATATCTTTTTTAAAGTATTTTCCATTTCATCACCTGTTTCATTAATGTTTCAATTATTTTCATTATATTACATTTAATGTCTTGTTTCAATGAAAACTGTGTTATAATCATGGAGAGGTGATAGGATGAACACAGTCAGTGAAAAAATACTTGCACAGCATTTAATCAGTGGTGAAATGCGTGCCGGAGAACCGATTAAAATCAAAATCGATCAGACATTAACACAGGATGCGACAGGAACGATGGCTTATCTGCAACTGGAAAGCATTGGGATCGATCGCGTAAAAACGGAATTGTCTGTCAGTTATATCGATCACAACACGCTTCAAAACGGTTTTGAAAATGCCGATGATCATGCTTATTTACAAAGTGTTGCCGATCGTTATGGCATCGTCTTTTCAAAAGCAGGAAACGGTATCTGTCATCAGGTACATTTAGAACGCTTTGCCATTCCCGCTAAAACATTGTTAGGCAGTGATTCCCATACGCCGACAGCAGGAGGAATGGGAATGCTGGCAATGGGAGCCGGAGGCTTGGATGTCGCGGCAGCTATGGCAGGACGTCCTTTTCAGATCGTCATGCCGAAAATCGTAAAGATGGAGCTGAAGGGAAGGCTTCAAAAAGGTGTTGCTGCCAAAGATATCATTTTGAAGGTGCTTTCAATGCTGAGTGTTAAAGGCGGAGTAGGAAAGATCATTGAATATACCGGTGAAGGTGTTGCGACACTCAGCATTCCACAGCGGGCAACGATCACGAATATGGGTGCTGAATTAGGTGCGACCAGCTCGATCTTTCCAAGTGATGAAAAAACGTATGAATTTTTGAAGAAACAGCACCGTGAAAAAGATTTTGTGGAAATAAAGGCGGATGAGAATGCTACCTATGATGAAGAATATGTCATTGATCTCAATGAGCTTGAACCACTTATAGCACTGCCACATATGCCTGACAATGTGGTTACCGTAAAAAGCATGGTTGGCACTCCTATCCAACAAGTGAATATCGGTTCATGCACCAATTCTTCTTATTTAGATATTGCCACCGTTTCAAATATCTTAAAGGGACATGTCATTCATCCCAACGTTTCTGCTTCCCTTTCTTGCGGCAGCAAACAGGTGCTTTGCATGCTCTCAGAAAACAATCAGCTGACACCGATCCTTGAAAGTGGGGTACGGCTGTTAGAGTGTACTTGCGGGCCTTGCATCGGTATGGGTCAATCCCCGGCTACCAATGCTTTCTCACTAAGGACATTTAACCGTAATTTTTATGGCCGAAGCGGAACCCTTAGTGCCAAGATAGGTCTTGTATCCTGTGAAACAGCGGCTTATAGTGCCATTCAGGGTGTAATCAGCGATCCACGTGAATGTGATTATGAATGCGCCAAGGATTTAGATACTTATACGATCCATGATGAAAATATCATTTATCCAAGCTGTTCAAAAGATGTAGAGATCGTACGAGGCCCGAATATCAAACCGCTTCCGGTCAACACGCCGCTTGAAGATACTCTTTTTAAAAAAGTGATCATCAAAGTAGGCGATAATATCACGACTGATGATATCATGCCGGCAGGAGCCAAGATCCTTCCTTATCGGAGCAATATCGAAAAAATATCTGAATTCTGTTTCATGAATCAGAAAGCTTCTTTCCATGATGACTGTTTAAAAAACAAGGGTGGTTTCATTGTCGCAGGACAAAACTATGGTCAGGGCTCTTCTCGTGAGCATGCTGCTTTAGCTCCTATGTATTTAGGTATCAAAGCTGTCCTGGCTAAAAGCTTTGCCCGCATTCATCAGGCAAATCTGATCAACTTTGGTATCCTGCCATGTATTTTTAAAGATGAAGCGGACTATGATACGATCGATGAAAATGATGAATTACGCTTTACGGATTTACATGATCTAAAACCAAATTCAGTGATTGAAGTTCAAAACGTCACAAAAAACAAAACTTATCAAATGCTTCTTCCTTATAATGAAGAACAGATCAATATTCTTGAACATGGCGGATTATTAAACACACTTAAATAGACAAAAGCAGTGGTATCCATTGATATCACTGCTTTATTTTATACATAATACATGATCATGCATCTGTTTTTTCATTCAATAATTTCAGATAATAACTTTTTTCTTCCACAGGTATCTGTAAGGCATCCATCGCTTCATCAACACTTAGCTTCAAGGTCTTTGTCAGACTTTGGATAGCTTCAATGGTTTTACTTTCAATTCCCTGCTTTAAGCCCTTTTCAATCCCTATGCTCTCTACATATGCACCATAATCACACATCCGGCTGACCTCCTCTTCCTCTTTCCACGTTAGCTTTACATCATACTTCTTCAGTCTTTCTATCTTCTCTTCTGATGACATATTATCTGCCATCACCCGTAAGATATTCATTGATACTTTTTCGCTTTCCTTATATCCTAAGTATAACACAAGGATCTGCTGCTTATCAAAATATTTTTCTTCCTCACATGTTTCCCC
>NZ_CALVGS010000129.1 GCF_944327115.1 uncultured Traorella sp.
CAAATACATCATCAAATACATCATCATCAAATAATCTAGGTAGTAACATAACTAACGCCTCCTTTGGAATATTTCATCTCTGTAATCTAGTATGTTCTTCCTGATTACACCTATGATTATAGTCAACGTTTTAGCACTGTCAAGTATTGACTGCTAATTTTTAAGACAAATATCCTGATCTGTCAAAAAAACAGAAGTTTCTAACCTCTGTTTTTTAACTAAAATAAACTAACTCTTCTTTTAATGGTGGAATTCGCTTATAAGAGATTTCTTCCAGCATAGGTACTTCACCATGATACTCTTCATCATAGACCACATGCATCTTGGCTTTCAACTGTAACCAGTCACCATCCACCATTTGTTCCGCATGTTTGCTTTTCACCATATACCCGATCAGCTGCGTATCTTCCGCGCAACAAACCATGGCATTACGTCCGATAACATAAATATCATCCGGATCTTCCCTGCGGCGCATCACCCTGCCCTGAATTACGACCGTCTTACCATCATATTTACGGGCATTGTCGAGAGCATCCATATACCATAAGCCATAATCATCATCATTGATTTCAATGACATCCGCACTAAGATCAAACGGCATCTCCTCATCAGTCATCGGTGATATCGTACCATCTTTCAATTCATAAATGATCTGAGCCCCTTTATTGATCGATTTTACATTCGTACGCAAATAGGCCTTCTTAGTATTTTCATCACAACGATTGAACACGATGACATCTGCCGGATTGATCACATTAAACATAAAGGTACGCATGTTATTGATATAGTTCGTAAAGGTAGAAGCATCGATCGTACTTAATATCTGAACGACGATCCAGTCCAATGGCAATTCAATATCTAAAAAATCATCAATATTCCACGTACCATTAAATTCTACCATGACACGATCCGGTGTATATTTATTATCCAGCTCACGAAGGATATCCGTATTCAATTGACTCAGATCGTCAAAATATTCAACATTCGTATATGTTTCCTTTAAAAACTTATCATCATATTCTTCAATACCTTCTTCAAACACCAAAAGTAATGTTTTCTCACCCTCATTAAATCCTTCATCTCTTAAAGTTGTCTGAATCAGCGTTGTCTTGCCGCTTTCCAAAAAGCCGCAAAAAATATATACAGGTATTGCCATCTTATCCTATCCTAAAGATCTCTTTGATCTTATCTTCATCAATGGTACTGCCAATTACAACGATCTTACCAATGGTCTGTACCTCACCCGGACGAATATCAATTTCATTTGGTACATAATCAAAGAACAGCCATCCTTCATTAGATTTCACCATTCCTTTAGCTCTCAAGATATTCTCATCCAACTGTGCGAGCATATCGTGAAGTTCTTCCTTCGTATAGCTATGCGCCGTATCATAAGCCACACTTACAAAATCATCATCTGCATGATGGTGTCCGTGATGATGGTGATGGTCATGTCCGCATCCACATTCATGGTCATCGTGATCATGGCAGCACTCATGATCATGCTCATCATGATCGTGACAGCAGCATTCATGATCCTCTTCATCGTGATGATGACCACAACATTCATGCTCTTCATCATGATGTCCGCAACAGCATTCATGTTCTTCCTCATGGTGATGTTTGTCATCAGCCTCATCCATGACCTCTAAGATCTGATGATCGCTCAGCTCATTCCAGTCACTGATGATACATTTCGCATCCGGATTAATTTCATGGATCATATGTACGACTTCTTCAACCTTTTCATCACTGACATCCTGCGTACGGCTCAAAATCACCGTTTTCGCATATTCGATCTGATTATCGAAAAATTCTTTAAAGTTTTTATGATACATCTTTGCTTTCTTCACATCCACGACACAAACCAATGCATTCACATGCAAATGTACGTCCTCAATGGCCTGAATAACATCACTCAGCTTACCGACACCGCTTGGTTCAATGATCAATCGTTCAGGAGCATATTCCTCTACGACCTTCAAAAGTGCCTCTCTAAAATCACCTACTAATGAACAGCAGATACAGCCGGAATTGATTTCCTTGATTTCAATACTCGCTTCCTTTAAAAAAGTTCCATCAATACCGACATCACCAAACTCATTTTCAATCAGTACGACCTTTTCATTCTTCAATTCACCTTCCAGCAGTTTCTTGATCAATGTAGTTTTTCCTGCTCCTAAAAAACCAGAAATAACATCTACCTTTGTCATCTTACATCTTCCTTTCTTCTAATAGATTTATAAATTCCTTCATATCCTCTACAATTCCTTCCGACGGATATGTCTTACAGGCATCATTAAAATACTTCAGATCCACCATTGCCTGCTCCTCATCCTTATTGACAAGAAGATCAATACCAAACTGATCCAACAAAGAAGAAATATCACTCTTTTCACGATTCATTCGCTTCTTCATTTTTGAATCCATATATTGATCCACATTGATATCATCACTTGTCAAAAGCTCGATCAATACCAGATCATACATCACTGAAGTACGATAAATTGTCGATATATCCTTCTGATAAAGATTTTCCAGACACTTCTTCGCCTCATCGTACTTTCTTAGTGCCACCAAACGTGCGCCCTTACTTGCTTCAATACAGGTATTTAAGGGATTTGTCAAATCGGCCCCCTCATACAACTCAAGAAGCTTCTCATCAATTTCCTTCCATCTTTTTCCATCAGAGAGCTCTTTCGCAAGCATCAGCTGCTGATAAATCGACTGTACAGACGCCTTTTCCTTCAGCAAACAGTAAATATTATACCCATCATTCGGTATATCGGCATCGAGCGGAATCAGATTCAACAAGCCCAGCAAAAGACCGATACCAACCATACAGAAACAGAAAATATGAAACAACATATCATGAAAAACAAGACCAAGGATCAAAAAGATCAAAGATACAAGAAGATTACAGATTCCTCCTCCTGCACAGTATAAGCAATACGCTTCAAGCTTTGAGCCTACCGGTTTCATAAGACACTGTCCGCCTGTTCCCGCTAACCGATATCGCTTAAATTTGATTTTATCCTGATCCTTCATCCACATATAAGAACCGATCCGGAAAGAGATAAACTCAAACCCGCTCAAAAGGCCAAACAAACAATGCCCTCCCTCATGAATGATGATCTGAAGCAGATAGGCAACCACGGCCATGATCAAAAAGTAGATCATGATATCAATTCCAAATCTTTCCAGTTCAAACATAGAAACAAGAAAGCCGCCTAAAAATAATCCTAAAAGGAGTCCTACCAGCAGCTGTACCAAAATGTTTTTGGTCTTCTTATTTATTTTCTTCATCGCTTTCCTCTCTTCCCATATGTCAACTATCAAAAATATCCTGTAAAATTCGCTTTCGCCTTATTATTATAATACAAAAGCAAAAGATTTTCACCTTTTGCCTCATTTTTCTATCGAACACTTTCTTTTTCAACAGCATTCATCTGAGCATCCTGCAAAGACTCCTCCTGCTGAACATGATTTTTTTGAAGATAGGCATTGATCTCCATAGAAAATGAAATAAAGATCGTAATGAGTAGTAAAACCAAAATAGCAGCCAATACACGAATATGCAAATCTGATTCGATTCTTTTCATAAATTACCTCCTAAAGAGCTAATAAATTTAGTCATAAAATCATGATAAATTTCATTCAGTTTTTCCTTGTCAATCGAATGATAAAATGTATCTGCTACAAAACCTCCAAAATCGTCATATCCATATAATATAGGATTCAGATCCATTATAACTTTTTCCTGATCCTCATAAATGATCCTGTCCTGCAACTCCTCGATCAACATACCTCCAGACAAATCTACGTATGTATCCTCACCCATCTTCTCCTTATCAAAAACTACAAGTGTCATCAACGACATATAACTTACTGCCACATCATTTTCAGGTATCAATGTCAGATAATACTGATAACCTTCACCAATATGATCAAGATTCATAGAAGAAGCATCCAGGAATCCTGTACCATTGAGAATATGTTTCCCTACATTTACTTCCGCAAAAACCGGATCTGTGTCATCACTGCCAATCGCCCTTCTTTCTAAAGTAATACCTTGAAAAATCTCTTCATCAATGTTTTCTGAAAATAATTGTTCATTATTCATCTGATGTGATGTTTTCGAATAAACCTGATTTTCAACCTTCACATCAAACATCCGGCCTTCCTTTTCTACCCTGAAATAAAACTTGTGATTCTTCAGCTCTTCACTTAAGAACCATGCATCTTCTTTACTGATATTTACCACCGTCGCTACGGATTGAGGATGGCTCATCCCACATTCCGTACGCACCATTTCTTCATTGATCGGATATTTGCCGACATCGCCTTTTCCCGTCTTTGAATACTTCAGGCTCATCTCATCAATAACATTGAAGATCTCCTCATTTTGAATCGGATATTTCTCAGATACTTCATAAAATAAAGAAATGTGATACATATCATTGTCAAAAGACACGATATAAGTACATAACTTTCCTACTTCACTGCTTGTAGGCGGCGTTACTTCTTTTTCTTCAGGCTGACATCCCATTAATATCAGCCCTGCCATGATGCATGATATCAATTTTTTCATATTTTTTCCCTTTCCTTTTATTAAAAATATTATACAAAATAAATGCTTAAAAATAAATAACTTTTTTTCATTTGCATATTTCTTGCATTATTTATGAGTTGGATTATAATGTTGGAGTATGAAAAAATTAAACAAAGAGGATCTTCCTAAATTAAAAGTATTTTCAAGAAAAGCTCAATACAATGAATATAATTCAAATGTCGTGACCATGGTCATGTGGGATCACGTATATGAGATATTCTATGAATTATATGAAAACTTTGCCCTTATTTTAGTTAATTACCATCACCGTTTCGGATGGCTGATGCCCCTGTGCGAAGAGAAATATCTCACAGAGGCTTTTTTGGAGATGGACAGATACTCTCGCCAATACCATATTCCTTATGAAATTCATGGCATGAATCAAAAGCTCAAAGATTATTGTGAAAGTCATGACCTTCATTTTGTCTATCACAATGATATTGACGCACAGGATTACGTTTATGATATTGAAATGCAGCGATCGCTTGTAGGAAAAAAGATGCAGAAAAGACGTAATCATTTCAATGCCTTCATGAAAGAATATAAAGATCGTTTTGTCTATCAGCCTTTACGAAAAGAAGATCAAGGGATCATCTTTGATTTTCTTGAAGAATGGAAAAATAACCATGCCGATCCCGAAGCTATCGAAAAAGAAATGAAAGGAATCAAAAGATTATTTGAATGGTATGATGAATGTGAGATCAAGGGCGGATGTATTTATATTGACAATGAGTTGAAAGCATTTTCCATATATAGCGAACTATCTGAAAATATGATCCAGATGCATGTGGAAAAGGCCGATCATACGATACGGGGCTTATATGTCGCCATTTTGAAATATACCTTGATGCATTGTGATCCTAAATATATCTATCTCAACCGTGAGGATGATTTAGGTTTAGAGTCATTGCGGAAAGCCAAAAGTGATCTGCACCCCATCTATAAGATCAAAAAATATCTGGCTTATCAGGGAGAAACAAAAATCATTCATGCTGATGAGGAGCATGTTGCCCAGATCAGAAAGCTATGGAAGGAATCCTTTCCTGATGAAGATGAAAAAAGCACTGAATTTTATTTTACCCATCTTTATCATCCGGAAAATACGTGGCTTGTTGTTCATGCATTTAAGGTTTTATGCATGCTTCAGATGAGAGAGATGACGATCTTTAAGGATGGTCATATCCAAAATACTGCTTTGATCGTGGGTGTTGCTACTGATCCTTATTATCAGGGGTGCGGTTATATGAGGATGCTCATGAATCATGTATTAGATGAATCAACATTTCCTTTTTTACTTATTCAGGCTTATAACTGGGAACTGTATAAACCGTTTGGCTTTGAAGAGGCCTATCTGCATTTCTTTTCCCATTTTGTCAGACAGGGTGAGGCCAATGGGGAATTATGTTATGACAGCATTCATCTGTTAAAGCTTTATGAACAATTTACTAAAAATAAAGATGGCTGGCGGATTCGTAATATAGATTATTATGAAAACTATCTGATTCCATATAAAAGCATGGATAGTGAAATCTATGCCAATGATCAGGCTTATATCATCGTGAATAAAGAACATTCGCTAGTCAGTGAATGTATCTATACGGATAAAGAGGCTTTGATTTCACTTTTAAATCGTTTTGAAGAAATTGATGTATGCGCGGATATTGCTTTTGGCGCGTATGAACTTCGTAACAGCATGATGGTACGAGGCAGTTTTGAACGCAATGAAAAACTATTTATTTCAGAAAATCTGTAAATGACAATATTGTTACGTAAACCTAAGAATTCTATGATATACTTTGATTACCAAAAGGAGGACCATATATGAATTGGAATTGGGTTTTAATTATTGTCATTGCAGTGATCGCATTGATCGTTATCTGGGCAATCGTGTCTTATAACGGATTTGTTTCTCTTAGAAATAGAGTTGAAGAGGCTTTTTCAACCATGGATGTTTATCTGAAAAAGCGTTATGATTTAATTCCGAATTTAGTGGAAACTGTAAAAGGTTATGCCAAGCATGAATCCGAAACGCTGGCAACCGTTATTGAAGCCCGTAATCACGCTGTAAATGCGAAAAGCGTCGATGAGAAGATCGCCGCTGAGAAAGAGCTGGCACAGTCCATGTTCAACTTAAATGCTGTTGCGGAACAGTATCCTGATTTGAAGGCAAATACGAATTTCTTGTCTTTGCAGAATGATTTAAATCAGATGGAAGGTGAGATTGCGAATTCCCGTAAGTATTACAATGCATTGGTACGTGATTTCAACATCAGATGTGAGAGTGTTCCTAGCAACATCATCGCTTCACTTTTCCATTTTGAAAGAGCACCGTTGTTTGAAGTGGACACTGAAGAAGAACGTCAGAACGTGAAAGTTTCTTTTTAGAAATATATAAAGGGGACACTATGAGATATTTGAAAAAAGTATTTGTCCTTCTGCTCTGCCTGTTTGTATTCGCTTCACCGCTTCATGTTCAAGCTCAGGAGAATTTCAACATTGACAATTACAGTGTTGAAATACAAGTGAATGAAGACGGAAGTCTGAATGTTCATGAAAAGATCGATATGACATTTACGGATTATGTTCATGGTTTTTATCGTAATATTCCGATCAAATATAACATGAACTGGGGTGATATGGGTAAGAAAACCTATTATTTCCCTGTATATGATATTGAGGTCTTAAATGATCCTTATGAAGTAGATTCTGAAAGTGATGGTGTACAGATCAAGATCGGTGATCCGGATGAATATGTCTATGGACCAAAGACCTATGATATCCGCTACACCATCCAGACAAGAGATCTGGGCATTGATCAGGATTATTTCTATTATAATCTGATTGGTTTTTTTGACTGTCAGATCCAACATGTTGATTTCAGTATCACTTTTCCTGAACCTGTGGATGCATCTACCCTTGATATTCCGGAACATGAAAATGTAGTAACTGAGATGCAGGGAAATGTGATTCGTGGTGAAACTCTTTCACCACTCTACAACTATCAATCCCTGACAATTTATCTGGAACTGGGTAAAAACTATTTTGATTTTGTTCCGATTGCGGATCATACAAATATGGCGATGATCGTATGTGCTGTTATTTTAGTCGTATGTATCTTGCTTTATCTGAAATTTGGCAGAAAGACAAAACCACTTGTTACCGTTGAATTTAATGCTCCTAAGGGTCTTAGCAGTGCAGGTGTCGGTTATGTCATTGACGGTGAGGTCAATACGGAAGATGTATTATCTTTGATCATTGATTTTGCTAACCGGGGTTATATTACGATTTATGATGGTGAAGAAGATACATCCATCAAAAAGATAAAGGATATCGATCCTGCCTGTGCCGGATATGAGCGAACCTTCTTCAATGCTCTTTTCAAAGAAGGCGAAGAGGTCAGCTTAAAGGAGCTTCAGGAGCGACATTTTGGTGATCAGATACGGAGCACAAAGGAAATGATCTTTAATTATTTTCATCTAAAGGAAAATAAGATTTATTCAAACGGTTCACTAACGATCCAAATCGTTATGACGATACTGGCCGGATTGGCATTAGGCTTGCTTACATCGACGACCTATTATCATCAAACAGGAATGATCGATCTGGCAATCCTACCGCTCATTATCCTATGGCCACTGCTAAGTGCATCCATGATCTTTTGGAGCATCTTATCAAGAAAAAGACACGTCTATTCTAACGCAAAGACTATGCTGATAAGCACTCTTGCCTGTGTCATTCATCTGATTCTTCTGCTTGTTTCGCTTATTTTCTTAAAAGAAAATATAGCTGCCTTCATCTTTGTGACTGCATATACTATCGCAATGGCTTATATGATCGCAACAAGTGGAAAGCGCAGTGCCATCGGCAATCGCTGGCTGGGACAGATCCTGGGTTTAAAGGATTTCATCATGGAAGCGGAACAGGACCGTTTAGAAATGCTGGCAGAAGAATATCCGTCTTATTTCTATCACATCCTTCCTTATGCCTATGTGCTGGGAATCAGCGATGTATGGTCAAAGAAATTTGAATCGATCAATATTCCTTCTCCAGTCTGGTATTCTTCTTATGATGCCTCAACCTTTACCACTGTCCTGTGGATGTCACATTTCCATGCGACCATGCATTCTTTTGATTCTCTCGCATCTGCTATTACTCCTCCATCATCTTCCAGCGGAGGCTTTGGTGGCGGAGGCTTTAGCGGAGGCGGTTTCTCAGGCGGAGGCTTCGGCGGAGGCGGAGGCGGAAGCTGGTAACAAAAACATCAGGTCAACACCTGATGTTTTTTCATTTTATCCATTCTTCTTTCAACAAGGAAAACAACTGATCATCATAAATGATTCCACCATATCCTTGAACCGCATGACGCAAAGTTCCTTCATGAGTAAATCCAAGTTTTTTCAATAAGGATACCGATGCATCATTACCAACAAAAACACGTGCACCGACAATCTCAATACCCTGTTCAAATAAATACGAAAGCATTGATTTTAAAGCTTCGCTCATATAACCATGCTTTGCTTCCTTCTCATCAAGATAATATGAGATACATGCAGATGTCACACCATAGCGCAGCATATCCTTTTCAATACCGATAAAGCCGATGATCTTATGATCTTTTTTTCTTTCTAAGACAAAATTATCACTGATTTCTTTGAAAAGCTGTTCTTCATCACATATTTCCATCGCATTATACTTCAATACAAAGGCGCTGTTTCTTATTCCAAGGAAATCATGGATATCTTCCTGTTTTCCATTGCGCAAGATCAATCTTTCTGTTTCCAGCATAATAAATCCCTCAGCTCATCAAAATCACGAATGATTCCCTTTACTTCATATGGGAAACTGTCTTTAGAAGAAATGACATAGATCTCTGAAATTCCTGCTCTTTTAGCGGCTGTCACTCCTGCCGGTGAATCTTCGATCACCATGACATCTTGAGGATCAACCCCTAGCTTTTCACATGCCAGCCGATAGATCGCAGGGTCCGGCTTTCCCGGCAGATAACCGTCATCATAAACGACTTTATCATAATCAAACCATCGATCTAAATGAAATACCTTAAAATAAAAATCTACATTGCTCTTATTAGCACCTGTCGCAATCGTAAAAGGAATCTTTTTTTCTTTGAGGATATCAAAAAAGCCGGTTGCCCCTTTGACAAGTGAAATATCCATCGTTGAACATATATCACGATAGCGTTGTTCTTTTTCTTCAGAAATGCGATGAATCTCATTTAAATCATCGATATGAAAGATATCTGCGATGATCGCATTGTTATCTCTGCCAAAAATTCGTTTCAAAAATTCTTCAGTCGTAAATTCAATATTTAGTTTTTCTTTGATATATTTTCTCCATACATCAATATGGATATCAGTATCATTAAAAAGAGTTCCATTAAAATCAAATAATACAGCTTTCATTTCATCACCAAATTTAGTTTAAAGCATTTTTTATGATTGTCAATAATTATGTGGAATTTCCACCCATTCTGTCAATGAATATGGAATTGAGTGATCATAGATAAAAGGTTTCGGCTTTTGAATACTTTCTATTAACGAAGAGCTGAATAAGATTTGTTCGAAAGAAGAAAAATATTCTCTTTGATGATGAAAGACCTCTTCAAATAAACGTTCATAGGCTTCCGGTGTATTGATACGATTGATTTCTACACAGCTCTGGCAAAAATCCATCTGAACGGTTTCAATCTGATCCTTCGCCCCCGGCTTTTTTATATTAAATTGCAGATAGACTCCTTCTGTTGGCTGAATTTTGATTTCCAAAAGATTAGAAGGACTTCCTTCCAACGCCTTAAATTTCACGATCACAACAATTTCTCTTTTCTTTAGTTTCTTACCGGTACGAATATAAATCGGTACATCTTTCCATCTTTCATTATCGATAAAGCATTGCAGCTCTGCATAAGTTTCCGTATTCGAATGCTCATCAACATCCTTTTCATTACGATATCCTGAATATTGACCGAGAAGGATTTGATTGATTCGAAGCTTCTTTAATATCTGCATTTGAGCTTCATGCTGATTCTCGCTCTCTTCCATCGTCAGAATGGTCAGTATCTGAAGAAGATGATTCTGTACCATATCCTTCAAGGCTCCACTGGCATCATAATAAGCACCACGGTTTAATATACCGTCTGCTTCCAATGCAGATATTTGGATGCTGTCGATCATTTCGTGATTCCAGCTATTCTTAAAAAGCGCATTTTTAAAACGTATCGTTTTGATGTTCTGGATCATTTCTTTTCCAAGATAATGATCGATATAATACACATGATCTTTTGGGAATAACTGCATGAGCTTATGATTGATGTCGATCATGTCCGCTGTATTGATTCCAAAAGGTTTCTCGATGACCACATTATTTCTTTCTATTTGATCAAGTCGTTTAAATCCTTCGATCACGGAATGAAAAAAACGTGGACTTAATGCCAGATAAAAAGTCTGAGCCTCAATTTGATTTTCATGATAAAAACCATTCAGTTTTACATAATCATCAGCCTCTGTCAGATTCATCTGATAATAGACGATATGTTCAGAAAATTCATTGAAAATATCCTCATCAAAAGAAAGACGTGCATATTCACAAATCTTTGGCCGGATCATGTCAATAAATTGATGATGACTCAAATTTCTTCTCCCGATTGCAATTATTTTAAAATCAGCATCCTTTTTTAATGAATATAAATTATATAAGGCAGGAAACAGCTTACGCAAGCTTAAATCTCCCGTACTTCCAAAAATAGTTAGTGTCATAATTTACCTCTGACTCTAGTATATGTTTTCCAAATGAAAACTGCCAGTAATATGACTGAAGCTTAAAGATAGTCTTTCCAAAGTTCTAATTCTTTATTTGCATTCTGACGGGAATCTGAAGCATGGATACAGTTCTTGATCAATCTGTTTTCCTTTTCAGCCAATTCCATCGAATCCTTTGAAAACAAAGCTCGAATCGTATCAGGTTCAGCTTTTTGCGGATTTGTGGCTCCAATCAGCTTACGTGTATCTTCAATCAGTTCTGAATCACTGCTGATGCACATGACATTGATCTTATGAGGTCCATGAAAGTAATAACTATTAAACAATTTCCCGACAAAATTAAAATCAGCACCAAGCTTATCAATAGCCTCTTTATAATGCATGAGAAAAACTTGCATGACCTTCATATCTATGATCACTTCTTTCTGACTGTCGATATGATAACCATGATCCTTAAGCATCGTTTGAATATCATCCGCTATATGCCATTCATAACATTCCGGTTTTAAAATCATTAAGGTCTTATATTTCATAGTTTCATCTTACATGAGTTTGAGCTGTTTGTCGAGCATTATATAAAGAAATGAGGAATCAATCCTCATTCTGTTTTCTTGAAATGTACTACGATTTCCGTACCCTTGCCTTCTTCACTGTCAATGGATAATGTAGCCTTATGATTTAAGACGATGTGCTTCACGATCGCAAGTCCTAAGCCTGTGCCGCCTGTTGCCTTTGAACGGCTTTTATCTACTCGATAGAAACGCTCAAAAATTCTGTCATGATACCGTTTAGGAATACCGATACCATTATCCTTTACACTTAAATAACTTCCCTGATCATCATGATCAACCGTAATATCGACACGTCCCTCCGGTTTATTATAACGAATTGCATTATCAACAAGATTTGAAATCAGCTCCACCATTCTTTCTTCACTGGCATTGATGATTTCACTTTGTCCATGCAGATAAACGGATACCTGATATTTTTTAGCGCTCACTTCAAGTGATGGCAGAGCATCCTTTGCGATTTCATATAAATCGACCTTGTCATAAAATTCAGTGCCTTCACTATCCAATTCTGAAAGCCTGATAATATCATTGATCGTCGTTAACAATCTGGCACTGCTTTTATGAATCTCATGAGCAAAATGCTTCACATCGCTCTCACTTGCCATACCTGTTTCAATAAGTTCTGAATAACCGCTGATACTGGTAAGCGGCGTTTTTAATTCATGGGTCACATTCGCAGTAAAATCCTGTCGCATCTTTGACTGGCGAATGATATTTTCATGCTGCTGCTGGATCGTATTAACAAAAGGCACAAGTTCTTTATATATTTTCACATCCTGCATATGATCGATATTGCTTGCCAATTCGTTGATCGGCTCCATGATAGAATGTGTCAGCATCCTTGAAATGACTACCGCTAAGATCATGATGCAAACCACCAAGCCTAAGATCAACGGCAGGGTTTCAAAAAAGATACTGGAAACAGAGCTTACTTCCCGTGAAACACGAAGAACCCTTCCATCATCCAAGCGCATCGCATAATAATATTCCGTCGTATCACTAAAGGTAGAAGAATTACGAATCATCATTGATTCGCCATTTTTTCTTGCTTCCATTACTTCCGGACGATCATTATGATTTTCCATCTCTTCAACATCCGCTTCACTATCAATGCTGACCGTACCATCCGCTTCAATCAAAGTAATCCGAATATCTTCTTCATCTGCGATTTCCTCGGCTTTCTCCCATCCTTGAGTTTCTAAGAGGACCTGACCGAAGGTCTTGAGATCATAACCGATCTGATCCTGAAACCGTTTATAGAAAACACCCATCGTCAGCAAAAGACTGGCAATGATAGAAACAGCCGCTATCAGAAAAAACTGTCGATGTATTTTATTCTCCATATTACTCCAACATATATCCTACATTACGGACGGTTTTGATATAACTTCCGGCACCCTTGAGCTTCTGGCGCAAGGTTTTGATATGCATATCCAAGGTTCTTGATTCACCTTCAAAATCAGTTCCCCAGACTTTTTCCATCAGTTTTTCTCTTGTCAATACGATACCACTGTTGATCAACAACAGCTTTAAAAGCTCATATTCCTTAAACGTCAGCTCGATTGCTTCATCATTCACATAAACACTTCTTTTTTCATCATCCATCAGAATCTCACGCAAAGATAAAACCTTTTCATTTTCTGAATAACTGCTCCTTCTTAAAAGAGCCTTTACTCTTGATATCAGCTCCATGACACCAAAAGGCTTTGTCAGATAATCATCGGCTCCCATATCCAATCCCTTGACCACATCGATCTCACTGGTCTTGGCACTGATCAAAAGTACAGGTACATTCTTAGTATCTGCTTTTTTGCGAAGCCGCTGGACAATGGAAAGACCGTCCTCATCCGGAAGCATGATATCTAAAATAATCAGATTCGGCACTTTTTCATCCAGCTTCTTATAAAAATCTTTCGCACACTCAAAATCAACAACGGTATATCCGCTGTTTTTTAATGCAAATGTTTCGATTTCACGAATATTCAGATCATCTTCTACAATATATATAGTCGCCATATCAACATCCTCTTTTTTATTTTACCACGATTTTACATGATTAGTGTAACAAAAACAAGTAAAATAAGGAAGTATTCAGATGTAAATAATATGTAAAGTTATATATATTTGCCTATTTTTTTATAAATATGATAATATTAATGCATTGTGTTGGAGGAATTTATATGAACAGAAAAAGCTGCTCATTGATACTTTTGACATTAACTGCCATTATTTGGGGATTTGCCTTTGTCGCCCAGCGTGTCGGTGGTAATTCCACAGGATCGCTGACATATAATGCCATTCGCTTTGCATTAGGCTCTTTTTCATTGATTCCGGTCATGCTGATCTTTGAAAAAAAGGCTGATGACAGACAAAAAATATATCATACCCGTTATGCCGGTATGCTTTGTGGTTTTCTTTTGTTTGCCGCCAGTACCTTCCAGCAATACGGTGTCATGTTGACAGATTATGCCGGAAAAGCAGGATTCATCACGGATTTCTATATCATCCTTGTTCCTCTGTTTGGTATCTTTCTACATAAGAAAACGACACGCAGCGCATGGCTGGGAGCCGGTTTAGCTCTTGTGGGCTTTTATTTTCTATGCATGCAAGGTTCCTTCTCCATCAACATCGGTGATGCTTTGATCTTTATCTGTGCGATATTTTTCGCCTTCCATATTTTAGCTGTCGATCATTATGCTTCTTCTGTTTATGCCATACGTTTTTCCTTTTATCAATATTTAACCTGTACCCTATTCAGTGCCATTGGCATGATCCTGTTTGAACGTATTCCTTTGGAAAATATCATGGAAGCAGCAATTCCTATCTTATATGGTGGTATTTTATCTGTTGGGGCAGGATATACCTTGCAGACGCTTGGACAAATCGGGGTCGACTCGACAACAGCAGCCATTATTCTAAGCTGTGAATCGGTGTTCTGTGCTTTAGGCAGCGCCTTGCTTCTTCATGAAGTCATGACATTGCAGAGCTATATTGGCTGTGCCTTAGTATTCGCCGGTATCTTATTGGCCCAAATGCCCACAAAAAAATAGGATGATAATCAACCCTTACATCAAAAATGAGCCCTGACAGGGGCTCATTTAAATAGGGGGATTATTCATGTCATATAACAATTATTTTTATAAGATTACCATAGCTATCGTTAAGATCACACAACTGACAACAGCTATCGTAAGAATGATCTTTGCGGAAAATTTAAGCCATGTGGAATATTCAATCTTTGCGATCTCAAAACCACCCATGATCGCTCCGCAAGTCGGTGTAAATAAATTCACCAATCCGTTTCCGGCAACAAATATCATGATCATGACTTCCGGTGAGAACCCTAACTCAGCAGCAAGAGGTCCCATGATCGGCATGCTGGCCGTTGCCAGTCCGCTTGATGAAGGAATCAAAAATGAAAGCAGACAATATAACAGATAGGATAATGGAGCAAAAATACCGGCACTCATGCCCTGTAAGGCATTGGCAGCATTTAATAAGATCCAATACTGCAGACCTGTACCTCCTTCATCGACCGGAGCCATCAGGATACTGATACCACGTGCCAAAGCAATGATCAATACAACGCTCATCATATCACCGGCACCTGCAATAAATGATTTCACAAAATTCTTTTCTGATAATTTTCCTGCAAAGCCAATAATGATCGACATAATCAGAAACCATGTCGTTGCTTCCGCAAAATACCATGTACCGATATCAGAACCTGTCAAATGATTGGTCCATCCTTCAAAGAAGTTCACACCTAAATCACCCCAAGGAATAAAAGCAACGATCATAATTACAAATGTCAGGGCAAATAAGACAAGAACAAGCTTCTGATTTTTTGTCAAGGTATCATCCGCAATGAACTCTTTATCCATAAAGCTTTCTTTCATGCTTTCCTGTTCCTGTAAAGAAAGTATCGTTGATCCCTTATCAGCCTTCACCTTTTTCGCATAACGCATCACAAAGAATACTGAAATCGCATAAGAGCTGAGCCATAAGATAATTCCTAATATAATGATGATACCGTTATTGATAGAAACACCGTTGTCAACAAGCGAGCTCGTCGCTGCCCCTACTGCAAACGGGTTGACCGTAGATCCTAAAACACCGCTTCCTGCACCCAGCAGAACCACCGATGCACCAACCAGGGAATCAAAGCCGGCGGCCACCATCGTTGCTGCCAAAAGCAGATAGAACGGCGTCGTTTCTTCCAGCATTCCATAGGTTGTACCACCGACAGAAAAGAGAAACATCAGTATAGGAATCAATTTCAATTCATTACCATGGAGCTTCTTGACCAGCGTTTTAATTCCTGAATCCAATGCTCCCGTGCTCGATATGATTCCCAAGAATCCACCTAATACCAAAACAAATATACAAACATCGATCGCATTGACAAATCCATTAAACGGTGCCATTGCTACCATCGAAAGAGTTGCTCCCTGAATCGGAGCCTTCTCACTGCCGGGAACAAACCAGGTAATGATTGCGACTGCGATCAACAAAAGCAATAAAATACTAAAGGATGATAACGATGTACGACTCTTTTTTTCAATCATGTCTTTTTCCCTCCTTTAAAAAAGTACACTATGCCTTAATTATCGTTCCGGTTTTACCTTTAAGTGCCAATTTGGCTTTTTTCAAAGAAGTGATCAGAGCTGTTCCATCCGGTGTATGTGATACATAATCTAAACAAGCTTCTACTTTTGGAAGCATGCTTCCCGGAGCAAAATGTCCTTCGGCAATAAAGCGTCTTGCCTCTTCAACACTCATCTCTGAAATTTCTTTCTGATTCGGCTGGTTAAAGTGAATGCACACACGATCAACAGCCGTTAATATCACAAGCATATCGGCATGAATATCTAAGGCCAGTCTGGCACTTGAACGATCTTTATCAATCACCGCAGCCACCCCGGCATAGCCATCCTCCGTTTCAATGACCGGAATACCGCCACCGCCAACTGTAATCACGATATCATTGGCATCAACCAATTGTTCTACCACCTTTAATTCCACGATCTTACAAGGCTTTGGTGAAGGAACCACTCGACGATACCCACGACCGGCATCTTCTACAAACGTATAACCTTTCTCCTTTTCGATTCTTTCAGCGTCCTCTTTATTGTAGAAAGAACCGACAGGTTTTGTAGGTTTTTGAAATGCCTCGTCATTTTCATCTACAACTACCTGTGTAATGATGCTTACACACTGCTTTTCAATCTGACGGGACTGAAGCTTTCTTTGGATTGCCTGTTGAAGATGATAACCGATATATCCCTGACTCATGGCTCCACATTCAGGAAACGGCATCAATGGCGTATGACCGCCGTTATTGGCACTATATTCCATTGCCAGATTGATCATGCCAACCTGCGGCCCATTTCCATGACCTACGATGACCTCATAACCTTCTTCCACCAGATCAACGATCGTAGAAGCTGTTTCCTTAACAAGCTCCAGCTGTTCCTCAGGTGTATTTCCTAAAGCATTGCCTCCCAATGCTATGACAAGTCTTTTAGCCATACTCACTCCTATTATTTCAAAGTTGCATACATAACCGCTTTGATCGTATGCATTCTGTTTTCAGCTTCATCAAAGACTTTAGAAGCACGGGATTCAAATACCTCATCACACACTTCCATTTCCTTTAAACCAAACTTTTCATAAATTTCTTTGCCGATCGTTGTCTTCAGATCATGGAATGAAGGCAGACAGTGCATGAAGATGGCATTCTCAGCAGCATTGGCCATCACTTCTTTATTCACCTGATAAGGTGACAGCAATTTAATTCTTTCTTCCCATACGCTGTCCGGTTCTCCCATCGAAACCCAGATATCCGTATAAATTACATGTGCACCTTTTGTTGCCTGCCCAACATCCTCAGTCAATGTGATCGTACACTCATTCTCAGCTGCGATCTTCTTGCAGGTTTCAACCAGCTTTTCACTTGGCATCTGCTTCTTTGGTCCGCATGCCGTAAAGTTAATGCCCATCTTTGCACAAGCAACCATCAAAGAATTACCCACATTGTTTCCGGCATCGCCCATGAAGACAAAATTCAAACCTTTCAGATAGCCGAAATTTTCTTCGATGGTCAGTAAATCAGCCAGCATCTGTGTCGGATGAAATTCATTGGTCAATCCATTCCAAACCGGTACCCCTGCATAAGCAGCCAATTCTTCTACGATTGACTGATCAAAGCCACGGTATTCGATACCATCATACATTCTTCCTAATACACGGGCCGTATCTTCAATGCTTTCCTTCTTTCCCATTTGACTTGAACCCGGATCCAGATAAGTAACCCCCATACCCAGATCTCTGCCGGCAACTTCAAATGAACAACGTGTTCTCGTAGATGTCTTTTCAAATAACAACACGATATTTTTTCCTTCCAAATAACGATGCGGAGTGTGCGTCAGCTTCAGACGTTTTAGCTCTTTTGACAGATCCAGCAGATAACGGATTTCTTCAGTTGTGAAATCCAATAATTTTAAAAAGTTTCTTCCACTTAAATTTTTCGGCATATTTTTTTCCTCTTCTTTCTTAATCTTCTCGCCATAACGGCATGGACATACATCTAGGTCCGCCACGTCCTCTTGACAGCTCGGCACTTGGGATCGTCAGCACTTTCAGACCATGCTTCTCCAACAATGCGTTCGTTACATCATTTCTTTCATAAACAATGATTACTCCGGGTGCAATACATAAGGTATTGGAGCCGTCGTTCCACTGCTCACGTTCTGCAGCGATCCGATCCTCTCCGCCACACTTGATCAGTGTCACATTTTCAATTCCGAGCACATCCTCAAGAATATGCTCCAACGTATCTTCTATTTTATGTACCTTCACTTCTTCAACACTATCACCGGCTGTGATCTCATAAACTTCCAGCGGTCCTAAAATTCCCGGATGAACGGTAAACTTATCTACATCAATTTGTGTAAATACGGTATCTAAATGCATAAAAGCTCTCGAATTTGGAATATTGAAGGCCAATATTTTTTTGATCGTTGATTTAGGATTATTGAAGATATTCTTAGCCAGACTATCAATGGCATCAGGCTCTGTTCGCTGTGATATACCGATAGCCAGCGTATCTTCTGTAAGATTCAAAATATCTCCACCCTCAATATGGAAGTCATCATAGCGATCATACCATTTTTCAACGATGCCCTTATAATCCGGATGATAATTAAAAATATATTCAGCATAGATCGTTTCCCTGTTGCGAGTTACCGAGTACATCCGGTTTAAAGCAATGCCATGACCGATAGAAGCAAACGGATCTCTCGTAAAATATAAATTGGGCATCGGTGCCAACACCATCTTGCTTTCTTCACTGACAAGATCCACCAGAGAATTTTCAATATTACGTTTCAGCTCATTCACATTGATTCCTTCCATCGTTTTTAAAACCAATGTTTTATTATCTTTGATCTGATCCAGATAATCATAGATGATCCGCTGATACTTATTCGTTCGGATGCCACCCTCAACGATGAATTGTTTCAGAAATTTTTTACGAATGGCAGGATCCAGATCCAACACCTCAGCCATCAGATCTTCCAGATAGACGACCTCTACATCATTTGCTCGCAACAGCCTAGCAAATGCATCATGCTCTTCCTGCGCAACCTTCAAGAACGGAATATCATCAAACAGCAATTCCTGAAGCGTATCCGGTGTAAGGTTCAACAATTCTCGACCGGGCCTATGAAGAAGCACTTTTTTGAGTGGTTTGATCTCACTTTTCACATTAATACCTTTCATAAATTTACCTCTCTCCTTTTCAGTATTTTTCCTATTTTCTCACAGGAATAAAGGGAATTGTGTCAAACTTTAAGTGCAAGCGCTTACACATTAACAAAAAAATATAAAGAATCTGACAGATTCAAACTTTCTTCTCCCTTTCTGTACCTTCATTTTACACATTTTTTCATAGAAATGTAGGACAATTGCTCGTAATTTCATTGTATAATCTTACAAATTTATCTATCTCACTTACTTTTTTACGATACCTGCTCACATAGTAAAAATAAAAAAGGCTTTCCTCATCATCAAGGAAAGCCTGTATAAACAGAAATGGCGTCCACGGAGGGACTCGAACCCCCGACCGTACGCTTAGAAGGCGTATGCTCTATCCAGCTGAGCTACGTGGACATTGATTGCTAATCTATATTATCACTAATATGAAAAAAAGGCAATTCTTTTTTCACCTTTTTATTGATTCATGACCATTTTCGACTTGTAAAAATGGCAGGTTATGTTATCATGAAACCGGTGATGACAATGAATTTAAGTTTTAAGATCAATC
>NZ_CALVGS010000130.1 GCF_944327115.1 uncultured Traorella sp.
CTTATCAGAATTTTACAACCCATATAAGAGGGTTATGTATAAAACATGATAACTATTTCATTGTAGCAATCAATCCTAGATTTAACTATGGTTCTCAAAAAAAGACACTCCAACATGAGATCATGCACATCATGAAAAATCACTTTTTCTGCGACCCAAGCGAGATAGAAGAATGTGAGCAAGAAATAGATCATATTATAAACGATTTTAATTTATATTTTGATGATGCGATTGAAGCCATAAACTGGTAATCACACATATGTGTTTACATATATCTAAATCAAAAGGGGGAATTTATTATGGGTTTACGATTTAGAAAAAGCATTAAGGTAGGTCCTGCAAGGATCAATTTAAGTAAAAGCGGTGTTGGTTATAGTGTAGGCACTAAAGGATTTCGTGTCACAAAGACTGCAAAAGGTACTGTAAGAACAACCGCTTCAATACCTGGAACTGGAATAAGCCATGTTACTGAAACAAGTTCAAAAAAGAAGAAGAAATCTTCTGATCCAAACATTCCAAATAATACAAATAATTCAAACGATTCAAAAGAACCAAAGAACAAAAAAGGTTCATCTAATTGGTTAACTATTTTGTTTCTGTTTGTTTTTCCACCAGTAGGAATCTTCTTTTTGTGGAAGAAAACAAACTGGTCTAAAAAAATGAAAGTAATTCTTTCTGGTGTTTTTGCAGTTTATTTTTTACTTTATGTTGATTTTATCGATTATATGAATAATCGCCCAGAAGAAACAATTGAAGAAATACAGATTGCCGATGTAGGCGAATTGGAAACAAATGAAAAGAGTGAAGTAAGCTATACAATCACTCCTAGTGATTTAGACCTTAAAAACGCTACTCTCAACGCAGAAAACGCTGATATAGCTTCATTTGTACTAGAGGGAGATACATTATATATAGAAACAAAATCAGCAGGCACAACGTCTTTATGGCTTGAAAAAGACGGTGTAGAAAGCAATAAGATAACCGTTTCTGTAATTGAACCCGAAAATGATGTTGCTCAAAATACAGAACCATCAGAACCGGAAACACCTGTTGTAGATAATACAGAACCTCAAAGTCCTGTTGTTGACAATACAACAACAACTGAACCATCAACGCCAGTAGTTGAAGAACCATCTACACCAGCAGTGGAACAGCCATCAACGCCATCTGAACCAACAGAAGAAATGGTTTATATTGCTGGATCGGGTGAAGGTACTAAATATCATTCAAACCCTAATTGCAGTAATATGAGCAATCCTATTGAAATACCACTAAGCGAAGCCATAGCTGATGGCTATGAGCCTTGCAAACGTTGTTACTAATGAAAAAGAAAAAATATAAAAAAAGAAAAGATGGCAGATACGCTACTACTGTTACTATCGGTCGTGATATAGAAACAGGCAAACCTATTAAGGTATTTGTTTATGGCCATACTATTGATGAATTAAAAAACAATGTCCTTGAAGTGAAATTAAAAAAGAAGCAGGGTTTCAGCTTCTCTACTGTTACATTTAAAGAATATAGAGAAAAATGGTACGAAAAGAAGAAACTTACTTTTAACAAAAATAGTGCAAATACGATTGAGATGTATGACAATATTCTTAAAAATTATTTATCATCTATCGATTACTTTAAATTGAAAGACATCACATCGCACGATATACAGAAGATCATAACAGAAAACAAGGAAAAGAAAAGAACCTGTCAGAATATTAAAATGGTTTTAAATCAAATTTTTAAATCGGCTATAAGTGAAAGAATTATTCAATTCAATCCAATGGACAACGTCACTATACCAAAATACAAGGCAAAGGAAAAAAGGCCCCTTACTCCCGATGAAGATTATTTGTCGGAAGTCGCTGACTTTTCGGACATGGAAAATGCCTTCATTAAATTGATCAAATACTTTGGACTAAGACGTGAAGAAGCATTAGCACTAACAAAAAATGATTTTGATTTTGAAAAAGATCTTCTTCATATAAATAAGGCATGTGCCTTCGCTAAAGGAGAGCCAATTTTAAAAGATACAAAGAATACAGAATCAAGATTCGTACCTATTCCTCAAAATGTAAAATCATTTTTTATCTATTATCTTTCAACTATCAAATTTGATATGCTTTTTACAAGAAAAGACGGTTCATTGTTAAAATCTGGCACCTATCAAAATATGTGGAAAACTATAAAAAGGAAGATGAATAAAGCTGGCGAACCACTAGGCAAAAAGATAAACGATGATCTGTCAGCTCATATATTTAGACATAATTATGCCTGTATTCTAATGTATGCTGGTATTGATATGAAAGAACGGCAATATTTGCTAGGACATAAAGACATCAAGATGACAATGAATATTTACACCCACATTGAAGAAACAAAACTCGAAAGTCCTCAAAGACTATCTGACTACTTTTTGACTACTTCTATATCCACTAATACACCCCAAAACACACCAAAAAATTAAGGCATGATTTCCATTTCATGCCTTTTTATTAGCTATTTTTATCATATTTAAATAGATTATTAAATTATTGTAAATTTTGATTATCAAACAAAGATACATCTAAATCATTTAGATACCCAATCAATGCTTCGCGATCCTTTTGACCTAATTCAACTTTATTAAATGGCGGATATTCATATTCCAATACGATGGATTCTACATCTTCAATATCTAAATTCTGATAAGGACGATTCTTATGATCCTGCATACAGCCAAATAATAGAGATAATAAAATAAATATGTATAAATTCTTTTTCATATATCCACCTCTCGTATATTAATTCTATATTATTTCTAATAATGACAATATTTCCCCAATTCTATTCTTTGATCAAGAAATGATTCATATTTTTTCATGTATAAATTCTTATAATCACGAATTTCAGTCATTGACGTATCAAAAATAACATCTGTTGCATCAACCGATACAGTTAAACCGGAAATAGCCAATACTAAAGATAAAATAAATAATATATACACTTTTTTCATAACTTAACTTCCTTTTACAACCAGCTTTTTTACAATACTTTTATGTATAAATCCGTTACGAATCGTATAAGTAATTTCGTACGTACCAGGACTATATTTTTTACTTATCAATTTGTACGGATCTAAATCACCTCCATGAACCTCAACAATAGGATCAAGCTCAAAAAATAATTGATCTTCAGTAATATAAAACTTATCTTCATCAAAATCGATTGACATTGAGAAATAAATAGAAACCAAATAAATACAGGCAACTACACACAACAATGAAATTAATAAAATAATTTTTTTAAACATATTATCTATATTTTTTCTCCCTTCACATCTTTTATCTATCCAAGCAAGCTCCTCTTTTTTTTAATGTAAAACAACTAAAGCTGCTTACATAAAGGTTGCGGACAGATTATTTGAGAAATGTCTGCATGAACAGAACTATGGTTCTCCGTAATTTGTGTTTTTCCCAAAAACAATGTCAATATAATGATTATTTTTAGTATCATGATATCTCTTCCCTTTCTTATTTTATACTTAAATTATAAGCTCTTATCTTGCCAAAGACAAAAGATTGTAAAAAAAAGTAAAAATGCCAAATTTTAGGCATCTTTACAATTTTTTGTCATTTTTTCATGATAATTTAAATAATACTTTTTATACTTTGTTTTTTTATTTGCGATATTGAAAAGCTCATAATCAAAGATGACCCACAAGGGATGCATATGTTTCATCTGAATGAGTTTTTTGGGAAGTATGACTTTCATGATATGTCTGACAAGCTGTTCTTCATCATAGTCATTGGCCTTCATTCGATAATACTCTAAAAGATCTTTCATATATTCATTATCCGGATTGCTTTCTAAAAGCTTTAAAGGATAAGCATGGTCCATACGATCGCAACAGTAACAGCTAAAAAACAGACTAGCTTCATCCTTACGTTGTTCCATGATCATCATAAAACGCTGAAATGCTTCCTGATAATTTTCAGCCCACATGTCTGCCATTGCGATATTATAACTGACATTCAACATAAAATTTTTAGGAAGCTTACATGTATCAATCATTTCTTTTAATTGAATCAGCTTTTCCTCTGCGAAGGCATCATCAATATTACAGCCTAATGTATATAATGCATTGACACATTTTGCCATTCGATAATGGTTACTCTCTTCTTTCCATCTGTCATACAGGTCTTCATACATTTTCATGCTTTGTATAAAATAGCACTGACTTTCTCTTTCTGTTGCTTCATAAAATCGGACAAGAGGTTCATCTCTTAAAAAGCATGTTGCATCTATTATCTTTTTTCCATATTGCTGATCATAAACATAATTGAAATTAGAAGTATACAGACATTCGACCATACAAGCTAAAAGATCATGTTCAAAAATATCCAGTTTCATCAATTCCAATAAATCGTCGATCTCATCTTTATTAAGATAATGATTTTCCATGTAATACTGAAACAGGACCTTAAACAGATAGTAGTATTCACCATAAAGAATACAGTTTTTATAATCAGAGAGCTTTTCTTTCATCTCTTTGTAAAGAGGTGCAAAATAATCTTCATCAAAGTATTCAAATGCTCTTGCTGCTTTTGGAATATAAGAATTTAGCCATTCATCAAAGTTTTCTATTCGTTTAAATTCTTTATGATAGAATTGAATAAACTCATCATAGAAATCATCTTTTCTTATCATTCCACCATTTTCTGCCTGCCGATAGGTCGTATATGAAGCACGGTCAAAGAATTCTATATCTTTGACCGAAACATTTTCTCTTATCCGATAATATTTAAACAGTTTTCCGAATCGATATTTTTCTTTTTTCGTATAACTCATATTTTTATATCACAAAATCTCCCTGTACAAAAATATCTGTTTCTTTACCATCAAAACCAATGCCTGTAACATGCATATCCTCACTGCCAAACATAAAGTCTACATGCAGTAAGGAATCATTGGCACCGGCTTCCAAAAGCTGTTCATTTGTCATATTTTCACCATTCTTGACAGTTGTCGGATAGGCGGCACCCAGTGCCAGATGACAACTGGCATTTTCATCAAACAGCGTATTATAGAAAAGAAGATTCATCTGTGATATAGGGGAGTGGAAAGGAACGAGCGCCACCTCGCCAATGTAATGACTGCCTTCATCAAACTCGATGAGCTCTTTTAAAGCTTCCATTCCTTTCTCCGCATGATAATGGATCACTCTGCCATCTTTAAAATCAAGATAAAAATCTTCGATCAGCGTACCGGAATAATCCAATGGTTTGGTCGAATAAACACGTCCGTTCACATGATTGCGATAAGGCATCGTAAAGATTTCTTCTGTCGGCATATTGGGATTAAAGATGATCTGATCTTTTTGGGTCTTTTCATAGCCGCCTGCCCATATATGATGTGGTGCCAGGGCAACATGCAGATCGGTTCCTTTGCCGTTGACAAAATGCAATTCTTTAAAATTCATTTCATTTAACAGGGCGATGCGATGGGCAAAAGCTTCATCGTGTTGCTTCCACGCCAAAACAGGATCATTCTCTTCAAAGACATGACAGCTTGAAAGGATCGCATCCCATAATTTTTCATTGGCCTCTTCTTCATCAAGATCACTGAAAACCTTTTTGGCCCATAATGAATTGGAAACTGCCGCGACACACCACTGTGTCAGATTTGCGCTTGTATATTTCTGAAAAGGTTTGGTTTGTTTCGAATAAGCGATATTGCGGGCGGATATCTTTTTGGAATCAATGCCTTTCATGATTTCGGGGATCGGTGATGTAAGGGATATAAAACAGCTGCCGCTTTCATATTGATCTTTCATTTTTTCGATCGTATATGCTTTGACATCACATAATTCTTCGATGCTTTGATATTCATAGTCCATCCGATTAATGATCGCATCGCTCCATTCGACCGTTACTTTTTTAGCATGTGCTTCATAACAGGCTTTCACCAGTTTTCTGACAAAAGAGGCATTATCGACTCCTGCACGAATGACGACATGCTGACCCTTTTGAACATGAACACCGCTAAGAGCGATCAGTCTTGCATATTGATCTAATCTTTTCTCTAACATTAGTTACCTCTCGACATCGGTAGCATCGCTGCTCCTATAAGACCCGGTTCCTCCAGCCGGGCTTCACTGAATTTTGTACAACGCATGCCTTCATGAACAAGAGTTTTAAAGATTTCCTGCATCTTATCAAAGAAAACATCCTTGGACTTCATGCATCCGCCGCCCACGATAAAGATATGCGGGTTAACGACATGGGCGATATCCGCAAACATCAAAGCCAGATCATAGGTCATCTCCTCTACGATCTTTACTGCTTTTTCATTTCCCTCGCGTGCCAGATCAAAAACATCGCCTGCATGCCGGATCGAGTCGCCAAACACTTCCTTGCCCTTACGGGTGATCGCAAGTCCGCTGGCCTCATTTTCAACGGCCCCTACATTAAGATAGTTGATTTTCTTGCGATTCCTATCGATCACGATATTCGCAATCTCACCGGCATATCCTGCCATACCGCTGACAAGCTGATGATTGACCGTAAACGCTCCGCCGATTCCTGTTGAGATCGTCACATAGTAACAGATCGGATATTCCTTACCTGCTCCATGGTAGCTCTCCGCCAGACAGGCAACATTGACATCATTATCCGCATAAGCAGGCAATCCGCATCGCTTGCTGATTTCCTCACACATCGGATATTTTGTAAATCCCGGCAAATTGGTAGAAAGCATCATCATGCCCCGCTGGGTATCCACAGGTCCCGGAACACCTAAACCGATGCCCTGACACTCATTCCAACGATCCAGTGACGTGATCATGCGTACGATCTTATCCATGACATGATCGACACCCTGTTCGATCTCAGTGCTTTCCTTTACAACTTCAAGGATCTTTCCATTTTCATCTACTCTGGCAGCACGTACATTCGTACCGCCTAAATCTACGCCAATATATGTTTTCATTTCTATCTCCCTATTCATAAACCTCAAACCAGTAGCTCGTCATAAACGATTTGTTCGGTGAAAGTGACATCATGCCCTCTCTTTTTTCAAATGGTACATCCACCTTCTCAAAATCTCCATGTCCATACCACGGTTCGATACATAGAAAATCAGCATCCGGATCACTGCTCCAAAGAGCAAGGAACGGGAAACCATCAATCGTCATACGAATCTTATATTCATCCATGATCAGATCGACATACGGACTTTTCAGATTCTTATAAACAATGGTCTGTTCCTTGGCAATCATTTCATGTGATAAATTCCAATGATCAAAGCTTACCTTTTCCTCACGTACACCATCATGGATATGAATCTGTGTCGCTTCTTCAGGACAGGCAAATCGTAAGATACCGGTATCATAATGACGCACATTGAAACCCGGATGCAAACCAAAGGTAAATGGCATGATACGTGATGAATCATTGGTGATCTGATAAGTGATGATGACACGGTCATTCATTAATTTATATTTGATCTGATAAGTAAAATCAAAAGGATACTGACTTTTAGTTTCTTCATTGCTTTTCAGTTCCATCGTAATCTCATCATCGCTCTTTTTGACACATTTTAATACCGCATAACGGATCAAGCCGTGATTTTTCATGGCATAGGTCTTTCCATCGATCTTATAATCTTTTGAATACGTATTGCCTACTATCGGAAACAAGGTCGGATTCTTTCCCTTCCAATGCTTCTCATCTCCCTGCCACATGACCTCAAGATCTTTTTTCTTATATATTAAACTTGCGATCTCACCGCCGGCCTCACTGACTTCTAATCGTAAAACATCATTTTCAATAACCATATTTCCTCCTATTTGATCGCATCCATCGAACGGGACGCAACGACATTGACACCTGTACGGGCAACATTTTCGATGATGACGTCATACATCTTTACAGGTGCTTTTACCTTGACCTTATTGATTTGTTTCATGACGTCCGCTACCTTGCGCTTAGGCACCGGCGATGCCGTCATCACCGGAAGACGTGTTAGCGCTGCATTTTTCAGCACGACGGTACTTGTTACCATGCGTGTAGGATTGCTCATCTCTTCATTGGCATACTTAACACCTCTTACACAGCCGTTATGACTCACAGAAACCACTTTTTTCTTATCCATCTCAACTTGCATCCGACAGCTCATCGGACAAACGATACAGACCATTTCCTTTATCATACGTCCTCCTTCACTTCAAATACCAGATCCTTGGCCCCCATTAACATGCTTTTTTCTAAATCAAGCTTTTCCATTTCCGCAGGCAGCATCACTCTTTTCTTCACTTCCCGAAGAATATTTTCACCGCTGCGAATACGCAAAATACAATCACGCATCGGTTTTTTTACACGGAAAGAAAAACGGCAATCATCCTGCATATTCTCTTTACGCAGCCGCTGCGGAACGACATGGGCAACATTTTCACCCGCACAGACATGAACCATTTCCTCATCAACAAAACCGTCATGAAGATAACGGGCAACCTCTCTGCCGCACACCTCCGCCTCCAGATAGACATCATCCACCAGATCATGTACCTGAAGAACATTTCCACAGGCAAAAAAACCGCTCAGGCTCATCTCAAAAGCTTCATTGACAGCCACGCTTCTGGTTTGCGGATCACGTTCAACATTCAGCTTATTTAAAAGGGAGGTATCCGGAAGCAGTCCTATCGAAAGCAACAGGCAGTCCACAGCCACGCTCCATTCACTGTCCTTGATCGGCCGGAGATTTTCATCAACCGAGCTCAGCTCGATCCTTTCGAGCCGAGGATGCCCGATGATACGCGTCACCGTAGTATTCAGATATAGCGGAATATTAAAATCCTCCAAACACTGTACGATATTGCGACTCAGACCATTTGAATAAGGCATGATCTCCGCAACACCTAAGACCTTGGCCCCTTCCAGCGTCATCCTTCTTGCCATGATCAGGCCGATATCACCGCTGCCAAGGATAAAAACTCTCTTACCGCACATATAACCATCGATATTTAAATAGCGCTGTGCCGTTCCGGCAGTCAGCACATTCCCACAGCGGTCCCCCGGAATCGAGATCATGCCCCTGCTTCTCTCCATACAGCCGCAAGCCATGACGATTGCTTTCGCCTGCACTTCGACCACACCTTCATCCTCATTGACATATGTGACCTTTTTTCCTTCCGTAATATTGATGACCGTCGTATCCAGCTTTATATCAATATGATATTTTTTGACCGATTCGATGAGCAGCTGCGCAAACTCAGGTCCTGTACACTCCTTTTTATAAATATGAAGACCAAAACCATGATGGATGCACTGGTTCAAGATACCGCCCAGTTCCTTTTCTCTTTCAATCATCAAGATATCCTTGATACCAAATCTGGCAATTGCGACAGCACAGCTCATACCGGCACTTCCGCCGCCAACAATAACACAATCAACCTTTCTCATGGTGTACTCCTTTGCTTTCACAGACAAGGACCGGACTTCCTTTTTCATTATAATCAACTTCGCTTGGTGAAATACCCAGCTCCTTCGCAAGGATCTTCACCACTAACGGTTCACAAAATCCTCCCTGACATTTTCCCATACCGGGGCGAACCCTTTTCTTTACCGCCACAATGCTGCGAGCCCCACATTTCCGCCGGATACAATCAATGATCTCACCCTCGCTTACCTGCTCACAGCGGCAGATGATCCGACCATATTTCGGATTATGTTCAATATATCTCTCTTTTTCATCTGTACTGCACTCATTGATGACGACATTTTTTACACGATGCGCAAAAAACATTCTCTTAGATAAATTTAAACGTGTCAGTACATAATCATTGACCACCTTTTCCGCAATGGCAGGTGCACTGGCCAAGCCCGGTGAATCAATGGCGGCAACATTGATAAAATTTTTAACGCTGCTTTCCTCAATGATAAAATCATTGCTTGCACACGATGCGCGTAGACCGCTAAAACTGTGAATGATTTCCTGATAAGGAACATTCTTGACGATCTTTTCTACCTTTTCTCTGACATATGCCAGACCGCTCTCACTTGTCGAATTATCCTCGCGATCTTTTTGTTTGGAAGCACTTGGTCCCAATAAAATATTACCATGTACCGTCGGAACGACAAGCACCCCTTTCCCTTTTTTGGTAGGAGCCGGATAAATAACATGTTTAACAAAATTAGACGCATTTTTTGATAAGACAAAATATTCGCCCTTCCGTGGCAGAATATTAAAATCCTTTTTATGAGTGACCATCTCATTGATCTTATCCGCATAGATTCCAGCACAGTTAATGACGATTTTAGCGCGATAGGTATGATCCTGTGTTTTTACAGTAAATCCGTCTTCTTCTGCGACAATATCCCTGACTTCCTGATTCAGTTCACATTTACATTGGTTGCTCATCGCAGTTTCCATGGCCGCAATTGCGATCTTCCAGGGAGTCACGATTCCTGTCTGCTTACAGTAAAGTGCCTTGATGACATTATCTGAAATATTTTCTTCCAGTGTCAAAAGCTCATCACGTCCTATCAGCTGCGTTTTGATTCCTCTTTTTTTAGCCTGGTTATGAAGCCGCTCCAAGGTATGAACCTCATTCTCATTTACAGCCAGGACAAGTGAACCGATCTGTTTGAAATCAACCTTCAGTTCCCTGCACAAAGAAGGATATTTGCGAGCTCCGCGAATATTCATTTCAGCTTTCAATGAATAATCATCGGGATCATAACCGGCGTGAATGATAGCACTGTTTGCCATCGTTGCCTTGTTCGCAATATCATTTTCTTTTTCAAGCAAAAGTACATTGCAGTGATATTTGGAACAGTTATAGGCAATCAGCGAACCTATGATACCGCCGCCAATAATAATAATATCTTCCATACTGAAATCTCCTTTACCTTTCTATTATAAAAAAGAATGATCAAAAATACAAGTAAACGCTTTCTTCCATTAAAAAAATAAGGCATTTTCTAATGAAATACCTTATCTCTATTTAGAAACCTGAATGTCCTCCGTTGAAAATACTGCTTCTTGCGGATTTTCCCGATACGAATCATTGACACGGACCCCTACGCTTCTGAAATCATATGACAGATCCCATGTCACCTCTTCATTCGGAAGATCATTCATATAAACCATATAGTAAGCGATGACGCTTTGATAATTTCCTTGGCGATTCTGCATCTTCCTGCCGATATAGCTGGCATCCCAGGAAGAAGAAAGACTTGAATTAATATGAATGACCGGTATCCCGACCGGAGTATTGGTATTATACTGATATTCGATCGTAAACAGATATCCTTTTCCAAGATTGTTATCTACTGCCTGAGCCTTCATTTCAATATCAAAGACATAATCAACAAAGACTTCCGTTTGTACATTGACGACGATGCCTTCATCGTAATAAAGACGCAGTTCAAACGTATTGCTGCCTGTTACCAGTCCATAATCGAAAACGGAGATCGTCGTTTCCATTTCATTCGTAAATGTATTGATCAGCGTTTCCCCATGATACAGCTCCAGCTTTTCAAAAGCATGATCATTCATCTGATAATCCCATATCAGCGATATGCTATCCTCATCATCATGAAACTCACCGCTGAACAGCGATATCTGAGGATCCGTTTTTTCTGATGGAACATCTATGATCGGAAGATCATCCTTAATATCACCACGCAGCTCTTTGACTATCAAACGAACGGTAAGCGTGGCAATCACCAATAGACAGACGATCAGACACCCTGAAAAGATTTTGTTTCGTTTTATAAATTCAATCATTTTCTCACCTTTTGTTTATTATACTCTATTTAACAGATGAATGCAAAAGGATTTAGATATGCATCACAGCTCGATCTTAAAGAGGATCCCGTTATGAAACATTTGAGCACTGATTTTCCCATGATGGGCATCTACGATCGCCTTAGCAATCGAAAGACCGATCCCCTGCCCGCTCACATGTGAAGAATGTGCCTCATCTCCACGATAGAATCTTTCAAAAAGCAAATTAGGATCATCTGTAAAAGGCTCACAGCTGTTATAAACTTCTAAGATACATTTGCGATTATGATGAATCAGGATAATAGAAATTTCATACGGTTCACTGATATATTTTTGTGCATTTTCCAATAAGATATTGATGAGCGTCTGCATACAGGAGGCATCTGCTTTCACGATCACATCCTTTTGAATATCTTTTTTGAGATGTATATGTTTTTGTTCCAAAAGAGGACGAAATTCCGCAAGTGTTTTCTCCAAGCATTCGCTCATATTGACATTTACCTTTTCCATCTCCCGGCTCTCTTCCATTTTCGAAAGCATGAGCATTTTCTTTACCAATTCATTTAAACGCAGAATCTGGTTCTGTGAGCTTTTGATCCATTCATTTTCACCAATTTCCATTGTTAACACTTCATTATTTGCAGATATGATGGCAAGCGGCGTCTTGATTTCATGACCGGCATCCGTGATGAAACGCTTTTGCTGCTCGATTCCTTTCACCATAGGCAAAATCGCTCTTTTAGAAGCAAAATAAACAACGATGAAAAGGATCAGGAAAGAAAAGATACCGATCCAGATCGAAGAAATAAATACTGCCTGGATCGCATCGATCTGATTGCGGATATTGATAAATACGATCAGCTTATTCTCATCATCACTCTTTGTGCGATAGTAATAATCATCGATGATACCCTGGGTACCACCAGCCTGAATGGCATATTCTCTGGCAGTTGAATTTGAAACTGAAGCGATATGTGAAGTATCAATATCAATGATCTGATCGCAGCTGTATTCGACGGTAAAAAACCGGGTTTCGTACATCGTACCGTTTTCAGGACCTTTTTTCATCTCATCATAGTAAGGAAGCTGACCGTCATTTTCAATAAGATAATCAATTTTATGATTGATCTTCTGATAAAGCTGGACAAAGTTCAGGATATTGATCAAGATTAACACGATAAGCAGGATCAGCGATAAGGCGATCATCATCGTTCGGATAAACTGATGCTGGTACGCCTTAATCATCTTTTTTCTCCAGCGTATAACCGACACCTCTGGCGGCTTTGATGCGTACATGGGCGCCGAGCTGATTCAATTTCTTCCGCAATGCACTGATATAGACCCAAACGACATTGATTTCCGCATCAGAATCATAGCCCCATATCCTATCCATGAAGGTTTCTGTAGAAATGACCACGCTGGGATGACTCATCAGCATTTCCATCATCTGGAATTCACGATTGCTTAAACGCAGACGTTTATTTTCTACGACCAGCTCATATGTCAAACGATCAAGTGTCAGATCCGCAAATGTCAAAGTATTCTCCATGACCTCATGTTTCCTTCTTGTCAAAGCCCGGATACGGGCAAGCATTTCAGCCATTGAAAAAGGCTTTGGGAGGTAATCATCGGCCCCCATATCCAAACCTGTGATCCGATCTTCGATCTCAGATTTGGCACTCAGTACCATGACAGGTGTTTGGATATGCATCGCCCGAAGCTGTTCCAACACTTCCAGACCATTCATCTTAGGCATCATGATATCCAAAAGGATCACATCATATTGACCGCTTAGGGCATAGTCTAAAGCATCCATCCCATCATAAACGGCATCGACCGTATAATTATGATGCTTTAAGATTGCTGAAATGGCATTTGACAATTCTTTTTCATCCTCACATAACAATATTCGCATAACCCTACCTCTTTTTTCATTTTATATGGTTTAGATTAAAATAACTTAAAATCAATGACGCTTCCATGATCCAAACCTGTTTGTTAACGAAAATGCATCAAATCATGAAAGATTCAATGCATGTTTCATTATTCAAAAACCTTTGCAGCCTCCTCCAGCAGATCACGAATCTTCAGATGCTGAGGACAGGCATGCTCACATTTGCCACATTTGATGCAGTCACTTGCTTTTCCTTTATTCTCAGTACATTTTTTATAATTCGATGCACTGGTCCAGTCATTATAGGTCTTTTTCGCATTATATAAAGCAAATATATCCGGTATCGGTATCTGCTTCGGACAGCCGGCAACACAATACTGACATGCCGTACATTCGATCTGATGGAGCGTTTTCAGTATTTCACGTACCTTTGCGACTGCCACAAACTCTTCTTCATTCATCTTTTTGAAATCTTTCATCGTCGCAAGATTATCACGCATCTGTTCCAGGCTGCTCATTCCGCTAAGCACCATGAAGACCTGGTCAAAGCTGGCAGCATAACGCAGTGCATAACTGGCATAAGAGCCGCCATGAAGCTCATCCAGAACCTTTCCGGCCTCTGCCGGCAGATCCGCTAATCGTCCGCCACGTACCGGTTCCATGACAATGACAGGTTTATGATGCTTGACACATACCTGATATACCTTATCACTTTCAACATTCGGATTATCCGCATCCAGATAGTTAAACTGGATCTGAACGACCTCTATCTCCGGATGCTCGCTTAAGATCTTATCCAATAGCTCCGGCTGATCATGAAAAGACATTCCGATATGTTTTATTTTATTCGCCTGCTTGAGTTCCTGTACAAACTCAAAGGCCCGGCATGAAGTATATTTTTTATAATATTCACGATTCATCGCATGCAGCAGATAATAATCAAAATAATCCACCCCACACTGCTTCAGCTGTAATTCAAACAGCGGCATCAGATCCTCATAAGAATTAAAAAAGTTTGATGTCAGCTTATTGGTCAGATAATAAGCGTCACGGGGATAACGCTTTGCGACACATTCCCTTACCGCCGTTTCACTTAACCCATCCAGATAACCATGAGCCGTATCAAAATAATTAAATCCCGCTTCGATAAATTCATCTACCATCTGATTGACCTGTTCAAGATCAACCTCTTTATCTTTCATAGGAAGACGCATGCATCCAAAACCAAATTTTTCTCTAAGTTCCATCTTTTT
>NZ_CALVGS010000131.1 GCF_944327115.1 uncultured Traorella sp.
CAGCTGATAATAGCTGAAATGGAGTGGTGTTATGTTAGTAACAACGAAAGAAATGCTTCTTGAAGCACAAAAAAATCACTATGCAGTAGGTGCCTTCAATGTGGAAAATATGGAAATGGTACAGGCGGTCATTGCCGCTGCCGAAGAAATGCGTTCACCAGTCATCATTCAGACGACACCATCTACATTAAAGTATGCAAGTCCTGAATTATATTTTGCGAATGTCAAGGCATTGGCACAGAAATCAGTAGTACCGATAGCGGTTCATTTGGATCATGGCAATAGCTTTGAATTAGCGATGCAGACATTTAGGTGTGGTTATACTTCGATCATGATCGATGGTTCTCCAAAGTCATTTGAAGAAAATATCGCTTTGACATCAGCAGTGGTACAAGCGGCTCATGGTGCTGGTATTCCTGTTGAAGCAGAGCTGGGTACGGTAGGTGGCAAAGAGGATAGTCTTGATAATGGTGAAGGAGGCTATACCGATCCACAAAAGGCAAAAGAATTTGTAGAACGCACCAATTGTGATTCATTAGCTGTCGCAATCGGAACGGCACATGGTGTGTATAAGCATGCACCGAAGCTGGATCTGGAGCGTTTAAGTGCAATCCGCAAAGTCGTAGATATTCCTTTGGTGCTTCATGGAACCAGCGGTGTTGATGATGATGTCGTAAAAGAATGTGTAAAGCGTGGTATCTGCAAGGTCAATTATGCCACGGATCTAAGAATTGCCTATACGAAAGGGGTCAAGGAAATATTGGCTGAAAACCCTGATGTCTTCGATCCGAAGAAATACGGAACAAGAGGGCGCGAATATGTCAAGCAATATGTCATGGATAAAATGCAGGTGGTAGGCAGTACAAATCGGATATAGAAAAAAAGAGGAAATCAGACCAATCTTTTTGATAACAGGGGTTTGATTTCTTTTCTTTTTTTGACAAAAAAAGGCATGAAAATGTAAATGACTTTCATAGTCAAACACATTGTAAATGATATTTAAAAAGTCTATAATAAAAAAAACAAAGGACATTTTAGAGAAGAAATTGGGAGGCTTTACATATGATTACTAAGATCAGAAAAAGAGATGGACGTGAAGATCATTTCATTCCGGAGCGAATCACACGAGCCATTTTTTTAGCGGCTACACAGGTGGCAAAAGAAGAGGGCACAGAGGCAGATTACAGTACCGCAGAGTATCTGACCGATCGTGTCGTATCTCTTTTAAATAGAGAATATAGGGATTCTATTCCTTCTGTGGAACAGGTTCAGGATGCAGTCGTAAAAGTATTGATCGAAACCGGTCATGCGAAGACAAGTGAAAAGTATATCCTATATCGCGCTGAAAGAACGAATATTCGCAATATGAAGAGTCGTCTGATGAGATCGATCAAGGAAATAACTTTTTCTGATTCAAATGAAAGTGATCTGAAGCGTGATAATGCCAATATTGACGGAAATACGGCCATGGGTACCATGCTTCAGTATGGAAGTGCTGTTTCAAAAGAATTCTGTATGAGCCAGGTGATGAATCCGGAGCATGCTCTGCTTCATGAAAATGGAGATATTCATGTACATGATATGGATTTTATGAACATGGGAACGTTGACTTGCTGTCAGATTGATCTTTCAAAGTTATTTAAAGGCGGTTTTTCTACGGGACATGGATTTTTAAGAGAGCCACAGGATATCATGTCTTATGGAGCGTTGGCAGCGATCGCTATTCAAAGCAATCAAAATGACCAGCATGGCGGACAGAGCGTACCTGCTTTTGATTATTATTTAGCGCCGGGCGTTGAAAAGACATTTAAGAAAACATATTATCAAAATGTGAAAAAGGCCGTTGAATTGTTTAAAGGTCTGGATGTGAATGTTTCAGATGATTTAAAAGCGATTGAACACAATAAAGGTGTTTATCCAAAAATCAATATGCCTGAGGAATATCTGGATGAACAAAGAGAATTATTAAGAGATAAATATGAGCTTTCTGAAAGTGATATTGAAAAGATAGAAAAATTTGCTTATGATGAAACTTACCAGGAAACAGATAAAAAGACATATCAGTCCATGGAAGGCTTTATCCATAATCTAAATACGATGCATTCTCGTGCAGGTGCACAGGTGCCGTTCTCAAGCATTAACTTCGGTACGGATACTTCAGAAGAAGGAAGGATGGTATCGAAGAATCTGATATTAGCACAGGAAGCAGGGCTTGGAAATGGGGAAACGCCTATCTTCCCGATCCTTATTTTTAAAGTAAAAGAAGGGGTCAGCTATAATGAAGAAGATCCTAACTATGATCTTTTCAAGCTAAGCATGCGCTGCTCAGCCAAGCGGCTTTTCCCGAATTTCTCTTTTTTGGATGCCCCTTTCAATAAACAGTATTATATACCGGGCAATGTTGATTCAGAAGCGACTTATATGGGCTGCCGTACACGAGTAGTGGGTAATATCAATGGTGAGTCAACGGTTACAGGCAGAGGAAACTGTTCTTTTACATCGATCAACCTTCCACGCATCGGTATCAAGCATGGAGTTGTGACATTAGGTAAGTTTGATGAGGTTGGTTTCTTTGCGGAGCTGGATTCTAAGATCGATGCGGTGATTGCCCAGTTAAAAGAAAGACTTGTGATCCAGTCTAATAAAAAAGTTAAGAATTTTCCTTTCCTTATGGGACAGGGAATATGGCGGGGTTCAGATAAGCTGGGCTGGAATGATACGTTGGAAGATGTCGTGAAACAAGGAACCCTGACGTTAGGTTTTATCGGTCTTGCGGAATGCTTGAAAGCATGTATCGGTGTTCATCACGGAGAGAGCGAAGAGGCACAGAAGTTAGGCTTGAAGATCATTTCCCATATGCGTGAGCGCATGGATCAGCAAATGAATATAGATCATTTGAATTTTTCATTGATTGCTACTCCGGCAGAAGGATTGGCCGGTCGCTTTACACGTATGGATAAAAAGCGTTTCGGCATCATTGAAGGTATAACGGACCGTGAATATTATACAAATAGTTTCCATGTGCCGGTTTACTATCATATCAGTGCGTTTGATAAGATCAAGATCGAAGCTCCTTATCATGAGTTGACCAATGGCGGACATATTTCTTATGTGGAAATGGATGGGGATCCATGCAACAATCTCGAAGCCTTTGAAGCGGTTGTGCGCTGTATGAAGGAAAGCGGTGTGGGCTATGGAAGCATCAATCATCCGGTAGACCGTGATCCGGTTTGTGGTTATTCGGGTGTTATCGAAGGACATCGCTGTCCGAAATGCGGTCGTGATGAAACAAAAGGTGAAGTAAAATTCGATAAGATCCGCCGTATCACAGGATATCTGGTAGGAACGGTCGATCGTTTTAATGATGCGAAAAGAGCTGAAGAGCATGATCGTGTAAAACATGTCTGAGATGAAAATAAGATTAGCAGGCAAGTGCAATATTGACAGTATCGTCGATGGACCGGGATTAAGGATCGTTGTTTGGACACAGGGCTGTCCGCATCACTGCCCGTTTTGTCATAACCCGCAGACCCATGATTACAACGGCGGCTTTGAAGAAGATGTGGAAACGATCATTGCGTTGTTGGATGACATCAAGCTGCAGCAGGGAATTACCTTTTCTGGAGGAGAACCTTTTGAACAGCCCCTGCCTCTTATAGAAATTGCTAAGGCGGCAAAGAAAAAGAACTTAAATATATGGGCTTACAGTGGTTATCTTTATGAAGAACTGCTTGAAAAGAAAGATTGTTTTGAATTGCTTCAATATGTAGATGTATTGGTCGATGGACGTTTTATCAATGATCAAAAACACTATCAGCTCAAATTCAAAGGATCATTGAATCAACGTATTATTGATGTACAGGCATCTCTGAAAGAAGATAAAGTGATATTAAGTAAATATGATGAAGAAAACGAAAAGCTGAAGATAGAACAATAAGTTTTATTTTCAGCTTTTTTCTTATATACTTTAAATGAAAAATTTAAACTTTTTTGATATTTATAATATCTAATAGATGAAAGGAGAAGGAATCATGGATGAGAAACATATAAAAAGAGCTTTAAAAAATGATGATGAAGCATTTGTGAAGCTTATCATGGAGAAAAAAGAAAAACTAAAGCGTATCGCTTATAAATATTGCCTAAATGATGCCATGTGTGAAGATGCAATCTCCGAAACGATCTATCAGGCATATAAGAATCGAAAAAAATGCCGTCAACCTCAATACTTCGATACATGGCTGATACGCATATTGATCAATAATTGTTTAAAAGAAATCAATCAACAGAAAAAGAACTTTGAATTAAAAATCGATCTCCATGATGATCATCAAAAAGATATTCCTTTGCGTTCCATGGTCTATGGACTTGATGAACCGGAAAGAAGCATCATCATCTTACATTTTTTTGAAAAAGCGACTCTCAAAGAGATTGCGGAGTATTTAAATATGCCTTTAAGTACGATCAAATCAAAATACTACAAAATACTTGAAGAATTGAAATATCAGTTAAAGGAGGGAGAGTATGAATAAAAAACAATTTGATGAATGGAAAAAAGCAGCTTCAAATTTTGATTTCAGTGAAGAGCTTATTCGTACACAAATGAAAAGACATAAAAGAAAACACTTCTCGATCCGCTTCCTTCAATCATTTACCGCAATCTTTGCCCTCTTATTTATACTTTCTAATACATCCCAAAGCTTTGTGAATGCGACAAGGAATATCCCTATCTTAAATAAGCTGACAGAGGCCTTAAATATCAATGAAAGCATTAAATTTGCGATGGAAAACGATTATGTACAAGTATTAAATTTAACCGTTGAAGAAGATAATTTCAAGATCGTAGTTGACAGCATGCTTGTAGATGAAAGATCAATCTATCTTTTCTATAATGTTTATTTAGATGATGAAAAACTTACTATAGGAGAATATACTCTTTCCGTATTCCCATCTGATGAAGATAAAGGGAGCGTTTCATATCTATCACCATCTGATGATTATGATATGATGGAATATGTTCTTATTGAAGGTGAAGATATCAGTGCTTATTCATCATTTTATATGGATGTTCAATATCGGGGACAGATCTTACATGTAGAATTACCGATCGATATGAGCAAGATTGCCAAGAAGAAAGAAGTCATGGTCAATCAAACATTTGACATTGAAGATCAGAAACTGACGATCGAAAAAATTGAAATCTATCCATTATCAGTAAGAATCTATGTTCAGGAAGATGAAAAAAATCAATATACACTTGCACATCCGGAATTCACACTTATCATCAACGGTGAAAAAATCGAACGATTAGGAATACTTGCTTTGAATAATATATATTTTATTGATACACCATATTTTATAAGTGATGATTTTGAAATCATTCTTGAATCGGTAGAACTCATTGAAAAACCGGGAATCGTTACATTTGATATAGAAAGTGAAACGTTGAATGATCCAACAGAAAGCGTTGAGCTTGTGGAAGCAAGCTATGATGAATATGGCGGTCTTGATCTGATCATAAAAAATAAGAACATTCTCAGAGATGATTGTAGTCAATTATTACTTTCTGAGCTGAATTCGACTTATCAATCGTGGAGCATAACACAGGAGAAGAGTGTTTATAATGAATATCACTTTAGTAAAGAAACCTTGGAGAATACGGATCAGCTCACATTTACATTAAATACAGGCAATATCGTGACGGTTAATGAAAAACTGAGGGTAATATATTGATGAATTAAGGTGTTTCATCAATAGAAGCATCAAATTTTTCACTGTTTAAGACAAGCTTTTTAAATATTGAGGAATTGGAAGAAGTTTTATTTCTCTTTCTTAATTGAACATGGATTCGTGCCAATAATTCTTCTAATTCAAAAGGTTTACACAGATAATCATCGGCTCCTGCACCTAATATTTCAACTTTGCTATTTAAACTGTCTTTAGCGGTCAGGACAATGATAGGAATCTCCGATGTTTCTCTGATTTTTGATAATACCGTTTCACCATCCATTCCAGTCATATTCATGGTTTTTAGAATATAGAAGACCTTCGGTACCTGAATAAGCTTAAAATCATGGCTATGTAAATATTGGACGATCATGTCATTGATATCATTATTATCCTCTCAATTATTTTAGAAGAGGTAAATTATAAAAAACTCTCTTTAAAAGCTTATGCTGTTATCATCATATGACCATTCTTTGAGATATTCATTTTATTGATTTGGTGGGTTTAGATTTCACCAAAATAGTAAATATGTAAGAAGAAATTGGAAAGTATGATCAAAGACGGATATAATAGTCATAGAGGTGATACAAATGTTAGATATGATCAAGGACTTAAAAAGGAATATGATTCTGCTGGCTATCTTTTATCTGATATTAGGATTGATTCTTGTCGTATTTCCGAAAGTGAGCGGCTATGCAATCTGTTATCTGATCGGCGGGCTTGCAATCATCTATGGTGTTTTCCATCTGATCTTGTATCAAAGGACAAAATCACCTTTTGTCAACTATCGCTATGATCTTGTACAGGGTATTTTAGGAGCGGCAATCGGTATTTATGTGATCATGGTTCCCGAAATATTGATCGGAACGCTGCCTGTAGTGTTAGGTATTGTTGTCATGGTCGACAGTGTAGTGAAAATACAAAATGCATGGGATTTGAAAAGATTGGGTTATGATCGATGGTGGATCGTGATGATTGTAGCTGTGATCAGTGTTGTTTTGGGTATTTTGATGGTCTTTTATCCTTTTGCGGCGTATTTATCAGTGATCGTGTTTGTCGGTATTTCGCTGATCATAAATGGCATCAGTGATTTGGTTACGATCTTTATTCTAAGCAAGAAGGTAAAAGATTTTAAATCGAAAGTAGAAAATATGGTCATTGATTCAGATGCTGAGGAGATAGATGTTGAGTAAAAATAGTGTCAGTTTTGACTCGTTAAGAAAAGGTTTTTTTAAGATACAGTGTAACTCAGAAAAATGAGTTATACTGTTTTTTATATGCTGAAGACCATCAGAAATTTTCAATTCCTTTTTTTATAATTCCTTTCTTATTCAAACACGTACAACAACTTTCTGCATACGAACAATAAATAAATGTACGCAGTTATTATATCATAGTGTCCAAGATCAAAGACCCGTTTACGGGCAGTGGGAAACAGGAAGTATAAGGCGGAGTGACATGCGCTGTGTAAGCACGGCTAAAAACCACCGGTTTTGACGGTGGTTATTTATGCCCTTTTTATTACATCCCTATTATTTCTTTTTATTTTTTCGATAATCGTAGATAACAAGACCGATTCCTGCAGCTAATATGATGATACCAAAGATAAGTACAAAGTTTGACATGAATGTAAAAGGATCTGCGACGGGATTCGTAAAATCAGTGAAAAAGTCACCATACATCGATCCAGATCTTAAGAATGATGGCGTCATTGCTCTTGATAAAAAATAGAAAACAAGAGCAACGATACCGGAGTATATTAAATAGTAACCAATTTTTGCCCAGTGTTTTCTGACAAGACGAACACTTTTATCAAATGTATCAGGCTTTGCCGTATGAACTTCATTTTCTAGTAACTCATCAATCGTAATATGAAAGATCTTGCTGAGCATTAAAAGATTATTGGTGTCCGGCATGACCTCATCGGCTTCCCATTTGCTGATCGCCTGTCGGGAAACATTGCATTTATGAGCAAGCTCCTCTTGAGAATATCCTTTTTCTTTTCTTAAATTGTAAATGTTTTTTCCTAATGACATAGTAGCACTCCCTTCATCTACTTGTAGTATAGAATTTGTAAGCTTTATTTGCAAGAAAAGGAAGTTTACAATTTGTCAATTAGAGTTGTCATCTTAAAGAAATAACCCTTAGATCCGGTTTATAATAAATATGTAAATTCATATAAGAAAAGTATTTTTGTAGAAAAAGTGTTATAATAAAGCCATTCAAGAGGAGAAATTATGATACGAATAGGAAATGCGATGGATATCCATCAGCTCGTAGAAGGACGTAAGCTGATATTGGGTGGTGTAGAGATTGAACATGTGAAGGGATGTTATGGACACAGTGATGCCGATGCCCTGCTGCATGCGATCGCCGAAGCAATTTTAGGAGCCTTGGCATTAGGTGATCTTGGAAAACATTTTCCTGATACAGCATCAAGTACAGAAGGCATGGATTCGATGCTGATCTTAAAAGGCTGTGTAGAGATGATGAAAGAGAAAGGCTATCATCTTGTTAATGTTGATTCAACGATCAATATTGAAAAGCCGAAAATGGCACCACATATTCAAAAGATGCGAGAAAATATTGCTTCTGTCTGTGAATGTGATGTTGATTGTGTTAGTGTAAAAGCGACCCGTGGTGAAAAAATGGGGTTTGTTGGACATGAAGAAGGCGTATTGGCAATTGCCAGCGTTTTAGTAGAAAAATAAAGGAGTGAAGTCATGAAGCTTTTAGCCTCAGATTTTGATGGAACATTTTTTTTCAGAAATAAAAAAATGTTCATGGAAAATATATCTGCTGCCAGTGTATTTCAAAAAAAGAATGTTTTCGCAATCGTAACCGGCAGAGATGCTGCATCTGTTCTCAGTCATTTTGAAGATACAGATTTCCGTCCGGATTACTTGGCGGTTTATAATGGCGGACGAATTCTGGATTCTAAAGGTAAGGTCTTATATGACGATCCTTTAAAAATTGATTTAGACCGTCTTTATGATGTCTTAATGAAGGAAGGTGTTTCGCAAATAAGCATCCTTTCTCTTACGAAGGTCTTTCATAAGAGCTTTCATTTTAATATCCATGACTGGCTCTTTAAACTGCATCATCGATCTTTATATCGTTGTCATGTCAAAGATTATCATGAAATTGATGACGATATCTATATGTGTTCGATCAGTTGCGGAAGTGAGGAAAAAGCGCTTCTTTTATCTGAAAAGCTAAAGGAAATGAAGCTTGGGTGCAGCGTTTATGTCAACAAGAGCTTTATCGACATCGTCGGTGAGCATGCCAGCAAAGAGCATGCGGTAGAAATAATTGCCATGCATACAGAAGCCGATGAGGTTTTTGTCATAGGAGATTCTTATAATGATGTAGGAATGCTTCGTCAATTTCAAAGCTATACCGTTCAAAGTGCCACTGAAGCCATTCAAAAAGAGGCGGATCATGTCGTCGATAGCGTAGAGGCAGCAATTGCAGATATTCAAGCGAGGTGAGATCATGTTTGCGAAAACAAACGAAGTGAAGGTCATGCGCGATCCTGTGCATGGATATATTCATGTTGAATATCAAGTCATATGGGATTGCATCAATGCCAAAGAATTTCAACGCTTAAGAAGGATCCATCAATTGGGTGGTACCTATATGGTCTATCATACCGCAGAGCATTCACGTTTTGCTCATTCCCTGGGAGTGTATGAGATCACAAGAAGAATGGTGAATGAGGTCAGCGGATTAAAAGATCTGAGCGAAGAGGATAAGGTAACGGTCATGTGTGCTGCCTTGCTTCATGATGTGGGTCATGGTCCTTTTTCTCATGCCTTTGAAGCCATTACACCTACGACTCATGAAACCTATACACGAAGGATTATTTTAGAGGATACTGAGATTCATCATATTTTAAGCGGCATTGCCGATGATTTTCCGGATAAAGTAGCATCGATCATTGATTACTCTCATCCTAATGATCTCTTAAATCAGATCGTTTCCGGACAATTGGATGCTGATCGTATGGACTATTTATTAAGGGATGCGTATTTTACAGGAACCAGCTATGGTAATTTCGATCTGGAAAGGATCTTGCGTACGATGCGGGTCAAGGATCGTAAGATCGTGATGAAGGAAAGCGGGATTCATACGGTCGAAGACTATATCATGGCACGTTATCATATGTACTGGCAGGTGTATTTCCATCCGGTAACACGCAGCTATGAAGGGATCTTACACAGCGTCTTTAAACGATTGAAGGATCTTTATGCGAGCGATCCTTCCAAGCTGGATCACATTCGGATGTTCCAGCCGTTCTTGAAGCAGCAGGATACGGTCGAAGATCATTTTAAGATGGATGAATCAGCCGCTTTATATGGCTTTACACTGCTGAGTGAATCGGATGATGCGATTGTTGCGGATCTGGCCCGTCGTCTTTTAAATCGGGATCTATTTGAATATAAAACGATCTATGATGAAGATGATTTGGCAAAAATTAAAGAAAAGGTGCGTCAGCTTGGTTATGATCCAAAATATTATGTGATTCATGATGAAGCCAGACAGCGGCCATACCAGCCTTATAAAAGCGGTGAAGGACATAATATCTGGATTTTAAAAGAGAATGGATCCATTGAAGAATTGTCCGTTGTCAGTGATATCGTATCTGCCATTGTCCATGGAAAACTAAAGGAAGATAAAAAAGCATTCTTTCCTATAAAATAGAATAAAAGGAGAAAAACTGTGTATTATCCTAAATTTATAAAATCAAAAGAAACGATTGGTATCTGTGCGCCCAGCAAAGGCGTAGGCATGAAGCTCGATGAATATGAATGTTCTATTCAGCGTCTTATGAAAAAGTATCAGATCAAAGAAACAGCCAGTGTCCGTAACAGCGGATATCGTTCCAATACGGCATTTGTTCGTGCAAAAGAGTTGGAAGCATTATGCTTAGATGATGAAGCAAGGATGATCCTGTGTGCCAGCGGCGGTGATTTTATGTTTGAAATATTGCCTTATATTGATTGGGATCTGATATGCCGGCATCCAAAATGGTATATGGGATATTCCGATCCTACTTCACTTCTCTATATCCTGACGACAAGATATGACATTGCCAGTCTGTATGGTATGAATGCCGGCTCCTTTTATATTGAACATGATTATGTAGAGAAAAGCTTAAAGATCATGGAAGGAAATCTGATCGTCCAAACATCATTTGATTATTTTCAGTCACAAAAGAATTATCAGGAAGAAAAACTGATCTTTGACCAAAAGGTTATCTGGCGCCATGATCAGAAGATCGATGTGAGCGGAAGGTGTATCGGCGGCTGTTTAGAGGTGATCAAAGACCTTATGGGAACCCGATATGATGCGACATCCTCTTTCATAGAAAAATATAAAGAAGATGGGATCATCTGGTATTTTGATAATTATGGAATGAGTGCTGAAGATGTCTATCTGACATTATTACAGATGAAATACGCCAATTATTTTAATTATACAAAAGCAGTTTTGTTTGGCAGAACCTGTTTTGAAAGCAACCATACGGGAATGACGTATCAGGATGCCTTAAAAGAAGCTTTGGAGGACATTCCTTATATATATAACTGTGATATCGGACATACAAGTCCAAGAATGATCATGATCAATGGTGCGATCATGAAGCTTCAAGTGGATAAAGGACAAGGTAGAATTGTTTTCGAATGCCAATAAAGCTATTTCAGATACCAGTATTCACTTCCTAACAGTGATTCCTTGCCGGTAATGGGATTTACGATGCGTGCTTCAATGTTTTTACTTTTCTGATACCAGCCGGATACTGTTTCATCTTCATAAAGCTGATTGAATGTACTTTGGAATATTTTCTTAGATATTTGAAAATATTCCTCTTTTAATATGCGCGCATCGTCAAAACCGCTCCATATCCCAATCGTATAATCCGGATTGTAACCAACGATCAAACTGTCAAAATCACTGGTACCGGATTTAGCGGCCACTTTGACTTTTGGGGCTGTATTGACAAGAGTAGGCATCGTTACGGTTTTATTTTTGATATCATAGGTGCTTGTCAGCAGCTGATTCAAGACAAGGACGGTATCGCTGTCCAGGCTGATCGTTTTTTTATATTCATTTTCATAAAGCACCTTTTGATCCTGATAGATTGCTTTGATAAACGTCGGTTTGGTATAGTAGCCCATGGATGCAAATGTATTATAGATAGAAGTAAGCTCCATGAGGGACATTTCAACGGTTCCCAGAGCTAATGAGGGAAGAGGATCGGATTCGACATGAAAAGCTTTGAGAGAATCGCTTAAGACATCCATACCTAAAAATAAGTGTGTTTTCATGGCATAGATATTATCAGAAACGGCAATCGCATTGATCATTGAAATCTCACGGTTAGGATAACGATTATCATAGTTAATAGGTGCATAGGTCGTATTTTCATCGATCTGAAAGGTCGTAGGTGACGACATAAAAAGAGTGGATGGCGTAAAGCCTGCCCTAAGTGCATTGTAATACAACAGAGGTTTGATGGTAGAGCCTACCTGACGTTTAGAATACAGCGGCCGTATATATTCGCTTGTCGTATAGTTTTTGCCTCCGCTGATCGCTGCGATCGAGCCTGTTGACGGATCCAGGATGATGCCGCTGCTTTCACAGGCATCACTACTGGCGTGTGAGCGTATCGAGGTGCTGAGGGCATGCTGGGCCTTAGGATCATAGGATGTATATATTGAAATTCCTGATGAAGTATCAATCTTTAATGCATTCATTTCATCTAAGACAGCCTGAATATAGTAGGAGGCATCTTCATCCTCATATTTTTCTTCTGCCAGTGCGATCTTTTCATTTACAGCATGCTCATACTCAATTTGGCTTAGGATTCCCTCATCTTTGAGATAGGTCAATAAAAGATGCGTCCGCTCCATGGAAGCTTCAAGATCGATAAACGGTGAATATAAAGAAGGACCATTGATGATTCCGATCAGCATGACCATCTCTGCCTGCGAACAATCCTGTAAAGGCTGATTAAAGTAAAACTCACTGGCTTCATGAAATCCATAGATCCCATGTCCAAAGTATAATGTATTAAGATAACTTTCCAGTATTTCTTCTTTGCTGTACTGCATTTCCATCTGGGCGGCATAAAAAAGCTCCTGGAGCTTTCGTGAATATGTCTGTTGATTCGTTAAAAAAAGATTCTTGGCCATTTGCTGGGAAAGCGAGCTGCCGCCTTCCACGATTTTATTTGCCTTAAGATTCGTGATCATTGCTTTTGCGATACGAATCGGATCAAATCCCAAATGATCATAAAAACGCTTATCTTCGATCTGGATGATAAATTCAAGAAGTTCATCAGGAAATTCATCTAATTGACGCCAAGTAAGCTGTTCATTGAAGTTAGATTCATAAAATACTTCCTGATTGATATCATAAAGCGTTATTTTCTCTTTTTTTGATGTCAGGTCTAACGGTATGAGCTTGGCGCAGCCGAAAAACAATAGAAAGATAAAAAAAAGAAAACTGCATCCGCCAAAAAACCATTTCAAAGCTTTTTTCATAAAACACCTCATCTTTATTATGCGAAAAAAAAGAAATTCTTAATCAAAAATGTTGTAATCAGAAAAAGAATCGCTATAATGATACTCATGAAATATAAGGTATCCGTAAAACAAAAAAATCTGACGACGAAAGAAGAGGTTCTTTTATGTGATCAAATCATAGAAGCAGAGAAAAATGTACATGATTTTCATTTCTCTTTTGAGGAAAAAAAGCCTTATATGGGTACGGTGGAAATCAAGGGAGATGATAAAGGGTGTACGATATATCGTAATTGTGAGAATCGATCCACGTTGGATTTTATTTTAAAACAGAAGACAAAAGGGCTGATCGAAAGCCAATACGGTATATTAGAGATCGGGCTTTATACACGTCATTATGATCAAAAAGAAGAAATGATCACGCTTATTTATGATGTCATGCATGAGAGTCATGTGGTCGAATCTTACCGATTAAGCATTAAAATCAGAAAAGTGGTATAGTTTGGGATTTGGCACATATTCTTATTACGAAAAGAAACTCTTGACAACACATGTAAAGCGTTGTATATATAGGAAAGTTAATGGAAGGGAGGAGGATTTACATGAAAGCATCAAAGCTTGATATTGCGTATAACCTGCTGACAAAGAAAAAGAAACCCACACCTTTTCTAAAGCTTTGGGAAGAAATTTCACAAATCGAAGCTTTAAGTCCTTCCCAACAGGAAGACATGATTGCGCAGTTCTATTCTGACTTGTGTTTAGACAGCCGCTTTGTGAACATGGGTGAAAACAAATGGGATTTAAGAAGTCGCCATACTTTTAGTGAAACGGTGATCGATACTGCGGAATTTATGGATGATGATGGCGATGAAGATGATGAATTTGATTTAGATGACGAGGAAGAAGAAAACGAAAAAGACGAAGAAAAATATTAGTGTTTTGATATGAGCAGAGGAATATTCTCTGCTTTTCTTATGAACAAATATATTTTTCTTAATTTTTTAAATTTTCTTGCTTTAACTTTGCATGGAAATTGAGTATAATAAAAGTGCAGAAAATAGAGGAGGAAGAAATTATGGCATTAGTTAGCGCAACAGAAATGTTGGAAAAGGCCCATGCTGGTCATTACGCTGTAGGAGCATTCAATATTAATAACCTTGAATGGACAAAAGCAATCTTACAGGCAGCACAGGAAACGAATTCACCTGTGATCTTAGGTGTAAGTGAAGGTGCTGGAAAATACATGGGTGGTTACAAGACAGTAGCAGCTATGGTCAAGGAATTGATCGATTATTTAGGAATTACGGTTCCGGTTGCTTTACACTTGGATCACGGTTCATTTGACGGTGCAAAGGCTTGTATCGAAGCTGGTTTCTCTTCAGTTATGTTTGATGGTTCAAAATATGATTTTGAAGAAAACGTTGCAAAGTCAAAAGAAATCATTGAATTAGCTCACTCAAAAGGAATTTCTGTTGAGTGTGAAGTAGGTGCTATCGGTGGTGAAGAAGATGGCGTTATCGGTACAGGTGAGGTTGCTGATCCGGAAGAATGTGCTAAGATTGCTGCATTAGGTGTTGATTTCTTAGCTGCCGGTATCGGAAACATCCATGGTAAGTATCCTGCAAACTGGGCCGGATTGAATTTTGATGTATTGGCACAGATTCAGGCTAAGACAAATGGTAAGCCACTTGTATTGCATGGCGGTTCAGGTATTCCTGCTGATCAGATCGCTAAGGCAATTTCATTAGGTGTCAGCAAGATCAATGTGAATACAGAGTGCCAGATCGCTTTCGCAGAAGCTACTCGTAAATACATCGAAGAAGGTAAGGATCAGGTTGGTAAAGGATTCGACCCTCGTAAGCTGTTAGCTCCGGGAACAGAAGCTATCAAAGAATTAGTAAAGGCTAAGATCGTAGAATTCGGTTCAAATGATAAAGCTTAATTAAAATGCATCGGAAGATGCATTTTTTTATGTACATATATTCAACTCAGTATGGAAAAAAGTCATGATCTTGGCTATGTTCTGAGTAAGAAATACTGGCATCAGGGACTTGTGTATTAAGAGGATTGATCGAACAGTTAAAAAAAGATTCGTTTCCTTATATCACAGCTACGCATGATGTAAAAAATGAGGCCAGTGGAAGGGTTATGAAACATTTGGGTATGAAGTATTGTTATTCTTATGTGAGTTATGGCAGCCCAAAAATAACTTTTCGTATGTATCAATTGAATCTTGATGGCAAAGAAAGAGTTTATATGAAATGTTGGAATGAATCTGAAGTTCATTATATTGAAGATATATAAAAAGATATGCCGTTGTTGGCATATCTTTATGCTGCTTGAGCTTCTATATTTTTTGGAGAATATTTATTAAGATATGAAAGATAATTTTCTTTGAAGCTTTCATTGGTGCTTCGCATATTGCGAAGATATTCATGGAGATTGATGTCTTCAAGTGAAATATCGATCACATTGCGGGCAATGCTTGAACAGTGTCTGGATATTCGTTCCAGGTTTGTCAGAATGTCTGTCCAGACAAATCCGGCTTCAATGCTGCATTCTCCTCGTTGCAAGCGTTGGATATGACGTGTTCGCAATTCTTCTTTAAGTGTGTCGATGGCCTGCATCAGTGGTTCGACCCTTTCAGCGGCTTCAAGATCATTGTTAAGAAAGGCGGTTTGGGAAAGCTTCAGGATTTCATTGATGGCCTCAATGAAAAGGTTCATTTCTTTTTCGGCCGTTTTGCTGAGATGAAGATCCTTGATCTTTAATTCTTCGGCTGATTCCAGAAGATTCACCGCTAAATTGGAAATCCGCTCAAAATCACTGATGATCTTAAGAAGCTTGGCGGCTTCGGCACTATCGGCTTCGCTGATCTGATAGGTGCTGAGCTTTACCAGATAGGAGCTGAGGATATCCTTATAATAATCCACGCGTTCTTCTTTGTCACGGACGCTTTCAGCAAGCTTGGATGAATAGTTATCTAAGCTTTTTAAGCTGTTCTTTAATGCCTTTGATGAACAGGTAAACATATCTGCTGCTACCTCACGACATCTTTTCAGGGCAATGGGCGGTGTAGTGAGCAGACGTTCATCTAATTCGACATGCTTGTCGTCTTCGGCATCCTTGTTATCCGGTACTAAGAAAATGACCAGCTTTTCTAAGAAATCAGAAAGCGGAAGCATGAGTATCGTACACAAAATATTAAAAGAAGAGTGTGCCACAGCAATACCCACCAGCGATGCCGGCTGATTTAATAATACAGGATCAAACCAAGCCTTCACGATACAGAATACGCTGAGCCATACGATCGTTCCGATAACATTAAATGAAAGATGGACCATGGCCGCCCGCTTTGCATTTTTATTTGTGCCGATCGAAGACAGCAGGGCCGTCACACAGGTACCGATATTCTGTCCCATGATGATAGGGATAGCGGCACCATAGGAAACCTGTCCCGTAACAGCCAATGCCTGCAGGATTCCTACCGAAGCAGAGCTTGATTGTATGATTCCCGTCAGGATGGCACCTGCCAGCATTCCCAGAATCGGATTTTCAAAAGTAATGAAGAGATTTCTGAAAGCTTCCACATCTGCAAGACCGCTGACAGCATTGGACATCGTTTCCATACCGAACATCAATGTCGCAAATCCAAGAAAGATCAGGCCGGTATCGTTTTTCTTCGTGTTCTTGCAGAACATATAAAGAATCACTCCGATGACAGCCAGAATCGGTGTAAATGAAGAAGGCTTCAGCATCTGTACAAAGAAATTGCTGCTGGTAATGCCTGTAAGGCTCAATAGCCATGCAGTTACGGTCGTACCGATATTGGCACCCATGATGACATTGATTGCCTGCTTCAAGGTCATTAATCCGGAATTCACGAAGCCGACGACCATGACGGTTGTCGCTGATGAACTCTGGATGACAGCGGTGATTCCTAATCCTGTCAGGAGGCCGACGATTCGATTGGATGTCAGCTTACTGAGAAGTGAGCGCAGATTGCTTCCCGCTCTTCTTTCTAAGGCCTGCCCCATGATATTCATACCGAATAAAAAGAGGGATAAGCCTCCAAGCATTGTTAAAAAGTCAAATATATCCATAATTTATCATTCCTTCATTCATGTTTTATCAGATTTATTTAAAATAGTTATCAGCATTATGTAAAATAAAAGTAAAATAAGCAGAATTTTTGTAAAAATCAGATGATTTTGACGTATATTTGAAGAAATATGTGTTTTTTTGTACTTTTTTAAATATAGAAGGGGATATAAGAATATTTTGATTTCATAAAATCCTCACTTTTCTATTTTGATGTGATTAGAATTTTGGTATAATAGGGTGACTGGAGGAATATATGGAAATTGTTGACCGCTTTGAAGAAAAATTAAATGAACATCAGATAAAATTGAATGATATTCAAAAGAAACAGTTTGAAATTTATGCATCGATGCTGGCTGAGTGGAATCAGAAGATGAATCTGACAAGCATTACAGATGAAGAAGGCATCTATATGAAGCATTTCTATGATTCATTGATTCCCAGCTTTGATATAAATTTCAGCGGAAGCTTATGTGATGTTGGAAGCGGGGCGGGATTTCCGAGCATTCCTTTAAAAATCATGAATCCGAAATTGGATGTGACTATCATAGAAACATTAGGAAAACGAGTAACCTTTTTAAATGAGCTGTGCAATGCTTTGAAAATCGAAGCAGTGCTGCTTCATGCGCGTGCGGAAGAATGTCATGAATTAAGGGAATCGTTTGATTTTGTAACAGCAAGGGCTGTTGCCAATATGCCTTTATTATGTGAGCTGTGTATTCCGTTAGTGAAAGTAGGGGGCCGCTTTGTCGTGATGAAGGGGGCTAATGGCAGAGAAGAGCTGAAAGAGAGTCAAAAGGCTTTGACACTTTTAGGCTGTGAAGTGAAACATGTTTTTGAAGCTTCATTGGAGGGAATGAGCCGTATCAATATTGAATGTGTGAAGGTAAGACCAACACCTAAAAAATATCCCCGTCCATTTTCTAAGATGAAGAAGAATCCGTTAAGAGGTGAGTAGTATGAAAGAAATATTAATGGTACCTATTGAAAAGATCGTAGCCAATCCATATCAGCCAAGAATCGAGTTTAATCAGGAAAGCCTGATGGATCTGGCGCAGTCAATACGGGAAAATGGATTGATACAGCCGGTAACATTAAAAGAGAAGTATGGTTATTATGAAATCATTGCCGGAGAGCGTCGTTATCGTGCCTGTCAGATGATCGGCATGACGGAGATCCCGGCCAATGTCATGGATGTGCAGGAGTCGCAGATGGCGGCACTTGCCTTAGTGGAAAATATTCAGCGTGAGGATCTAAGTGCGATCGAAGAAGCTAAGGCCTTTGTTCAGATCATGAAGGTCAGCGGCTGTACGCAGAGCGAATTGGCGTTGAAGCTGGGGAAAAGTCAGAGTGCGATTGCCAATAAGATCCGTCTTTTGAATCTTTCTGAGAATGTGCAGAATGCCGTTAGCAGCAAGATCATTACTGAACGTCATGCCCGTTCGTTAGTTGGCATGGATGAAAAAAAGCAGCAGGAGATGCTGGATAAGATCGTAAAAAAAGGCTTGAATGTTTCACAGACGGAAAATCTGATCAAGCAGGAGAAGAAAGAAAAAGTAAAATTAAAAGGCTTTACCAGAGAAATCAAGATTGCGCTGAACACCGTTCGGCAAGCTTATGCCATGATTCAGCGAGCAGGGATCAAAGCTGATTTAAGTGAATATGAGGATGAAGATGGATATACGATGACGATCCGTTTTCCAAAGGAATAGGGTGAGCATATGGGAAAAATAATCGCAGTTTCAAATCAGAAGGGCGGCGTAGGCAAAACAACGACAAGCATTAATCTGGCAGCAGGCTTAGGTTATTTAGGCAAGAAGGTGTTATTGGTTGACTTTGATCCGCAAGGTAATGCGACACAAGGTGTTGGCGGCAGTGCCAAGGGGAATAAGCTATCCGTGTATAACCTGATCATGGAAAAGTTTCGGGTCAAAGATGTCGTAAAAAAGCTTGATTTTCCACCGATCGATCTGATTCCAAGCAATATTCAGTTAGCGGGGGCTGATTTGCAGATGGTGAAATTTGAAGTAGGCAAAGAGAAGCTGTTAAAGACAAAGCTGGATGAGGTCAAGGATCAATATGATTTTATCATCATTGATTGTCCGCCTTCGTTGGGTTTATTAAATACCAATGCTTTGACGGCGGCAGATTCCGTGCTGATTCCTATTCAGTGTGAATATTATGCATTAGAGGGAGTAACCCAGCTTCTTTTAACGATTCGTCTTGTCCAGCAGCTGTTCAATCCGAATTTAGTGATCGAAGGAGTGTTGTTGACGATGTATGATGCACGTACGAATTTAAGTGTGGAGGTACAACAGAACGTGCGCAAGCATTTTAAGGAAAAGGTGTATCGCAATTACATACCACGCAACGTAAAATTATCAGAGAGTCCTTCTCATGGAAAAACAATTTTTGAATATGATGTAAGATGTGATGGTGCGAAGGCTTATGCAGGCCTTGCAAGTGAAGTTGTAAAACAGAATCAGAAGGAGGTATAGAATGGCAAAGAAAAGTAAACTGGGGCATGGTTTAGAGGCTGCCACACAGGGGCTGGATGCGATCTTTGGAGAGAATATTACCGATCTTCTTGAAGATATCCAACATAACAGCACTTCTACCACTGAAATCGATGTAAATGAAATCAAGCCGAATCCATATCAGCCTAGAAAACAGTTTGATGAACATAAATTACAGGAGCTGGCTGATTCCATTGCAATCCATGGAGTGTTTACACCGATCCTTGTCAAGAAGGCCGTATCCGGTTATGAACTGGTTGCCGGTGAGCGAAGACTGAGAGCGAGCAAAATGGCCAATAAGGAAACAATACCGGCCATCATCGTTGATTTTGATGATGAAGCAATGATGGAAATTGCTCTTTTGGAGAATGTGCAGCGTGAAGATCTGAATGCTATCGAAGAGGCACAGGGATATCAGAAAATCATTGAAAAATTAAATATGACTCAGGAACAGCTGGCAAAAAAAATAGGCAAGAGCCGTGAGCATGTGACGAATATGCTGCGTCTTTTAAAGCTGCCTGAAGCTGTTCAGAAAATGGTGCTGGATGGTAAGCTTTCAATGGGACATGTCCGTGCTCTTTTGGGAGTTGAAAATCAAGAGGATCTGATTCTTTTGGCAAATCAGGCCATCAGGGAACATCTGAGCGTTCGTAAGGTTGAAGCTTTAGTAAAGGAAATGAATGAACCTAAAAAGAAGAAAACGGCGCCAAAAGAAGATCCTTTCATTGAAAACTTAAATCATCGGTTGGAAGAGAAATTTCAGACAAAAGTAAAGATTGATACGAAGCAAATCGTCATTTCTTATCATGGTGTCGATGATTTGAATAGAATTCTTGAAATTCTGGGCTGTTTGGACGAATAGTTTTGAAATATGGGAATCTATCGTATATAATAATAAAAGGAAGTGATAAGATGAAACAAAAAAATATTTTCTCAAGATTTATGGCAGTGACGACCGATTTAGTTATCACACTTATCCCTCTTTTGGTGTGGGATCTCATCATTTTTATCATATTGGCCGGCTTTTTACCGGCAACGGTCATGACATTTTTGGATGATACGATCCGTTATATCATATTTGCATCTTTTGTCATTACCAATCCTTTTATTACGTATGTATATGGAAAGACCTTGGGACAGACAGTTTATGATATTCGTATTTTAAATACTTCTAATAAAAAGGCTTCATCGGCACAGCGAATGCTTCGTGAGATGCTTGGTGGTCTTGCATTCTTAGGATGTTTCTATATTTATCACGGAATCGGGATTCCGATTTATATCATGTTGAATTTGATCGTGATCCTTCTTGATAAATATGGAAGAGGTATCGTTGATTTTATCTGCCGTACCAAACCGGTCAGCATTGCGGCGGTTGCTGAGAAAGCAGAGGATCTCAAAAAAAAAGCCAAGGACGAAGAAAAAGAAGAGTTGCCCGTATTGGAAAGAGGTAAAAGCTTTTATCATTATGATCTGCATGCTCATTCCAAATACAGCATCTATGGTATGGATACAGTGGAAGAAATCTTTCAGAAAGCAAGTGCTTTGGGGATTCAGGTCTTAAGCATTACTGATAGATTCAGCGTAAAAGCAAATTTTGAGGCTGAGGTGTTAAGTAAGCCTTATGGTATCTCATATATTCCGGGGATCGAGATGGATTGTGAATATAAGGGTTATCCGCTCACGATCTTAGGATATGGCATTGATTATAAGGATCCTTTGTTTGTGGAGATGGGAAATGAGCATCTGAGATTACAGCGCAAAGCTTCGGCAGAGAGGATCGAGAAGTTCAAAGAGGTGAGCGGCATCGATATGAATCTTTCAAGGCTGGTCAATCAGACGACAAGCGGTATCGTTACACCGGAGATGCTCATCAATGAAGTGCTTAAAAATCCGTTGTATGAAGATGTGGAATTTTTAAAGCCTTATCGTGATGATGAGGAAAATGCTTTTCAGCATTTATATGCGGATTATTTTGCACCTAAAAAGGAGTGTTATGTGGAAGCGCCTTTGATGACGCTTCAAAGCGTGCTGGAAACGATCAAGGCAACGAAGGGTATCTCGATATTGGCTTATCCGAAGAAAAGCTGTGGAGATGATGTTGAGTTATTAAAAGAAATTCTTTCACAGGGTGTGGAAGGTATGGAAATATTCTCTGCTTATCATGAGGAAGAGGATATTCGACGTTATTTAAAGGTTGCTCGTGATTGTGCATGCTTTGTTAGCTGCGGAAGTGACTATTATGGAGATAATGGTTTGATGATCCAGCTGGGTGATTCCAAGGCTGAAAGCAAATATGAAAAATTATTAGCGATATTGATCAATCGCTGTTTGACAAAGAGTGAAACAAAAGTGAGTGAAAAAGGTTGAAAAACCTAAAAAGTTCACCTATAATATGAGAAAGGTTATGACGAAAAGAGTAGTTTGTTTTTGAAGCATAGAGAGTGCCCGGCTGGTGGAAGGGCATATGAAAGAACAGATGAAGATGGCTTCTGAACCGCTTTTTCGAAGAGGGAAAGCCGTAACACGCGTTAAGTGAAAGAGGTGCAGCAATGCACGAATAAAGGTGGTACCACGAGATTTCGTCCTTTGACGGAATCTTTTATTTTTATGGAGGAAAATATATGGATAGAGGAAAATACTATATAACTACTGCAATTGCTTATACATCTGGGAAACCTCATATTGGTAATACTTATGAGATCATCCTTTCAGATGCGATTGCCCGTTATCGCAGAAAACAGGGATATGATGTATTTTTTCAGACAGGAACGGATGAACATGGTCAGAAGATCGAAGAAAAGGCTAAGGAGGCAGGAGTCAGTCCGCAGGAATATGTTGATGCCGTAGCTGAGGTCATCAAAGAGAATTATAAATTGATGAATATTGATTATGATTATTTTATTCGTACGACAGATGATTATCATGTAAAGACAGTACAGAAAATATTTAAGAAGCTTTATGATCAGGGAGATATTTATAAGGGTAAATATGAAGGTCTTTACTGTACTCCTTGTGAATCTTTCTGGACGGAAAGCCAGCTCGTAGATGGAAAATGTCCTGACTGCGGACGTCCTGTAAAGAAAGCAACTGAAGAAGCTTATTTCTTTAATTTACAGAAATATGCCCAGCGTTTGATCGATCATATCGAATCTCATCCTGAATTTATCCAGCCGGAATCAAGAAAGAATGAAATGATCAATAACTTTTTGAAGCCGGGCCTTCAGGATCTGTGTGTATCGAGATCGACCTTTACATGGGGTGTTCCTGTGGATTTTGATAAGAAGCATGTGGTTTATGTATGGATCGATGCTTTAAGCAACTATATCACAAGTCTTGGTTATGATCCTGATGGCAATCATGGTGAGAAATATAAAAAATACTGGCCGGCAGATGTACATATCATCGGAAAGGATATCCTTCGTTTCCATACGATTTATTGGCCGATCATGCTGATGGCTTTAGGTGAACCGTTACCAAAACAGGTATTTGGACATCCTTGGCTGTTAGTGGGTGACGGTAAGATGTCGAAATCTAAGGGAAATGTCATTTATGCTGATGAGCTGGTGCATTATTTTGGTGTTGATGCCGTCCGCTATTTCTGTTTAAGTGAGATGCCGTTTGCACAGGATGGTACGATCACATGGGAATTGATGATCGAAAGGATCAATTCTGATCTTGCGAATGTTTTAGGTAATCTTGTAAATCGGACGATTTCAATGACCAATAAATATTTCGATGGTGTAGTAAACAAAGGACAGAGTGAAGAAGAAGTTGATAAGGAATTAATTGCACTGGCCTTAGATACGCCAAAGAAAGTGGAAAAGAAGATGGATGAGCTGCGCGTAGGTGATGCGATCAGTGAGATCTTCACCTTATTGAAGCGCTGCAACAAGTATATCGACGAAACAACACCTTGGACTTTAGCGAAAGAAGGTAAGATGGATCGTCTGTCCACCGTCTTATATAACCTGCTTGAATCGATACGTATTGCTGCTATCCAGCTGAGTGCTTTTCTTCCGGAAACAGGTGATAAGATCTTAAATGCTTTAAATACGCAGCAGCGTTCGTTTGAAAGCTGTGAAACCTTTGGAAATTTAGAGTGTGGAATCAAGGTTGCAGAAAAACCTGAAATTCTGTTTGCACGTATTGATGAAAAAGAAATGCTGGAAAGAATTGCTGCTGACCATGCAGCTTCTAAGAAAGAAGAACCTGTAAAGGAAGAGAAAAAAGAAGAAATTACGTTTGATGATTTCTCAAAATTGGAATTAAAGGTAGGAGAAGTTCTTTCTTGTGAGAAACATCCGAAAGCAGATCGTCTTTTAGTTTCACAGATTGATTGCGGCAATGGTGATGTCCGTCAGATCGTCAGTGGTATTGCAGATCACTTTACACCTGAAGATATGAAGGGGAAAAAGGTCATTGTTGTGACAAATTTAAAACCTGCCAAGTTACGAGGAGTAGAGAGTCAGGGTATGATTTTAGTAGGTGAAACTGCTGATAATGAAAAGCTTGCTTTGGCTTTATGCGATTTACCTAAAGGCAGTATCGTAAGATAAATATTTTATGAACCTCCAAAAGTGGATAAGCTTATGGAGGTTTTTTCATATATTAGGAAATTTCAATTTTGATGGACAGGAAGATAATGAAAGAGATTGAAAAAAGTTAAGTATATTTTATATTATGATATTATGTGTTATTAATTTTGAATTATATTATCATTATAGTTTCTATTATGATAGAATATCTGTGTGAATACTCTTTTTTCTATCAAGGAGGCATCATGAAAGTTTTTTCTCTTTCCAACCGTTTCTATTACCGTGAATTCCCTGATCTGAAGAACATCATTCTTCATGATCTGAGAGTCTA
>NZ_CALVGS010000132.1 GCF_944327115.1 uncultured Traorella sp.
CTGAATCACTTTCTCTATCTTTTCTTTCGCCTTTATTCTGATACTTCTGATTTTTATCTCTTTTCCAGATAAGATTTTATTAAAACAGCATTTCCTTTTTACTACACCCTGACTTCATAAGCAAAAGATAGTGAAATATATTATCTAGAAGAAATGAGAATTAGCACATTCATATTATATCATATTACACAACATATTGATACTATATATTTAAAATAATTATATAATTTATCATATCATGAATGTATTTTTTGTTATCTTTTGTATAAATCATAAATTTAAATATCTTAATATATAAAAGACTTATGATCGCTCATAAGCCTTTCAATATTTATTTTGTAAGCTTGCTGGCAGCAGCCTTATCCAGAATAACGACCACATCTTTGTGTGCCTGTAAAGCACTTGCCGGACAGCTTGTATCCCTTGGTCCTTCGATCATGGCCTTCACTGCATCAGCTTTGTTTTCGCCGGTAGCAATCAGCAAGACCTTGCTGGCCTTCATGATCGTCGCAATACCCATCGTAATGGCATGCGTAGGTACCTGATTGATATCATTATCAAAGAAACGAGCATTGTCTTTTCTTGTTCTTTCCTGAAGCTCAACGATATGCGTCGTTTCATCAAAAGATGTACCCGGTTCATTGAAACCGATATGTCCGTTACCACCGATTCCTAAAAGCTGGATATCGACCTGGACATGTTCCATGGCCTTTTCATAAGCATCGCAGTCTTCTTTCGTATCACCATAAGGCAGATGTACATTTTCTGCAGGAATGTCCAGACCGCTAAACAGATTCTTATTCATGAATGTATAATAGCTTTCCGGATGATTGCGATCAATACCTACATATTCATCCAGATTAAAGGTTGTAATGTTTTTATAAGATGTTCCGTTTTTCTTATGATCCTCGATCATATTCTTATACAATCCCAGCGGTGTTGATCCTGTTGCTAATCCTAAAACGGCATTAGGTTTATTGACAACAACTTCTTTCATGATCTTAAATGCTTCTAAGCTTGCTTCATCATAATTATCTTTTACAATTACTTTCATATTGTCTACCTCCATACTTTTAGGATAGCAAATAATTTGTCTGAATTACATGATTTTTTCTTAATTTTTTTAATTTAAAACAAAAAAATGTTTGATTTTGATTTTTTAATTCAAATTCAAACATATTTTTTTGTTTACTTTTGTTTTATCGTACTTCAATGATTTTCAACGTATTCGTAGCACCTGTACCCTGTGGATAACCGGCAACCAGAATGATCGTCTCTCCGATCTTGATACCATGCTCCTTGGCAATACGACGAGCTAATTCACACTCATTCAGCTGTGTATTCTGAACATCGCTTAAATAAGTTGTAACGCCCCACTGCAATGCCAGGCTTCTTTCAACATCTTTTTCAAAGCATACGGCAATGATCGGTGATTTCGTACGGTATTTAGAAATACGCTTAACCGAATTTCCACTGCTTGTAAAGCAGATGATAGCGGCTGCTTCCAGTGATAAAGCTGAATCAGCTGCAGCGATACCGATCGCATCTTCAATCGTCTTTCTGGAAGTAGAAATAGCCTTTTCTAATCTTTCACGATAAGGAAGGATCTCTTCCATTGCTGTTGAGATACGTACCATCGTATTTACAGCTTCCAACGGATAACTTCCGATTGCACTTTCACCTGAAAGCATGATCGCATCCGTACCATCCAAAACGGCATTCGCAACATCGCTTGCTTCAGCACGTGTTGAACGCGGATTATTCTGCATGCTCTCTAACATATGAGTAGCTGTGATGACCGGTTTACCGTATTCATTGGCACGCTTGATCATCATCTTCTGATAGATAGGAACCAATTCAACAGAAACGTCAACACCTAGATCACCTCTGGCAACCATGATACCATCGGCAACATTTAAGATATCATCTAAATTGTCATAGCCTTCCTGGTTTTCAATCTTGGCAATGATCTGAATACGATCATTTCCTTCTTCCTGAAGGATCTTACGAATATCCAGGATATCCTGTTTTCTTCTTGTAAAGCTTGCGGCAATGAAATCAAGATTCTGACGGCAGGCAAAACGAATATCACTTTCATCCTTCTTAGAGATAAAAGGCATCGAAAGCTTCACGCCCGGAACATTACATCCCTTACGGTTTTTGATCACACCCGGATTTTCAACACGGCATACCAGTTCATCCGGATGCTTTTCAAGAATTGTCAGACGAACCTTACCGTCATCGATCAGGATCGTTCCACCCTCTTCAACATCATCAAATACTTCCGGACACTGAATCTGGAATCTTTCTTTTGTTCCTTCAATTTCCTCTTTGCAAAGTGTTACGATATCACCCTTTGCATATGTTTCCTGTCCATTTTTAAATACTCCTGTACGGATTTCCGGTCCCTTTGTATCCAAAAGAATTGAAAACTTCAGTCCCGTTTCCTTTGCAACCTTACGAATACGGTTGATACGAACTAAATGCTCTTCATGTGTTTCATGTGAAAAATTCAGACGGCAAACATCCATTCCTGTCTGTGCCATCTTTATCAGCATTTCTTCTGATTCCGTAGCAGGTCCAATCGTACAAACAATCTTTGTTTTTCTTTCCATATTTTTGTTTTCTCCTCACTAAACAAGTCGGTCGAAAAGCTGCTGCAACTTCTTTCTGCTCGAACGAGGAATATCCAAAGCCTCTTCAATAGGAACAGAGATAATCTGATTATCCTTGATTCCCACACATTGTCCTCCGATTCCCTGAATCAGAAGCTCAACGGCTTTTTCCCCCATACGGCTGGCTAATACACGATCCTGCGGCGTAGGACTTCCGCCCCGCTGCACATGGCCGAGTACCGTCGCCCTTCCCGAGAAGCCCGTATTCAAGGATACCTTTTTCGCAAAAGCATCCACATCCGTGATCTTCTCTGAAATGATGACAATTGCATGACGCTTTTTCTTTATGACATCAAATTCCTTTAATCTTTCAAGAACTTCCGTTTCCTCAAATCCCGTCTGTGCAGTTACGACGATTTCCGCCCCACAGGCAATACCGGCCCACAAAGCTAAATCTCCGCAGCGGTTGCCCATCACTTCAACGACACTGCAGCGATGATGAGAGCTGGAAGTATCTCGCAGCTTATCGACAGCTTCAACAACAGTATGTAAGGCTGTATCAAAGCCAATCGTAAAATCAGTGCTAGGGATATCATTATCGATCGTTCCCGGGAGTCCGATACAGTTGATTCCCGCCTGACTTAAAGCCAGTGCTCCACGATAAGAACCATCTCCACCAATGACGACAAGAGCCTCGATCCCTCTTTTATTCAACTGGTGGATACCTGCGCTTTGAACCTTTTCGTCTTTAAACTCGGGCAAACGGGCCGAACCCAGTATCGTACCACCACGGTCAATGATATCCGACACATCTGAACGTGTCAATGGCTCGATATACCCTTCAACAAGTCCCCGATATCCGTCATAGATGCCGTAGACTTCAATATTGGCGCTATTGGCAACACGTACGACCGCACGTATTGCTGCATTCATTCCCGGAGCATCGCCTCCGGAAGTAAGAACCCCGATCCGCTTTACCATATCTTCATCTCCTTAGCACGTTGCTATTTTACCATTATTTTCATCTATTTACTAGCGAATTACAAGCGACGATTCACACCTTTCAGGTTTTTTTCAGCTGAAACCGCTTTAATCCTCTCCATGAGCCGATTGGCCTTGATCCTATCTATATTGCCTCTGGAATCAATACTAAAATGTTCTTCCAATTCATCAAAACTGTAATTGCTGGTGAAATACGTTTTCATATTTTTCTCCATCCGCTCATTCAATAAAGGCATCAAGATCTCATCCCTGCTCCACGCACTGATACTTTCACCGCCAATATCATCAAGGAACAATACATCACACTTTTTCAAGATATTCAAAGTATTTTCGACCATACCATTCACCGTAAAACCATTCTTAAGATCACTGATCAGCGTCGGTGAATTGACAAAGGCAACGCTTTTTCCTTTTTTCACATACAGATTTGCCATACAATTCATCAAAAACGTCTTGCCGATCCCCGGCTTGCCATGCAAATAAATTCCCTTTCTTTCATGCTCGCTCGCCATCAGAAGCTTGCTTACCTCCAAAAGCTCCTTTGAATCACTGCGCTTGATATCAAGCATCGAAAACTCTCTGAGCTTCATCTCATTATTTCCATGGAAAAGACGATAATTCTTCAGATACTGACTTTTTTCTTCCTCTTTCTTCAAATACCGGCACTTGCTGTAAACCTGCGTTAAAAAGCCATCATCCATAACGATCTCAAACGTTTTCCCATGATCGAAACGGCACTCTTCAAGGCCCTGGCAGCCTGCACAGACCTTCTTATTCTCTGCCCATTGCTTCAGCTTGGCGGAATGCTCCCTGATAAAGCTCTCATCCAAATCATTCTCTTTGAGAAAATGTAAGACATCTTCATCATGCAGACAATAAGCAATATTTTCCTGTCGTGTCTTTTCCTGCTGTTCATTCAATTGAATATTCCACTTGACCTCTTCCATTACTTCTCCAATTCCTCCAGCATCTTCTTAAATTCCGCAATTTCTTCCTCACTGGCTGCCTCATAATCCTCTTCTTCCTGCATATACCACTGCGGCAGCTTTCGTTCAGCCTTCTTTTTAGTGATTGTTTTCCTTTCTTTAGGACGGCAGGCCTCAAAGGCCTTTTCAGCTGAATCAACCTCATTTCTGACCCATGTACCGGCAATCTTTTCTACATAGTTCTTATCCAGACGATTGTCATTTTGGTTTAAGATATGCTCGATCATGATATTGATGACCTCATCCTTTAGTTTAAACTGCTGACTCAGATTTTCAAGCAACCGTGCATCTGCATTGCTTGGCATGACACCATTTTGCTTTTTCTGAAGGAAACGTACGGGATTGATATCATATTCATTTTCATTTTCCTTTTGCAGCGGCAAATATTTCTTACGTACCAGTTCTTTAAATCGCAAAGGATTAAACTGCATCGTCTTACTGGGCGTTGCCTGACCGACAAAGGTAATCATATCATCGATCGCTACATGATAATAGCTTCCCATCTCCTCGATCACACTTAAATTTTCCTTATTTCGCTGATCGTTGGGGAAGATGAGCCGGCTGCATTTCTTTAAGAAACGAGCCATATCAAATCCACCCTTTTTATCCTGCCGCTGAATCCGGTAAACCTGAAACTCGTTTTCCTCCTTCATCGAATAATCACTCATATCCGAAGCCTGAAACGGCTTGCTGATATCCTCATAACCTTCCAGTGAAAGCGTAGGATCCTTAAAACATAAAAGCGCAAACTGATAGGCCTTTGACCCCATCTTCATCAGATAATACCGTCCTAAGACCTCATGATTCAAAAACTTAAAGCCTCGTTTGATCGGCCGCAGCTGGATGATCAGACTTTTCTCATCCGCACTTTGATACGTTCTTATAAGCATGAAGCGTTCCAGCTCTTCCCTGGCCTGTGTCAGCTCCAAAGGTGTACAATGCAGCGTTTCACAGAAAAAACGTGCATTTTTGATCCTGCCATGGCTCTCTAAGATTGCGCTCATCAACAGATAAAACTGATAAGAAAGAGGCTTCATCAAAGGCGCATAAAGAATCGCAAAGCTTGCCAGTTCTTCCGAATCGATCGATTTGATCTGTTCGATCTGATACTTGATCTCACTCATGGCTGCTCCTTTCCAGAAGGTCATCAACCTTTTGATATAAGCTCTTGAGATCGTCATTATTCTCAATGATCACTCGGGCTCTTTTCTTCTTATCCTCAACGCTCATCTGAGCCTGGATACGTGCAAGCGTTGTCTTTTCATCCATCTGGCGATATCTTTGACATCTCTCTATCAGCTTTTTCTCATCCGCAACGATCAGCCAGTCACAATCAAAATACTTTTCCCATCCCAATTCATATAATAAAGGAACCTCCACGAATGCAGTTTCATTTAAAGTTTCCCTGATTTGTTTTAAACGTCGCAAGATCAAAGGATGCATGATGCCCTCCAGCTTTTTTCGCTCATGCTCATTTGAAAATACAAGACTTGCCACTTTCTTTCGATCAAGCTCCATGTCTTTATTTAATATTTCATGACCAAACGCTTCGACCATGCGCTCATAGCCCTCTTCACCCTTTCTTTGTAAAGAGGCATTGATCGCATCACAATCATAAACAGCATAGCCCTTCTCTTTCAAATAAGCAAGCACGCTGGACTTTCCGCTGGCCATCGTACCACTGATCGCTATCCACGCCTTCTTTTTTTCTTCTGACATCTTACACATCGATAGGTTCCCCTTCCATCACATATATATTTTTCGACAGGTCCGTGACAAACCTGACAGGTTTTCTGTGCATGTACCTTTAATTTCAGCTGAAAAAGGCCATTCACCCCCAAAGAGCTCGTATAAGAACGGATCGTCGTACCACCACTGGCAATCGCTCCCTTTAAGATCCTTTGCGTATGAAAGACGATATTTTCAAAATCTTTCTTGGAAAGATCATAGACCCGGCTCACCGGATCCAGTCCGCATGAAAAACAGATCTCATCGGCATAGATATTACCGATGCCCGCTAAAAAGCTCTGATCCAGCAGCATCTTTTTCAAATGAATCTTTTTCATATGCCACTTCTTATATAAATCAAGCGGATCGACGCTTTCATCAATCGCATCTTTTCCCAAATTCTTTGATTGCAGGTAATATTCCACCTGATCATTGTCAATGACCTTCATGCGGCCAAATTTACGAGTATCGTGATACTGCAGATACTTTCCGTTATCCAGCTTAAAGATTACATGCACATGCTTATCATAAGGCTTTTCATCCTCTAAGATATAAAATTTTCCTTCCATGCGGAGATGCACGATCAAAGTGACATCCTCACATCTAAAAAGTAAATATTTTCCGTATCGATCATATTTAATGATCCTTTGATGACAGATACGTTTAAATTCATCCAATTCCTGATCCACGATCTTCCGCCACAAAACATTCACATCCTCAATGACCCTGCTTTGCAGCTGTGCCTCTAAGGTAGCGCGGACCGTTTCAACTTCCGGTAATTCAGGCATTACTTCGCCTCATACCAGTTATGAGAAACACTTGCCTCGGCCTTTAAAGGAACAGACAGTTCCATGGCATGTTCCATCTCATAACTTACAAGCTTCTTCATGAGTTCAACCTCATCCTGTGGCACATCAAAGATCAGTTCATCATGAATCTGCAGGATCATCTTCGATTTACATCCCTTTTCTTCCATTTTCTGATGAATATTATTCATGGCTACCTTGATCAAATCAGCACTGCTGCCCTGAATCGGGGCATTCATCGCCGCACGCTTGCCAAACTCACGTACCATATAATTCTTATCATGGATTTCAGGAATATAACGCTTACGATTAAACAAGGTCGTCACATAACCCTTTTGTTCGCATTCCTCAACACACTGATTCATAAATTTCTGAATATTCGGATATGTTTCAAAATAACGATCGATAAAATCCTTTGCTTCTTTCGGTGAGATATTCAACTGCTCACTTAACCCAAAGGCACTCATTCCATAAACGATCCCAAAGTTGACCGCCTTCGCCTGACGGCGCATCAGCGACGTCACTTCTTCCTTCTTCACATGAAAAATATGCATCGCCGTTTCCGTATGGATATCCGCATTATGCTTAAACGCATCGATCATTTTATCCACATGGGCCATATGGGCCAGCATTCGCAATTCGATCTGTGAATAATCAGCACTCACCAATACACAACCCTCACTGGCAACAAAGGCCTTACGGATTTCCTTGCCATCCTCATCACGTACGCTGATATTCTGTAAATTCGGATCACTGCTTGAAAGCCGTCCGGTCGTCGTCAGACACTGATGGAAGGTCGTATGGATCTTGCCATCGCTTTGAATATGTTTGACAAGTCCTACCGCATAGGTTGAATACAGCTTCTGATATTTACGCTGCTTCAGGATCTCATCAATGATCGGATGCTGGAAGCGCAGCTTTTCTAACACATCAACCGCCGTACTACGCTTCTTTCCGGCCTTCAAGCCCAGTTCATCATACAAGACGACCGCTAACTGCTTCGGCGAATTGACATTAAATTCATGTCCTGCCAACTCATAAATATGCTTCGTACATTCATCGATCTTAACAAGATTTTTCTTAGCGATCTCATCAAGGATGCCCTGATCGACACAGACCCCGTTCTTCTCCATTTCAAATAAGACATAGGACAATGGCATCTCAATATCCTTAAACAAGCTTTCACAGCCGTTCTTCACCAGATCCTCTTTCAGCTGAGCACCTGTTTCATAAAGATGTCCGCAAAAAGAGCACATATATTCATGACGGCTCGTTTCATCCGCCAATTTTATCTTGCTGCCTTTACCATAGATCTCATCAGGATTTTCCGTATCAAACTGGTATTTCTCAATAAAAGCCTCATAAGAATTAATATTATTATCGATCAAAAACGCAGCGATCATACAGTCAAAATCAATTTGGACACGGACACCTTCACGATCAAAAAGATGATAGAGCCTTTTCACATCATAAACATATTTAGAAGCGTTTCCCGCAAGAAAAGCTTTGGCATCCTCATCCTTCAAAAACTGATCCCATGGCATATATTCCACGATATGACCATCAGAAAAGGCAATACCATAAATATTGGCATGATCATATTCCTGCTGGTCGACATCCAAAGCAAGACTTACACCATCCTTCAGAATCGAAAAAGAATCGACCACCTCAAAACGACGTTCATTTTTTTCATGAACCTCCTCATCCTTTTTCACTTCCACAAGCAACGATTTCATCTCATACTTACGCAAAAATTCATTCTGTCCGGCATCATCGATCTGAAACAGACAATCCTCTAATGTCATATCCAGCTGTGCATCACGGACGATCGTTGCCAGATATAAGGACAGCTCAGCAGTTTCCTTGTTTTCAGTCAGCTTTTCCTTTAGCTTTCCCTTGATCTCATCAATATGCTCATAAACGCCCTCTACGCTTCCATAATTTTTCAAAAGCTGCAGGGCCGTCTTTTCTCCAACACCTTTGACTCCCGGTATATTATCGCTTGCATCCCCCATCAGACCCTTCAGATCAATGATCTGTGAAGGCGTCACCCCAAAGCTTTCCAGACACTCCTTTTCATCGACCAGATGCATCTCACTGATTCCTTTTTTCATCAATAAGACAGAGGTCGAATCATCGATCAGCTGTAAAAGATCCCGATCACTCGATAAAATAACGGTTTCATGATCAGAATACATCTTTGAAAGCGTACCGATGATATCATCAGCCTCAATGCCTTCCTGCTCATAACGAAAGATATGCGCACAATCCAGATATTCGCGGATGATCGGCATCTGTACGATCAGATCCTCATCCAATTCCTTTCTTGTTCCCTTATAAGCATCATAGGCCTGATGACGGAAGGTCGGCTTTCCTGCATCCCAAGCCACACAGACATACTGCGGCTGTAAAAGCTCGACCGCCTTTTTAAACATGCTGATAAAACCATAGACCGCATTGGTCGGGATTCCATTGGATGTTGTCATCCTTCTTACATATTTGCTTGCATAATACGCTCTAAAAAGCATTGCATTTCCATCTACCAATAATATTTTTGACATAAAAAACTCCTCGCTTTCATTTATTTTACCACAAAAGCGAACATAAAAACATTGCGATATAAAAACTTTCCAATGAAAACATATGGTATAATGAAAACGGAGGTATTTCTATGAATCATTGGACACAAAACGCTATCTTTTACCATATCTATCCCCTTGGCTTTTTCGGCTGTGAAAAGCATCAGACCTATCAAACCGTTCACCGCATCCGTCATCTTGAAGCATGGATCGATCATCTGCACTCCCTCCATGTCAACGCCTTATATATCGGACCTCTTTTTGCTTCCTCAAGCCATGGCTATGATACGATCGACTATAATCAAATCGATCCCCGTCTGGGAAACAATGAAGATTTTAAACAGCTTTGTCAAAAGCTGCATGAAAATCAGATCAAAATTGTCCTTGACGGTGTTTTTAACCATGTAGGACGAAACTTCTGGGCTTTTGAGGATGTCTGTGAGAAAAAATGGGAGTCACCTTATAAGGATTGGTTTTCAAATTTGCGTTTTGACGGTACCACCCCATACCACGATCCTTTCAGCTATGACAGCTGGGAAGGTCACTATGAGCTTGTCAAACTGAATTTATATAATCAAAATGTCTGTGATCACTTGCTTCAGGCCGTTAATATGTGGATCGATGAATTCGATATCGACGGTTTGCGCCTTGATGCAGCCAACTGTATTCCGCCACATTTTTTTAAACAATTAAAAAGTTTCACCCAGGCAAAGAAAAAAGATTTCTGGCTGATGGGTGAAGTGATCCATGGTGATTATAATCAATGGGCCAATGCGGAAATGCTTGACTCAGTGACAAATTATGAATGTTACAAAGGCATCTATTCTTCCCATAACACCAAAAATTATTTTGAAATTGCCTATGCTTATAATCGCCAGCACGGTGACTATGGCATCTATAAAAATCTCTATCTCTACAACTTTGTCGATAATCACGATGTCGATCGCATTGCCTCAGCCCTTCATGATCCGCGTGATCTGAAAAACGTCATGACCCTGCTTTATACGATGTGCGGCATCCCCAGCCTTTATTACGGCAGTGAATGGGGCATCACCGGCAAGCGTTCGAAAACCAGTGATGAGGCTTTGCGGCCAGAGGTTTGTCTTAGTGATATCAAACAAAATGATCTGCTCTTTCACATCCAGAAATTAGGAGAGATCAAACAAAACGAAGAAAGCTTTCATGACCTTCACTACAAGCAAATCTATCTGACCAATGAACAGTTCGTCTTTCAAAGAAATGACTGCTTCATCGCCCTCAACTGTGCCGATCATCCATCAGAAGTAAAAATCCCGGCAGGAAGCTATCACGATCTTTTAAATGATAAAATCATTCAAATACAAAACATGTTACATATTGAAGCACATGATAATATGATCTTAAAAAGAAGATGATAACATAAATATAAAGCTCCAATACCAAAACAAAAGCTTTTTTCTACCACTCATAATGAACGCTATACGATATTTCTATTCGATTTCTGATCTGATAATCTCTGCCAAAATGGAACAAATAAGACGACAGCCACTACCATGGCCCCTAAATCTGCAATCGGTGTTGCCCACACGATACCATTCACCCCCTTCAAATTATTCAAAAGAAACATAAATGGAATGTCCAATCCACCTTTGCGAAGCAAAGACAAAATCATCGGTTCTATCTTTTTCCCAACAGATTGAAATGAGGTGATTGTCAGCATCGTCACCGAAATACAAGGACCCGTGATACAGATGATCCGCTGAAACATTTGACCATAATACACTGTTTCTTCGTCGTTGATAAATGCTTTTACGATAGGGCTCGCACAGGTGAAAAGGAAAATTGATCCAATCAAAGCTACAATAAAACTAATGAGAAAATCTACTTTAAGAGCAGCTTTCATACGCTTATAATTTTTAGCAGCATAGTTATATCCAATTAAAGGCAGTGCCCCTTGGGACATACCGGTTGCAATGGCAAAAGAAAGCATATCCACTTTTTTTGCGACACCGATACCTGCTACTGCAGCATTTGAATAACCGGACATCAGCCGATTAATCGTAATATTGGACAAAACTCCCATCAATGTCATCAGACAGCTGGGAATTCCAACGAGCAAGACCTCTTTAGGTATGTTCTCTTTCCACGTATAGAATTTTGGATAGAAAGAAATATCAGTTGTATTTTCTTTACGAGAAAGAAGAAAAATAAAGTAAAATGTCGCAATTAGATTAGATACCATCGTAGCAATAGCAGCTCCGGCAATTTCCAATCCCAGCGGAAAAATAAAAACTGGATCCAAGATAATATTCAAACCGCCACCCAGAGCTACACCAAAACTTGCCTGAGCAGAATGCCCTTCTGCACGCACCAGATGTGCCAGCAACTGATTCAACACTGTCGGAACAGCACCTATGGTAATCGTCCAAAAGATGTATTGGCAACAAAAGTCATAAGTATCCGCATTTGCTCCCACAACAGGGAGTACGACAGAGCGCATCATCAATAACCCGATACCATAAAGCAAAGATACTACGACAGCCGTCCAAATACTGAATGCGGCCGCCCGCTTTGTTTTATCGTGGTCATTTGTTCCCAGACTGCGAGCAATTAAACTTGAGCCACCTATACCAAACAGATTTGCCAATCCTGTAAGAAAGACAAACATAGGCATACACAATGAAACTGCCGCCACCTGATTAGGATCTCCGATCTGGCCAATAAAAAATGTGTCCGCCATGTTATAAATGACAGTAATGATCTGGCTGATGACCGTAGGAACGACCAAAGAAAGCAGTGCACGTCCTACAGGGGTTTCTTGAAACAGAATTTCTTCCTTTGTTTTCATCGTTTCTCACCACCTGTTTGACACAGACCATTTGCGATACATTGCATGGCAATATAAAAGCTTTCGTCTTGGTCTATTGGAAAGTAGGAAAAGCCACCCGCCTGTTCATGAAAAGCAAATCCGCTCATCATCGCCCGAAGTACCCGCTGCCAGTGAAATTGCTGATTTTCTGTCAGCCCATAATCAGCAAGAACTTTTAAAAAAGGTGAAATGATCTCCCCGGCTTCCTGTTTCAAAACCAGGTCATTTTCTTTTGGAAAAGCCATTATTACCTGATAAAGCTGATAATGATTTCTCGCAAAACTGCGATATGCTTCAGCTAAGGCAAAAAGAGCCTCATTTTTCTTTTTCCCGGCAATCGCCTGATTTTCCAACTGTACCAGCTGATAAATGGCCTCTTCTTTCACAAGTTTCATCAGCTTATCTATGCTTTCCACATGATTATAGAGAGAAGCAGGTTTGATCTTTAACCGTTGAGCAAGCTTTCCCATTGAAAACTGAGAAACACCTTTTTCTTCAATTAAATCAACAGCTGCCTGAACAACACTTTCTTTACTCAATCCTTGTCTTGGCATATTATCACTCCTGACTCGTATCATTAGTTTTATGATAAAACTAATACTATTAGTTTGTCAAGAAAGATTAAATACAATACGGATATATGAATAAATCCATAAACAGACAACCATAGAAATAACCAATTTTTAAAAGTCGATACTATTCTTTCTAAATAAAAAGTGCAGAATATCTGCACCTTTCTTATTTAAACCATTGCTTGCGTTTGATTTTTTCACCATTGCTTTCAATGATCTCTTTATACCAGTAATAGCTGTCTTTAGGCTTACGTGCCAGATCATGTTCAAAATCAACGGCCACTAATCCATAACGCTTCTCACAGCCATTTTTCCATGAATACAGATCAAAGCTGCTCCATGCATAATAACCGCGAACATCTACGCCTTTATCAACTGCATTCATGATCGCATTGATATGATCATTCATAAAAGAAATACGATAATCATCATGAACACGTTCAACACTGACATCTTCTCGGACGCCGACACCGTTTTCGGTGATGAAGATTGGCAAATGATATTTACCATAGGCTTCGATCAGACCTTTTTCTAATCCTTGCGGATAAATTTCCGTTCCCCATTCCGTATAAATGGCATCAGGATTATCTGTAATCTGTTCAAACCAGCCTTTGATATTTACCGTATTTTTTACCTTACTGTTTTTTCCGGAATTATTGACCGTAAATGTCGTTTCACCATCCGTATAAGGTTTTACAAGGGTATGTGAATAATAATTCAAACCTAAAAACTGCACGGTATTTTCCTTGATGATCGGTAAATGCTCATCTTTGATAAAAGAGAGATCATATTTTTGTGACAATACGCATAAAAGATCAAATGGGATTTCTCCCTTGGCAGCCGTATCCAAGACCCAGTTATTGGAATAATTATCCGCAAAGCGCATGGCAATGCGTGTCTTTAACGTATCATCGATACCATTGACCGGTGAAAACGAATGGACGATACCGATCTGTCCCGGATAATGACCCTCTTTAAATTCTTTTACACCCAGTGCACTTGCATACATGATATGATAGGCAGCCGTGATCATCTCTTGCACATCATGATGACCCGGCGGATAATTGCCGACCAGATAACCGGAAGCAGTACACCACTTTGGTTCATTAAAGGTAACCCAATGATCAACCAGATCGCTGAAATTCTCAAAGCATACCTTTGCATAATGTTCATAAGCATAGCAGGTATCTTCATTGAGCCAGCCACCGAGATCTTCCCAATACTGTGGTAAGTCCCAGTGATACAAGGTGACAAACGGTATGATGTGATGATCCTTGCAGCACTGTAAAAGATTTCTATAAAAAGCAATGCCTTTCGGATTGATGTCACCTTCTCTGTTTTTAATGATCCGCGGCCATGAAAGTGATAGACGATAAGTATTCTGACCACCCTCAGCCATCATACGGATATCTTCTTCATAGCGGTGATAATGGTCCGATGCGACATCACCATTTTCATAATGTCCCTCATGGAGATAGCGATCCCACATGGATTCAGCCTTATCATCCACATTCCATGCACCTTCACACTGATAAGAAGCGGTTGCTGAACCCCACATAAAATCTTTTCTTAAAGCCATAGATTTCCTCCTACATTTTTTTCTAACCATTCATGAAATATCTCTACCAGTCGTCCGGCAAGCAAAAGGATCAGTAAAGATCCGATACCCGCTGTTCCTTTCAAAAGAATACCGGATATCAGAAATAAAAGATCAACGCCCCATCGAATGGTATGATAAGAAAAGCCTGTATATCTTTTCAGTCCAAAGATCACTCCATCATAAGAAGTATAGCCGCAATGCGGCAGCTGGCTTAAGGCAATGCCAAAGCAGTAAATACAGATACCGCCCAATAACCAAAGATAATCAAGCAGAAAAACTGACAGGTTATCCGAAAGGTGCAAAAGTCCAAAAGTATCAATGCCTACCGATACAAAGATCATTGCCAAAAGAGTCGCCATCGTTACATTCTTCTTATCTAAAAGACAGGCAATCACCAGCTGTACCAGTGAAATCAATAAATTCATCGTTCCAAAGCTGACATGCAGCCGCTGATACAATCCTAAAACCAGAACGGACATCGGATCGACACCGAGATCGGCATAATTACAAAGACCGATGCCAATGCCCATGATGAAAGATCCCAGTACAAAAATGACATATTTCTTAAGCTTTTCTTTGCTCATGAATCACAGCCTTTAATTCCTGAATTTCTTTTTCCATGGCAATCAGCTGTTTCGCTAAATCATTGATCAGGATCGCTGAGCTCAGATGATCCTGTGCATGTACCATAAGAATATCGACCTTGACTTCTTCACCACGGGACATCTTTGTTAATAGATCGGTCTGCATCTGATGGGCAATCGTAAGCTCCTCATTTGCTTCCTGAAGCTTGTTTTCAGCTAATTCATAATTTCCCTGATTCGCAGCACGGATCGCTTCCATGGCGCTTGATTTCGCATTTCCCGAATGCAAGATCAACGTAAACGATTCGACCTGTTTTTCATCTTCCATAATTTTCCTCCTATTCGAAGCCTTATCACATATAAGATAAGGCCCCCGATTTACGGTTTATTCTTCAGCCATATCCTCCGTCGCTTTTTCATGGGCCTTGAAGAATGGATAATAGATCAGCATATCAATAAGAATCAGCACGATGATCAAAATAACAGCCTTGAAATCTCCGGTAGCAAAATAAGATCCAAAGATCGACGGCATATTATAAGAAAGCATTGCATAAGTACGTCCGATGATATTGCTTGACATCAAAAGATAGCTGACCGTTACATTGACAACACTTGTCAGAATGCATGGTACGAATAAGATCGGATTCAACATGATCGGTAAACCAAAGGTAATCGGTTCAGAAATACCGAAGAATGCCGGTACAATTCCCAGTTTACCTACCGTTTTGATATCTTTTCTCTTGGATAACAGACAAAGGATACCTAATGCCAGGCAGTTGCCAAGTCCGCCAATGATACCAAAGTAGCACCAGAAAGATACGGTAAATACAGCAGGCAATGCTGTTCCGGCAGCCTTAGCAGCCGCATTCATCGACAAAGTACCATATTCGATCGGTGATAAGAAACCGTTCCAGATCGCATCATGGATACCGAAGAACCAGCCAAGATTCAATAAGATTGCGACAAGGATCGCGGTACCGATGTTATCTGTAGCTTCAATAGCCGGTGAAAGAACATTGATGATCGTATGTGCAAAGCCAACGCCCTGTGTCTTGTAACAAACGATAAAGAGCAATGAATCCACAGCCAAGATAATGATACAAGTAACAAGTGATCCAAAAGAAGTGGTCAGTGCAGGAGGGACGCTGTCCGGCATCTTGATCTCACCGACATGATGTTCTGTCAAGAAGCGATAAGCTTCTACGGTTGCAATAGATACAAAGATCGCAACCAGCATGCCCTTACCGTCAAAATAAGTCAATTGTCCCAATACATTTCCAAAAGATAATTCAACCGGTTCAGCTGTCAGCATCATAAAACCGGCAATGGCAATGACGATTGGCATAAATGGTGTAATTTCATAATGCTTGCACAGATAATAAGTGATACCGATGCACACATAGAAAGATAAGAACCCCAATGTCACCGTATTCAGCCAGCTCAAGATTACCGCATTTTCACTGGCAAAATTCGCCCATGCGATCATAAAGCCATTGGTTGTCCCTTCAACCGCCGGTGCTGAATTGATGACAGCGATGATACCTCCAAAGAAAATAGGCGGTAAGATCGTCATAAACGTATCCCTGATAGCCATTAAATGGCGCTGCTTGGCAATCTTGTTTGCAACCGGCAGCATCGTCTTTTCAAGCCAGTTAATAAATTTTTCCATACTCTTCTCCTTTACTTTTTACCTACGATGGAATCCACCTGCTGAAGGATCTTGGCGGCATTCATCCTTCCATATGCCAGTGGATCTATGCTTTCCACAGGAATCTTATTTCCTGTCTTAGCCTTGATATTGTCAATCAGATAGCGAACCTGCGGCCCCACTAAAATCACATCCGCATGATCGGCATGCTTTGCATACTCCTGTTCGCTGTAAGCTTCGACACAATATTTTCCTTCACCGAGCTCATTCATGCGTGCTTTCAGCAAAGACGTTGACATACCTGCATTGCACACTAATATTACGTTGATCATTTTTTTAAATCCTCCCAATTCTTTTTGATCTCATCACGATACCAGTAATAAGAATCCTTTGGTATCCGCTGACAATTATTTTCAAAATCTACCGCTACCAGTCCATAACGCTTTTCACAGCCGTTTTTCCATGAATATAAATCAAAAGGCGACCAGACAAAATAACCATTGACATCATATCCGTCTTCTTTTGCCTTCAACAGGCAGCGTACATGCTCTCTGATATAATCAATACGCTCACGATCATGAATACCTTCCTGATGAATATCCTCATACATACCTAAACCATTTTCCGTGATATACATCGGTACATGGTATTTGGAACATCTTTTGATCGCATCATACAATCCCTGCGGATAAATGACCATGCCCCATGGATTATGCGGCAATCGTTTCATCAGTTCATCATCGATCTCAAACCAGTCTTTTACGACAGTATGCAGATTTCCTTTATAATTTTTACCCTGGTTATTCACCTTGACGATCGTTTCACCACCCTGATACGGCATGACATACTGCGGTGAATAATAATTCAATCCGATAAAATCAACCGTATGATCATGTATGATCTTCAGTTCCTCTTTTTTCGCAAAAGACAGATCATATCCCTGATTTTTCAGCTTTTCGACCATATCACTTGGAAAAGCTCCTATGCATGCGGTTTCCACCTGCCAGTTGTTGCAGTAGTTATCCGCATTGCGGATAGCCTGGCGGCTGGCTTCATCATCCTGATCGGCATAGATCGTCTGATAAGAAGCGACCATACCGATCTCTCCTTCGATCTTCATTTCTTTAAATGCCTGAATAGCCAAGGAATTGGCAAGCATCACGTTGTAACAGCATTCGATGACCTCTTGAACCTGATTTACATGACATGGCGGATAATTCCCCGACATATAACCGCTGAAGATAAACCATTTTGGTTCATTAAAGGTTGACCAATATTTCACTCGGCCACGAAAGGCCTTAAAAAGAACCTCACAGTAATGCTTAAAAGCATAGGCAACATCCTTATTCAGCCATCCGCCTTCATCCTGCCAATACTGCGGCAAGTCCCAGTGATAACAGGTAACATAAGGCTCAATGCCATTTTTTAAACATTCATCGATCAGATCGCTGTAAAATGCAATTCCTTTTGGATTTACATCGCCCGCTTTATTCTTGATGACTCTTGGCCATGAGATTGAAAAGCGATAGGCATTTTGACCACCCTCAGCCATCATGCGAATATCTTCTTTATAGTGATGATAATGATCTGAGGCAATATCACCATTTTCCAGATCATTTTCATGAAGATACCGATCCCACATGGATTCTGCCTTATCATCGACATTCCATGCCCCTTCACATTGGTAGCTGGCTGTTGCCGATCCCCATAAAAATTTTCTTTCACTCATAAAAAACCTCCTTTCTTTTACATACCTATTATTTTATAAAAAAGAGAAGGAGGACTCACATCACATATTTCACACCACTGTGAAATTTTTATAATTAATTTTTAATAAAAGAGTTTAATATATATAGTGGGGTGATTTTGATGACAGAGCTGACACATCGACAATATAAGATATTATCTGCAATCTTACAGGCCAATACCCATATTACCTCGAATATCCTGCTCAGCTCATTATCCATTACCCGCAGAACACTGATCAATGATATAAAAAGCATCAATGCCAATGCTCAGCTGATCTTGTCTGACAACCGCGGCTATTTCATCAATAAAGAAAAGCAAAATGAAGCTGAAGATCTTTTAATGGGCTATCAGAATATCAAAGAAAACAATAATGAAATTTTAAAATATCTCTTGACCTCCAGAACAAAGATCAGACAGGATAAGCTCATTGAAAGATTCTATATCTCGGAAAGCTCTTTGCAGAAATATATCAGTGATATCAACGAAACCCTCAAAGACTATTCCTTACAGATCGTTCGTCAACATAATTGTTATATGATTGAAGGTAAAGAAGCAAACAAAAGAATGCTGCTGGCTAAGATGATCCATCAGGAAACAGAATCATTTTTTGATGATATGAATAATTTTTCTTCTTATTTTCCAAATATCGAAGTAGAAGAAGTAACGGAGAAAGTAATTGAAATCGTTGAAAAAGAAAATTATTATGTACCGAAATATTATGAATTGAATTTTCTTATCAATATTTTAGTAATCTTAAGCCGCAACCCCTTTATCAAAGAAATGCCTGATACACCCTCAAAAAGAAATCGAGAATTGGAAAGATTTCCGGAAATCAGAATTGCCCATGCGATCATTGATATGATGGCTTCTTCTTATATGATCCAATTCATCAATCCGACCCATGTCATTCAGGAATTGGATATGTGCTTATATGGCTTTATACAGCCAAAGGGAAATCGTTATGAAACGCCGGTGGCTCATTTTCTGTCAGACAGCTTTGTCAATAAGATAAGGAAGCTTCTTAAAGAAGTATTTGATTATTATTATCTGACTTCGATCGATTATGAAAGCTTTTTGAATGTTTTCTGTATCCATGTCAACGAGCTGATACGTCGCTGTTCCTATTCCCAGAATTTTACACCGACCAATGTTTCCCTTAAGCATACAAGTCCTTATATCTATGAAATAGCTGTCAGTATCGCATCAAAGATCTCTAATATCTTTAATATTCAGATTCCCGCAAGTGAGATCAATCTGATTGCCATTCATATCGGTTATGCTATCGAACAGGCTGTTTCGGATGCTGCGATCGCACCGATCGTGATCATTGCGGAAAATTATCGTAACATAGGCTCGACGATTGCGCAAAAGCTGACGACCATGTTGAAGGAAAAAGTACAGATCATGGGCTTTTATCACCGTATCAGCGATATCCCGTATCGTAATTTTAAAGATTATTTTGTGATTTCTACCGTACAGTTTACAGAAAAACATTCCAAGATCTGTTATATCTCACCTTTTTGTACGGATGCGGATATGCAGAAGATCTCGGAAGGTATCCATGATTATTTAGAGAAAAGATCACGTGAGGAATTTTCACACATGTTTGATCGTTATATTTCTGATGACTGCTTCTTTTCAGTAAATGAAAAGATGGATAAGTATCAGGCCATTCGTTATCTGGTCGATCACGCCTATGGGCATGGCGATGTCAATGAAAACTTTTATGAGCAGGTACTTGAAAGAGAAAGAAGCTCCAGTACCTCTTTCTATGGGAAATTTGCGATTCCACATTCCAATATTCAAAATGCCAATACGACCAAACTGTATATCATGGTCAATCATGAAGGCGTTATTTGGAATCATGAAAAGATCCATCTCATCTTTCTGATCCTGATCAATCATGAGGCTGCCAGGGATTTCAGAAAATTGTATGAAGGAATTACCGAGGCTTTATATAGAAGCAATACGATTTTTGAAAATATTGATAAGATTCAGAATATGAATGATCTGAAGAGATATCTGTTAAGTTAGCTGAAACGGCTGATGCCGAGAAAGGAAGGATAACATGAAAATTAAAGTAGGCACGACAAAAATTGATGATGTGATCCAGGCACTGGACAAACAGACACAGGATGGGATCACCTTTACCTATACCGGTGTAAAAAGAGGTATCAATGCAGAGTTTGACTGCGACAGTGATGATTTTGCACAAGCCAAGGCTGCCGCTAAAAAGATCATCAAATCACATGAAGAATTTGCTGCCTTATTTATCAGCATAAACAAATAAAAGAGTCCGTCACGGACTCTTTTGCTTATTTTAATCTTGAATAAAATCTCGGTACTCGGGCACTGATCCGGCACAGCATATCATTATTGATCGTAGGTACCTTGCGGCTCCACTCATCAATTTTGACCTGCTCATCACCATCCCTGCCTACCAGCGTGACCACATCTCCTTCACAGACATCATCAACATCGCTGACATCGATCATCATCTGATCCATACAGATATTACCAACGATCGTACATCGCTTTCCATGTACCAATACTTCCATGCCGGAATTAGAGGCTTCTCTTGGCACGCCATCGGCATATCCTACGCTTACGGTCGCAATTTTGCGTTCGCTTTTAGCGATGTAATGTCTGCCATAAGAAATGCTTGAATTTGGCTGAACAGTTTTCACATAACTTACATTCGCATACCAGCTGAGTGCAGGTATGAAATCAGGATTGGAGCGGATCTCTATCGCATCATCACTGGTCACGCCCAATATCAATAGCCCCGGACGCACATAATCATAATGCAGCTGATAATTTAAGATTCCATAGCTGTTTTGAATATGCGTCTTGCCCGGCTTGATGCCTTCCTCTTTTAAGCGTCCAAGAACCTTTTCGAATAATTCGATCTGATGTGCCGTATATTTCAAATTCTCATCATCCAATTCATCTGCCACGGAGAAATGAGAAAAGATACCTTCAACTGCAAGATGATCCAATTGATAAACAGCCTTAATCTCCTCATAACCATCCTCATCATCCGTATAGCGAATGCCCAGACGGCCCATACCGGTATCTACCTTGATATGGCCGCGGATCATCACACCATAGGCAGATGCAAATTCATTTAATTTTTTCGCATAATCAAGACTCAGAAAATTCTGAAGCAGGTTTTCTTCGATCAGATAATGAAAGTGAACGGGTGGTGTATAACCTAGTATCAGAATATCACCACTGACACCGACCCTTCTTAGATTCAGTGCCTCATCGACACTGCTGACAGCAAACGTATGAATACCGTTGTTTTCCAACAACTTTGCGATGACGCCGTCACCATGTCCATAGGCATTTGCTTTTACAACGGCCATGATCTCACTTTCCTTATGAAGAAGCTTTTTTATTTCTTCAACATTATGTAAGATCGCATTGCGATCGATCGTGACCCACGATCTTGTTTTTGACTGAAGCATGATTTATCCTCTTTTCTCCAATGCCAGCTGAATCAAACGATCGATCAGGGCGCTGAAGCTATACCCTGCATGAGAGATCATGCTTGGATAACGGCTCGTCGCAGTCAGTCCCGGAATCGTATTTAATTCGTTTAAGACGATATCGCCATCCTTGCAGACAAACATATCGACACGGGCAAAGCCCTCACAATTCATGATGCGATAGGCTTTTTTCGCCAGTTCCTTGGCAATATCGCTCTGTTTTTTACTGATTCTTGCAGGACAGTGGATCTCTGTCTGATCAAGCTCATATTTAGCGGCAAAATCAAAGAAATCCTTATGCGTTTCGATTTCATCACATTCACCGACAACCAGTTCATCATTTCCTAATACCGCACAACCGATTTCAAAGCCATCAATGCTCTTTTCGATCAATACCTTGCTGTCATGACGGAAAGCTTCCTCCATGCCGGCTTTAAATTCCTCAAAGCTGCGTACCTTGCTGATCCCATAACTGCTTCCTGCATTGCAAGGTTTGATGAATAAAACATCACCCAGCTTTGAAACAGCATCCTCATATATTTCTTTTTCATTTTTATATTCATTTTTATAGATGCACTTATAAGGCGTACAAGGTATATTTGCACTTTCACATAAGATGTGGGTAAATTCCTTATCCATGACACAGCTGCTTGATAAGACATGACAGCCAACATAAGGAATCTGTGCCAATTCCAGATATCCCTGAAGCGTACCATCCTCACCGTTTTTCCCATGCAGTACCGGAAATACCACATCCAGATCGATAAACGTATTGCGGCCGTCCAAAAGAACGATCCCTCTTTTTTCACCCATGCTTAAGCACATTTCGACACAGGTGTCGTCCAGCCAGTGGTCATGCTCGATCTTATCATAATCCGGCTGGGTAAGATAATACCAGCTTCCCGAAGGAGAAATACCAATGCATCTGATCTCATATTTTTCGGGATTAACACTTCTCAGCATACTGCTGACCGAATGCAATGAAACACTGTATTCACTGCTTTTACCGCCGAATATTACACCTAAACGTATCTTTTCCATTTCTTCTCTATGCTCCTTTTAATTCATCCAGCACCTGATCCAGATGCATGCCGCGACTGCCCTTCATCAGAATCAGACATTCTTTTTTCAGATAAGGCTTTAAAATATCCACAAGCTCCTCACCGGAAGCCACCCATCTGGCATTGACTCCTGCTTCACTGGCTCCTTTTTGAATTTCCTTTGACATCTCACCAATGCATAACAAGAGATCACAATCATATTGAGCAACTTTTTTGCCCAGATCATAATGAAGCTGCGCACTGTTTTTTCCTAAATCAAACATATCCCCAAATACGATGATCTTTTCATCGCTTGTGAGATCCTGAAAGGTTTCTAAGGCCGCTAATGCACTTTGTGGATTTGATTTATAAACATCATTCAGAACCTTGCATGGGCCTAAAATTTCCAGCTGTGTCCGCCATTTTGTCGGTTCAACAAGAGTAAATCCCCTGCGGATCTCTTCATCATCCAGCCCAAGCTGCTTGGCTACCAAAAGCGCTGCCATTGCGTTAAAGGCCTGATGCTTTCCTAAAAGAGGCGTACTGATACCGCTAAGCAGATTGGTCGAAAAAGTAATGCCTTTCTCATTTTGATTAAATGAAGTCAAAATACAATCATTATATGTTTTTTCTCCATACGACAGGACCGTCTTTGGCAAGTCATGATTTTTGATCTCCTTCATCAAATAAAGATCATCACCATTATATATAAAGACGCTGTCTTTACTTAAGCTGTCGATCAGCTCACATTTTGCCTTCGCAATATTTTCCTGACTGCCTAAATTCTCAAGATGGGCGGTTCCGACATTCGTAATGATACCGATATCCGGACGAACGATCTCACACAACTGCTCGATCTCATGCATTCTTTCCATCCCGATTTCCACAACGCCCACATCAATATTTTCATCGAAGTTGCAGATCGTATAATTGATACCTATTTCCGCATTATAGTTACCGCTTGTCTTTTGGACCCGATACTTGGCACTCAATACCCCTGCGACAAGATCTTTTGTACTCGTCTTTCCGTTGCTGCCCGTAATGCCTACGATCTTAAAGCCACAGAGATCTCGATAATTTCGCGCCAGCTCTCTAAAAGCAACAGCCGTATTCTTCACTTTTAACACACAAATGCCCTGAGGCACATCTTTTTCATTTTCATTCCATAAAATACAGCTCGCTCCCGCATCGGCAACCTGCTGACCAAAGCGATGTCCATTCACCTTTTCGCCGATCAAAGGAATAAATAAATCATTTTCTTTTACCTGACGTGAATCAAAGCAAACACCGCTCACCATTCTATCTTCATAACTGTTGTCCCATTCAACACCCAGCATTTTCGCTATTTCGCTACATCTTTTATGCATAAACGACCACCCTTGATTTTAATCCTTCTTATTATACACCATTTTTCACTAACGTAAAACAAAAGAGAAAGGAAAAAATTCCTTTCTCTCACTTGCTGCGAATCATTCGATAAACAGCAGCGACCAATGCCGCAATATTAGCACTGATCAAAAACACAGGCATAATGATCATACTTTCTACCTCCTACTATTATATATCCACTCAAGAGGTAAAATTCCCAAAAATTTATCGTTTTTTTTTAATATTTTCTCAATGCTTACAGCTCTAATGTAATATTATCGCTTTGTCCTCTTTTTCCTTCCAATAAGATCTTTCCATCCTTATAAACAAAACTTCCTCCTATAGACAAAGGGATCTGTGTATAAGAATTTACTAAAAGCACATACGGTTTTAAATGCTTGATCCGATTTAAATAAGCTTCTTTTTCCTGTATCCACTTCTCTTCACTGAAATTGACATAGACTGGCCACAATATGACATCCACATCAAGCTTACTGATCTCATCAAGCAGGTCATCATCCCAAAGATCTCCACACAAGGCACTTACAAAGCGTTTTCCCTCCAGCTCAAACACATCAAAGCAATTACCTTCACCATAATGTTCATCACATATTTTATACTCTTTCCAGCCGATCGAACGTCTGCGATAATTTGAAAGAACATTCCCGTTTTTATCGACCACTAAATAAGATGAAAAAATACGCCCTTTAAAATTCTCAAAATACCCAAAAGCACATGCAACCTGAAAACGACTTGCGATGCTTCGAATACACCTTAATTCATAAGATGAAAGGAAAACGGCTTTATCCTGATCCTTATCATAATTCCAGCTCAGTGAATCAAATCCCTGAAGGAACGATTCCCCAAAAATGATCATATCTATTTTTTTATCACTTGCTTCCTTGATAGCATTGATAATGACCCTGATATTGTGTCTTACATCATTGTTTACAAACTCATAAGATAAAAGTGAAATTTTCATAATTACCACCCGTTCATAATTATAAAATTTAAATTTATGATTGACAAGTCTTTCATTTTGAATTAATATAATAAAGCACCTAGAAATCTAGGTTAAATATACATGGAGGTTTAGCTCAGTTGGGAGAGCATCTGCCTTACAAGCAGAGGGTCAGCGGTTCGAGCCCGTTAACCTCCACCATTTTTTGCCGACTTAGCTCAACTGGTAGAGCAACTGACTTGTAATCAGTAGGTTGGGGGTTCAAGTCCTCTAGTCGGCACCATATTTTTTTGCGGGTGTAGTTCAATGGTAGAACTTCAGCCTTCCAAGCTGACTACGTGGGTTCGATTCCCATCACCCGCTCCATTACAATCTATTCAAATATAAAGAAATCAATCAGAAATGATTGGTTTTTTTTTAAATATAATCCAGAAAAGTTGCTTTCTGTTTCATAGAATTAGACCATCTTATATTAAAGTAAGTGCATGATTTAATCAAACATACCATTTAGATTCTCGTCATTCACATTTAATAATTGAAAAAAGACCCTTTCGTACAAAAATCATCTCTATAATAATTATTTATGCTATCTCAAAATTAGATTCTATCATATAAATGATTACAATTAAAGGCTGTTATTTTTGTCATTTTCAGTTAACATATGAATGAAGAGGGAAAAATATGAAAGAAGTGTTAAAATTGATATCTTACGTTTCCTGTAACGGATGACTACCATTACGAGGAAACTAAAAATATATGTACATCGTCTAACAAGTAAGATAAATATACAACAGTAATATTTAGTTACTTGGTATTTATTAAATAGCTAATTCTAACAAGTTTTAGTTCATATTAGTCAAATTACTAAACTACATCTTTATTATCTATATAATTTTTCATCATTGCTAATCACTATAATATCCATTTGAAAATAAGAAGGAGATGGAAAATGAGAAATGTGAAAATAATTCTATTTGCGATCAGACAATCTTTTTTATGGAAAAAACATATGGTTGTCAACCTAATATTACCTGCTTTTTACAGAATGACTAAAGTGCTGTATCGTCAGAACCAGTATGCGAAAAAAGTATAAAATGATGATATTTATCTTTGCATTCATCCTTTTTGTAGCCTATAACTTTACAATTCTAAAATTACACCAGCAAATAAATATGTTCCAAACAGAAAAACAGATACTTGGGACTTTCATTACCGAAGAAAATACACTTATTCATGCACAGTATTTTGTTGTGGATCAAGAAAAAAATGCCTATTGGTATCAACAGCAGGGATTTTATAAAGAAGGAAGCGTTGAGCGGTTAAATGAAAGGAATGTATATAAAGCTGATTTTGAAGATAATTCTATCATAATTGTTTTTTATGAAGATCATTTATTGCTGATAGATGGAGATCATGCTGTAAATTATTCCAGAATAAGCCAGACACCTCAATTTATAG
>NZ_CALVGS010000133.1 GCF_944327115.1 uncultured Traorella sp.
GGTGGTCATATTGGTTATAGTGTCCGGCCGGGTGAGAGAAGAAAAGGGTATGCAACGCTCATGCTTTCTAAGATGATAGGGGTTTGTCGTGAGAAAAATATGGAGAAGATATTGGTTACTTGTTTGAAAAGTAATCAGGCTTCAAGAAAAACGATTTTGAAAAATGGTGGGGTCTATGAAGATGAACGTTTTGAAAAAGAAGAAAATGATTATATCGAAAGATATTGGATCACTTTATAAGGAGCAGGCATGAAGTATTACCATGGAAGCAATCAGGCAGGCTTAAAGGTATTAAAGCCTTTTGTCAGTGAACATGAAAAAGCCTATGTTTATTTTTCCACCAATCCTGTGTTAGCGGCATTATATTGTGTACATGCATTACCAAAGCCACTTAACTGGTATCCTTATGGCTTTGATGCCAAGGGAAGGGTGGTCTATGAGGAATATTATGAAAATGGGTTCATGGACATTTATGGCGGTCAGAAGGGATATCTATATGTATGTGAAGATATACAGGGGGACAATCCTACAAAAATTAAAGATGTGGTGGTCAGCAAACATGAAGAAAAAGTGATCGATATCATTGAAATCAAGGATATGGGAAGCTGGCTTCAAAAGAAGATCGATGATGGAAAACTGATTTTGCATCGTTATGAAGAGATCAGTCCTAAAGTACGCCAAATGGTCTTATCTTCTATCCAAGATGACTTTAAAAAATATCATTTGGAAGAAACATCTTCAGCAGCCCGGTTTTATATCAGCCGTTTTCCTCAGCTTTTGTTTGGCGAAACGATTGAAACAGAGCGATTGCTGTTAAGAAAATGGCGCAAAGAGGATGTTTATGATCTTTATGAATATGCCAGTGTCCCGGAGGTAGGCCCGATGGCCGGCTGGAAGCCTCATGAATCGCTGGAGGAATCCGCAAAAATCATAGAATTATTCATAAATCAAAAAGAATGGGCAATTGAGCTTAAAGAAAATCACAAGGTCATCGGTTCGATTGGATTCCATCCTTCTAAGATCAAAAAAGATCGAAGCCTGGAATTTGGATATGTACTTTGTAAAGATTACTGGGGTCATGGTCTTATGAGCGAAGCTGTGAAACAGGTAAGTCAGTTTGCTTTTGAAAGACTTCACCAGGATCATCTTTTCATCTGTTGTTTTGATGATAATCTTCGCTCAGCAAGAGTGGCTGAGAAGTGTGGCTTTCACTATTATAAACACTTAGAAAAAGCCTATCATCGCTATGATGGCAGGTTTATGGATGAGCAGGTATTTATCATGTCAAAAAAAGACTAAAAAATATGGATGCAACCAGCAGTTGACATTTTGGTTATAAAAGTTGATTGAAAGAAATCTTCTAATAGTGTTACAATTTCTCTGGGAGGAAGTGATGCTATGCAAATGGGAGAGCGCATTGCCATATTAAGAAAGAAGAAAGGTCTGTCACAGGAAGAATTGGCAATAGTGATTGGTGTGTCAAGACAGTCTATTAGTAAGTGGGAAAGCTCCCAAAGCGTTCCGGATTTAGATAAAATCATTCAGCTTTGTGCTTATTTTGATATATCGATCGATCATCTTGTTTTAGGGAAAGAATTAGAAGAAAAAAAACATCTAAATATTAAAACGATCGTGTTGCTCGTAAGTGCATGTAATCTATGTGGTCTGATTTTCGGATGTGCACTATGGTTTGAATATATGAGCTATCCTTCTTTTGTGGCAGGTCCGCTTCTTATAATCTTGAGTTGCGTCTTTTATATTTGGGCAATGATGAATCAGAAAAATCAAGAAGATAAAATAGAGGCAAATCGTATCTTTTGGTATTTGAATACTTGGATCTTGCTTTTTTATCCTTTTGTCATTTTAAATAATATTTTGGCGTTTCAACCTTTGATTCATTTTCCTTTTGGATATGGTCTGCATAATTTATATTATTGGGTTTTATATGGAGCTTTGTGTTTCATTGCTTACACTTTCATTCATAATAAATTAAAATAAACCTGAGCTTGAACTCAGGTTTATTTTAAATGATCACAGATATAGCGGGCAACATAAACGCCGCTGGCTGAAGCATGGGAAAGGGAGTGTGTTACTCCTGAACAGTCGCCGATGACGAATAATCCCTTATGACAGGTTTCCAGATTTTCATTGATTTCTACCTGCATATTATAGAATTTGACTTCAACACCATATAAAAGCGTATCATCACTGGCAGTACCCGGTGCTACTTTATCTAACGCGTGGATCATTTCGATGATGTCATCTAATTGGCGTTTAGGAATGACCAGGCTCAGATCGCCCGGTGTTGCGGAAAGGGTAGGTGTCAGAAAGGAGCTTTCAATTCTGGAAGGTGTTGACCGCTGACCACGGATGAGATCGCCAAAGCGCTGAACGATGACGCCGCCGCCAAGCATATTGGATAGACGGGCAATGCTTTCTCCGTATTCATTTGAGCTTTTAAAAGGTTCTGTGAAATGGTTGGATACCAAAAGGGCAAAATTTGTATTTTCGGTATAAAGAGCCGGATCGTTATAGCTATGACCATTGACGGTCACGATACCGTTTGTATTTTCATTAACGACGACACCTTTCGGATTCATACAGAAGGTTCTTACCTTATCCTGAAATTTTTTGGTACGATATACGATCTTGCTCTCATATAATTCATCCGTCAGATGAGAGAATACTTCATAAGGAAGCTCAACGCGGACACCGATATCTACACGATTTGATTTGGTCTTGATATTTAAATGATCACAGATGGATTGCATCCATTTGGAACCGCTTCTGCCGGTAGAAATGATACATTGCTTGCCAACATAGCTTTGTGCGTTAGTGATGATCTCATAGCCGTCATCCAGATGATGGACCTCATCCACTTTGCTGTTGAAATAGAAATCGACATGATCTTTTAATTCTTCATAGAGATTTTTTAAGACGATATAATTAATATCGGTTCCTAAATGACGGACGCTGGCATCTAATAGATGAAGATCATTCTGCAAACAGATTTTTTTCAAACGTGTATTGGCTGTTGAATAAAGACGGGTGTTTTGACCGCCATGGGATGTGTTGATCTCATCGACATAATGCATGAGATCGATCGCTTCTTTTTTACCGATGTATTCATATAGATCACCGCCAAATTGATTCGTGATGTTGTATTTGCCATCGCTGAAGGCACCGGCACCACCAAATCCATTCATGATGGCACAGGTCTTACAGTTGATACAGGATTTGATTTTCTTGCCATCGATCGGACATTTTCTTTTTTCAAGGGGATTGCCCGTTTCAAATACTGCAATCTTTAGATCCGCTCTTTTTTTTACCAGTTCATAACAAGAGAAAATACCGCCGGGACCGGCACCAATAATCAAAATATCATAATTCATGTTCATTACCTCGCACTTATTTATTATACATGGCAAAGTGATATAATTTCAATGAATTTATGAGAATGTTTATGATATAATGAATTCAGGAGAGAGAACATGAAGAAAATATTTTTTTTGATTTTATGTCTGTTTATAAGCGGATGTCAGATCAAACAGAGTCATTATACAGAAAAACAACAAGAGATCCTTCGTGAGGAGGATGTGTTGGAATTTGCGGAAAATAACTGTGAGCAGGTTGCTTCACTGCAGCTGATGCTGGATGAGGAAGCTTTTCAAAAAGGATATATCGAAGATTATTGCCGGATGGATCTGACTTCTTCGTCACATGTGAATTTTCTTTTGGAAAGAGGATTGAGTGATGAAGATGTAGAGGGTTACAGTGCGATTCCTTATTTCAGGGAAGAAAATCTTGAACGTTATTTAAAAGCTGAAGGCAGCTATGAAGAAAGGGTATTGAATGTAAACATGAATATGGATCTAAAACCATTTGAAATGATTTCCATTGTCAATGATTTTTCTGACATGACCTTGCTGGTGAATAAATTCAATGCGCTGCCGGAAGGATATGTTCCTGATGATATGGTCCATGTCAAATATGTCTGTACGCAAGGAATTGATTATTCATGTACAATGATGGATCAGGTAGTCTTGCGTCAGGAAGCGGAAGAAGCTTTTGAACGGTTTGTCGAGAGTGCCTTGGAGGAAAAGGGCATTGGGATCGTGGCGATTGCCGCTTATCGCTCTTATCAGTATCAAAAAGATTTATATAATTATTATTTGCCGATCTATGGGCAGGAAAGAACCGATCAATTCTATGCCCGCCCCGGACAGAGCGAGCATAACAGTGGTTTAGCGGTAGATATTACCTTTGATCACATTCGTTATACGGATATTGAAAATCATGAAGCCTATCCATGGATCTTAGAAAATATGCATCGTTTTGGCTTTATTTTGCGTTATCCTGAAGATAAGCAAGAGATAACCCGCTATGGCTATGAAAGCTGGCATCTGCGTTATGTCGGTGCAGAAGCCGCAGCGATCATGTATGAGAACAATTGGTGCCTTGAAGAATATTTAGCACGAAAGTGAGGAAGTTATGAAGAAAGTAAGCATGGTGCTGGCAGCTTTTCTGCTGCTGGCTTGTTCAACAAAAAATGAAGATCAGGATCCGCTTGTCTGTGTTTATGAGCCAAGTCCGATCACAGTTGTTTCTTTTTCGGGAGTCGGGGATAATCTGATCCATGAAACGGTGTATCTGGATGCATTGACATCTGATGGCAGTTATGATTTTACGAAGATGTATGAGGATGTGGCGGATGATATGAGAAAGAGCGATATTGCTTTTATCAATCAGGAAACAATACTGGGTGGCAGCGAATTGGGATTGAGCGGTTATCCGAGCTTTAATTCACCTAGTGAAATTGCTTCTGACTTAAAAGAAAGTGGTTTTAATCTGGTCAATCTGGCAACAAATCATACGTTGGATCGAGGATTGTCCGGTATTGTCAATGAATTGAATACCTTTTCTTCTGTGAAAGGGATGGTCGTTGATGGTGCTTATACGTCACAAGAAGCTTATGATACGATTCCAACGTTTGAGGTCAAAGGCATTACTTTTAGTTTTTTAGCTTATACCTATGGCACCAACGGTATCCGGCCGGAGTATTCCTATGAAGTTTCTTATTTTGATGATGCACAGATTACAAGTGATGTACAACGGGCAAAGGAAATCAGTGATGTTGTCATCGTGAGTGCACATTGGGGTGATGAGAATTCGTTTGTTCCGAATAGCTTTCAACGTCATTATGCGCAGTTATTTGCCGATCTGGGCGTTGATGTGGTCATTGGTACCCATCCGCATGTGATCCAGCCTGTTGAGTGGGTGAGCGGTGAGATGGGAAATCGGACGCTGGTGGTATATTCGTTAGGGAATTTTATCGGTGGTATGCTGACGACGAATAATGCGATCGGTGGTATGATCCAATTTGACTTTGTGAAGGAAGAGGATGATATTTATATCGATCATGTAAGATGGGTGCCGCTGATGATTCATTTTGAAGGGAATGCCGCCAATATCAATGCTGAACGCTATAATTATAAATCCTATAAGGTTTCCGATTATACGGATGAACTGGCTTCCAAGCATGTATTAAATGGCTATGATGGCAATGTGGTTTCTTTAGATTATATACATGAAATTACCGATCGGGTGATCGATGCGTCATTTTTGGAGTAAGCATGGAGTGGATAGAAGCAAAAAGCCTTCTTTCTAAAAATAAATGTCCTGAAGAATGGTTTGGTTTTGATTATAATCTGAATCTGTATAAGGGCTGTTGTCATGGCTGTATCTATTGTGATTCGAGAAGTCAGTGTTATCGGATCGACCGCTTTGATGTGGTCCGAGGTAAAAAGGATGCCGCTTTGATCCTTGAAAAGGAGCTGCGTCATAAAAAAAGCAGGGGCATCATTGGGATGGGAGCCATGTCCGATCCTTATAATCCCTTTGAAAAAGAGGTTCATCTGACAAGAGAGGCGCTCATGCTTATCGAGCGTTATGGTTTTGGTGCGGGAATTACGACAAAAAGTGATCTGATACTGGAAGATTTGGAGCTTTTGAAAAGAATTCATGAAAATATGACAACGGTCGTTAATTTTACGATCACGAGTGCTTCTGATGAATGTTCTTTAAAAATTGAACCACATGTTGCCGTATCGTCAAAACGGTTTGAGGCTGTGCGAAGATGTAAGGAAGCAGGTCTGATATGCGGCATCATCATGAATCCTGTTTTACCGTTTATTACGGACAGCAAAGAAAATATTTTAAAAATCATCGAAATGGCCCACTTGTGTCATGCGGATTATATCATGACGTATATGGGAGTCACATTGCGGCAGAATCAGCGGGATCATTATTATAAAAAATTAGAGGAACTTTATCCGGGCCTTTCTTATCAATATCAGCGTATCTATGGCAATCGCTATCACTGTGAATCGTTAAAATGGCGTGAAAATTATGAGCTGTTGAAAGAGGAATGTTTAAAAAGAGGGATCCTTTATCAAATGGAGGATATCGTGAAGCTGATCAGATCTCATAAAAAAGAAGTACGTCAGCTCTCACTGTTTGGCTGATTTTGTGCTATAATATCCGCATGGAATTAAAAGAGATCACAACGCCAAAAAAAATTGAAATCTTAAAGACCATGGGAATCGAAAGTGTTGAGGATATATTGACGCATTATCCTTTTCGTTATGAGGAACATGAACGTAAGCCGATAAGTGAATGGAAGATCAATGAAAAGATTTTTACAAGCGGTGTCATCTGTTCATCTGCCCGTGTCATTCGTTTGGGGGGCAAGAAAAGCATGACCCGTTTTTCAATGATGATCGATGATGAAGAATTTTTTTGCAGTATCTTTAATCGTCCATGGACAAATATCTTTCCTGTCGGCAAGACCTTGACGATCAGCGGTATTTATCAGGGAGGCAATAAGATTACCCTGACAAATGTTAATTCAATGCCGATTGAATCGCAGCTGGGCTTGCAAAGCGTTTATTCCACGACGCAGGCATTATCCCAGAAGGATTGGATCAAGCTGGTCGATAAGGCCTTGGAGGTATGCTCAGATAAGATCGAAGAGCGGATTCCGGAGGAATACCGCTTGAAATATAAGCTATTGCCAAGAAGGGAAGCTCTTTATTTCATTCATAAGCCGAAGACCCGGCATGCGCTTGTCCAGGCGCTTCGGACACTGAAGTATGAGGAATTTTTGATTTTTCAGTGCTGTATGCAGATCAGCCGCAGTGAAAATATGAAAATTCAGGGTGTAGGTAAGGAGTTTTCAAATGATGAGGTATATGAGCTGGCACGTAATCTTTCCTTTGAACTGACCGGTGATCAGAAGTCATGCATTGATGAGATCTTACATGATCTGCATGCTTCGACGTGCATGATGCGCTTGCTTCAGGGAGATGTCGGCTGTGGAAAAACGCTGGTTGCGGCTTTTGCCGCTTATGCTTGTGTCTGTGCGCATAAGCAGGTGGCTTTTATGGCTCCGACAGAGATCCTGGCGAAACAGCATCTGGCCACTCTTTCGAAGGTCTATGAAGGCTTTGGTGTACGCTTGCGGCTCTACTGTTCTTCTTTGAAGAAAAGTGAAAAAGAAGAGATCTTAGAAAAGCTTACTAAAGGACAATTGGATATCCTCGTCGGAACGCATGCGCTTTTTCAGGACGATGTCCATTATGCGGATCTGGGTTTGGTGATCACGGATGAGCAGCATCGCTTTGGTGTGGAACAACGCAGAAAACTGTTAAATAAAGGGAAAAAGGTCGATATGCTTTTAATGAGTGCGACGCCGATCCCGCGAACGTTGGCTTCTTCTATTTATGGTGATCTGGATGTTTCAACGATCAGAGAATATCCAAAGGGAAGGAATGTCACTCAGACGTATTATATTGCTTCAAAAAGCATGAAACCGATCTTAAAGGATGTGCTTATGAAGATCGATGCAGGTGAACAGTGTTATGTGGTTTGTCCCAGCATCGAAGAAAATGAAGATTATAAGATGAGCAGCGTCATTTCAATATATGAAGGAATGTGTAAAATCTTAAAGGGATATCGCATCGGACTTCTTCACGGTCAGATGAAAAGTGAAGAAAAAGATGCAGTCATGAATCGTTTTCTTGCTCATGAGCTGGATATCTTAGTTGCTACCAGCGTCATTGAAGTCGGTGTCGATGTGAAAGATGCGAATATCATGGTGATCTATGATGCCCACCGTTTTGGTTTGAGCCAGATCCATCAGCTTCGCGGACGTGTGGGGCGGGGTGAACGTCAGGGAATCTGTTACCTTTTAAGTGATACGAAGGATGAAGAAAGCATTGCCCGCCTTAAAAAGCTGGAGGAATGTCATGACGGCTTTGAGCTTTCTTTTTATGATCTGAAGATGCGGGGTCCGGGAGATATCCTCGGCAAGCGTCAAAGCGGATTGCCAAGCTTTATATTGGGAGATCTTGTTCAGGATTCCAATATTTTGAACAGTGCCCGTGAGGATGCGGTGGAAATTGTAAAACATATTGAGGATTATCCAGGCTTGAAAAAGATTTGCGAAAAATATACTTTAGAAAATAAATATCTTGATTAAAATATGATATAATGGGGGAACATGGAGGAAATATGGAAATATTCGACTGGCTTAAAGAAAGAAATATCGAGGTAAATGATAAAAATCTGATACAGAATGCGTTTGTTCATTCATCATATGTGAATGAACATCGTACTTTTAAAAGCGATAATGAGCGATTGGAATTTATGGGAGATGCTGTCTTGCAGGTATGGTCGGCCAGAAAGCTTTTCGAGCTTCAGCCGCCATTGGATGAGGGGCATATGACGACATTGCGTGCGCAGCTTGTCAGTGAAGCAGCTTTGGCACAATATACACGGGAATTGAAGCTGAATCAGTTTTTATTGCTGGGAGTCGGTGAAGAAAAGACCGGAGGTCGTGAACGTGAATCGATCATGGCGGATATGTTTGAGGCATTTATCGGGGCATTGTATCTGGATAGCGGCTTTGATAATGTCTGCAAGGTATTGGAGAGCGTGATCACACCGCATATTTTGGCGCCTAAGGCTGAAAATCTCATTGATTATAAGACCAAGCTCCAGGAATATGTGCAGGCAGATGCCCGCAGGACCGTCAATTATGAGGTCATTCATATGGAGGGCCCGAATAATCAGCCGGTATTTGAAGTAATCGTAAAGATGGATGATATCATTCTTGGCAAGGGTAAGGGTCCTTCCAAGAAAAAAGCTGAGCAGGCAGCAGCAAAGGATGCTTTTGAGAAAATGGTGAAATAGCCATTTTTTTAGAAAGGAGATTTTCATGAATATTGAGTATCTGTTGAAACAGCTGAAAATGGAAGAAGAAAGCTCTTATTTTCAACAAGCAAAAATGGAGAAGCCCGTTTATTATAAAAGCAGCCAAAAGCTTTGTGTCTATCTGAAGCTTGAAAAGCCGCTTCCTTTTCAAATATGGCGCATGTTGAAGGACCGCCTGATGAAGCATCTCAAATGCAGCGTAGAGATGGAAATCTCTGTTTTGAACATGAGCATGGAGGATGGGCTTTTAAAGGAATATGCGGATGAGTGCATCATTTTAAATCACTTGCATCTGCATAATGAGATTCACGAAGGAAAGATGAAGATCAGCGAGGAGCAGACAGAAGATTTTTACGTGCTTCAGGAATGGCTGAAAAAAGCAGGTTTAAAGCTTGAAGAGGAAAAGGAAACAGCTGTTTTGATTGAAGAGGTGAAAAAGGTAAAAGCACCGAAAGTTACTTATACACCTGAAGCTCCTAAGGAAAAAAAGAGTTATGTCCCACGAGGTAAAAAAACATATCTGCCGCTTACGCTTCATGAAATTCATGAAGCCTGTGAAAATGTAGAGATATGGGGAGATATCTTTGAAATCGAGATGCGTCCGGTAGGAAAGAGCATGTTGCAAAGCGTTTATCTGGCAGACGATGACGATGCGATCGTCATGAAACGTTTTTCAGGAGCGCGTTTAAGCGAAGAAGAGATGAACCAGCTAAAGGTAGGTCAGCGAATCCGTGCCTATGGAAGAGTGGTCGATGACTCTTATTTGCGCACTCTTGTTTTTATGCCGGACAGAATAGAAGTGATCGAGAAAAAAATGCGTGAAGATACTGCCGAAAAGAAAAGGGTCGAGCTTCATCTGCATACCAAGCTTTCAGAAATGGATGGGGTCAGTGATATTTCCCAGTATATCGATCAGGCAGCAGCATGGAACCATACGGCTTTAGCGATCACGGATCATCTGGTCGTACAGGATTTTCCAAAGGCCCAGCGTTACCTGGAAAAGATCAATAAGGGAAGAGAGCATCCGATCAAGATGCTGTATGGGGTTGAGATGAATATGGTCGATCCTGAATTGAACATCGTGACCCATCCGAATGATACGAAGCTGGAAGAAGCGAGCTATTGTATCTTTGACCTTGAAACGACCGGCTTATCGAGCCGTTATGATCATATCATCGAATTTGGTGGTGTCATCGTTGAAAATCGTGAAGTAAAAGACAAATTACAGATGTTTATCAAGCCTCCTGTTGCTTTAAGTGCTTTTACGACCAATTTGACAAATATCACGGAAGATGATCTGGCAAATGCTTTGCCTTTTGAAGAAGCTGCTGATAAAATCTTAGAATTTATTGGAGATCGGGTATTGGTGGCTCATAATGCTTCTTTTGACGTAAACTTTATCAATGATTCACTGATCCGTATCGGCCGGAAGCCATTGGAAAATCCGGTGATTGATACCTTGGATCTGTCTTATTCGATGCACGCGGATCGCAAGGCCCACCGTCTTGGCAATGTTGCCCGTATCTATAATATCAAATATGATGAAGAGGTTGCTCACCGTGCTGATTATGATGCGCAGGTGCTGAGTGATGTTTATTTGAATATGCTGAATGAACTCAAAGATGTAAAGACCTTAAATGAGCTGTCTCATTATTATACAGAAGCCTGTTTTTCTAAGGTAAGGGTAAAGCATATCGTTGTCTTTGCGAAAAATAAGGCAGGACTGAAATCTTTGTTTGAACTGATTACCTTATCTCATACGAAGCATTTGGCTTATAATGGCAAAAGCAGTGCGAATATTGTCGCCGAACCGCGTATCTTTCGAAGAGAGATCGAGGAAAGAAGGGAAAACCTTTTATTGGGCAGTGCCTGCAGCAATGGCGAAGTGTTTGAGATCGCTCATACCCGTAATGAAGAGCAATTGAAAAAAGTCGTTTCTTTCTATGATTTTATAGAAATTCAGCCATTAGAAAATTATCGCTTTTTGATCGAAAGGAATACGATTGCCAGCCAGGATCGCTTAAAAGAGATCTTATCGGGTATCATTGCAGCGGCGGATGAGTTGGGAAAATTGGTCGTTGCGACGGGTGATTGTCATTATGTAGAGCCATCGCAAAAGAAAATCCGTGATATCTATATCAATTCGCAAGCGATCGGAGGCAAACGTCATCCTTTATATATCTATGATGCCCAGCGCCGCAGAACGACGATCAATCCGGATCAGCATTTCAGAAGCACGAATGAAATGCTGGAATGCTTTAACTGGTTAGATGAGAAGAAGGCTTATGAGATCGTTGTCGAAAATACGAATCTGATTGCCGATCAGATTGAAAAGATCAATCGGGTCTATGATACGCTTTTCCCGCCTAAGATGGAAAATTCAGATAAGAAGCTGGCAGAAATCTGTTATGAAAATGCGTATAAAAAATATGGCAATCCGCTTCCGAAGATCGTTGAGGACCGCTTGAAGCGTGAACTGGATTCGATCATCGGACATGGTTTTTATGTGGTTTACTATATTTCACATCTGTTGGTGAAGAAGAGTCTGGAAGATGGCTATATGGTCGGAAGCCGAGGTTCTGTCGGCAGCAGCTTTGTGGCGACCATGGCCAATATCACAGAGGTTAATCCATTGGCACCTCATTATGTTTGTCCAAAATGTCATTATGTCGAGTTTTTTACTGACGGTTCAGTTGCCAGTGGCTTTGATCTGCCGGATAAGAAATGTCCGAATTGCGGTGAGATCATTCGTGGTGACGGACAGGATATCCCGTTTGAAACCTTTCTGGGATTTGAAGGGGACAAGGTTCCTGATATTGATTTGAACTTCTCGGGTGACTATCAGCCGCGAGCCCATAATTATCTTAAAGAAGTTTTTGGTGAAGACCATGTATTTAGAGCGGGTACGATTGGTACGGTTGCCCAGCAGACGGCCTTTGGTTATGTGAAGGGGTATGAAGAAGAAATGGGCATTGAGGGGCAGATGCGTCAGGCACAGATCCTTCATTTGGCGAAGGGCTGTGACGGGGTCAAGCGTACGACCGGACAGCATCCGGGAGGTATCCTTGTCGTACCGAATGAATTTGATGTTCATGATTTCACACCGGTACAGTATCCGGCGAATAACCCATTTGCCGATTGGAAAACGACCCATTTTGAATTCCATGATATCCATGACAATCTTTTGAAATTTGATATTCTCGGTCATGTCGATCCGACAGCGATGAAGCTATTGGAAGAACAAAGCGGGATCGATCCGAAAACGATTCCGATGAATGATCCGGAAACGATGAAAATTTTCTCAAGTGTCGAAAGTTTACATATTGATACCTCTAAAAATACAGAAGTTACGGGAGCTGCCGGTATTCCGGAGTTTGGTACACCGTTTGTCCGCGGTATCCTGGAATTGACCAAACCTACGACTTTTGATGAACTGGTACGTATTTCCGGTCTTTCTCATGGTACGGATGTCTGGCTGAATAATGCCAAGGATCTGATCGACAGCGGTCAGTGTACATTGAAGAATGTTATCGGATGTCGTGATGATATCATGGTGTATCTGCTTCATAAGGGACTTCCTGCGAAGCTGGCTTTTACGATCATGGAAAGCGTTCGTAAAGGTAAAGGCTTGAAGGATGAGTGGAAAGAGGAAATGAGCAAGAAGGAATATAATATCGATCCTTGGTATATTGACAGCTGTCTAAAGATCAAATACATGTTCCCGAAAGCCCATGCGGTTGCCTATGTCATGATGGCGGTGCGTATTGCCTGGTTTAAAGTCCATCAGCCTTTATATTATTACTGCATGTTCTTTTCGATTCGCTGTGATGCCTATGAAATTGAAACGATGATTGCCGGTGAAAACATGATTCGTTCAAGAATGAATGAAATTGCCCAAAAGATGAATTCCAATGAATATAAAAATGAAGTATCTAAAAAAGAAAAAGATATTTATTCAACCTTGGAACTGGCTTTGGAAATGGTATTGCGCGGTTATCGGATCGGCAATATCGATCTGAATCGCTCACAGGCAAGCACTTTTATCGTAGATCCGGATCATAAGAATACGATCATACCGCCATTTACGACGATTGATGGATTGGGAAGCAACGTTGCGGAAACGGTTGTTGAAGAAAGAGAAAAACGTCCATTCTTATCAAAACAGGATCTGATGGCACGTACTTCTTTGAATGGAACCCACATCAAAAAATTGGAAAGCATGGGCGTATTAAAAGATCTTCAGGAAGAAAATCAAATGTCCTTATTTTAAAAAAAGACTGCATTCAGATAAGTCAATATCTGGCTGCAGTCTTTTATTCGATATTTTTTTGTTCATAGTTACCGATGATCTGTTCGGTCTTCGATACAGTGATGAATATCTGGGGATCAATGAGCTGGGCCTGTGATGCGAGCTCATTGACCTCAAAGGAATTGCAGACAAGGATCAGCATGGTCTTTTCTTCTTTTGTATATGCGCCCTGGGCATAGAGTTGGGTAGCACCATGCTGGGTCATCTTAAATATCAGATTGCTGATTTCTTCAGGTTTAGATGTAATCAGGCGCAAGGAAACAAGCTTATAACGGTCATGAAGATTATTGATGATGTAGGTGGCTGCAAACTGATAGATCATGGAATAGAAGGCATCATAAAAGCCAAAATAAATGCCGGCAATGATCAAGATGAGGATATTGAAGAGCATGATCTGATTCCAAAAGGGCTTATTGTATTTGTGTGACATATAAATCGCAATGAAATCCATGCCGCCGCTGCTGGCATTTGCCTGTAAGGCCAATAAACTTGAAAAACCGGCAATGACACCTCCGAAAAGGCTGAGAAGCAGCGGATCATCGACAAGAGAAAAACGGGGAATCAGGGTAATGAAAAAAGAAACGAGAACAAACTGCAGTCCTGAATAGAGAAGAAACTTTTTGCCGGCTACCTTTCTTACCAGAAAAATAGAAGCCAGATTCAATATCAGATACAGAAGGTTGAATGAAAGATCAAAATGTAAAAATTTTAAAGAAAGACGATTGATCAAAACAGCGATCCCCAAAAAACCGGATGGATAGAGATGGGCCGTTTCCACGAATCCCTGTACTGCAACTGCTGAAAGAAAGCTTGAAAGTATTACAAGGGATAAGGCTTTGAATTGTCGGATAGATATTTGATGTTCAATGTTGTTTGAATGTTTCATATAAACTCCTTTTGTGATGTTGTTATACTATTGAGATTTGGTTTTGTCAACCGGATTTGAATTATTTATAGTTTAGACTAGTCAATTAAGAAAAAAAAAGCTATAATATGTTGGTAAGCGATTACATATTACTAGGAGGAATTTTTAATGACAAAATATGTTTATCTGTTCTCTGAAGGTAATGGTCAAATGCGTGAGCTTCTTGGAGGAAAGGGAGCGAACCTGGCGGAAATGACGAAGCTTGGAATGCCGGTTCCTTTTGGCTTTACGGTGACGACGGAAGCTTGTAACCGTTACTATGATGACGGAGAACAAATCCATGATGAGATTCAGAAAGAAATCTTTGAAGCGTTAGGTGAATTAGAAAAGAAAACCGGAAAAAAATTAGGGGATAAGGATAATCCTTTGTTGGTATCCGTGCGTTCCGGTGCCAGAGCTAGTATGCCTGGTATGATGGATACGATTCTGAATTTGGGTATCAATGATGAGGTCGTGGAAACGATTGCCGCAAAGACGAATAATCCGCGCTTTGCCTATGATTCTTACAGACGCTTCATTCAGATGTTTGCGGATGTTGTCATGGGATTGTCTAAAGCTCGTTTTGAAACGATCATTGATGAGATCAAGGCTGAACGCGGCGTACAGCTGGATTCTGATCTGAATGCTGATGAAATGAAGGAAATGGTTTCTAAGTTTAAGGAATTTTATCGTGAACAGCTTCATGATGATTTTCCAACGGATCCTCGCACGCAGCTGATCAAGGCTGTTGAAGCGGTGTTTAAGAGCTGGAATAATGAACGTGCGATTTATTATCGTAAAGTTAACGATATCCCGTCCTCTTGGGGAACGGCTGTCAATGTTCAGTCGATGGTCTTCGGTAATATGGGAAATGACTGTGGTACAGGTGTTGCCTTTACCCGTAATCCGGCCACGGGAGAGAAGAAGCTGTTTGGAGAATTTTTGATGAATGCGCAGGGTGAGGATGTTGTTGCTGGTGTTCGTACACCTCAGACGATTGACAAGCTGAAGGAAGTAGCTCCTCATGCGTATGAGCAGTTCGTGGAAATTTGTGGAATTTTGGAAAATCATTATAAAGATATGCAGGATATGGAATTTACGATTGAAAACGGAAATCTGTATATGCTTCAGACACGCAGCGGTAAGCGTACGGCTGCCGCAGCATTGAAGATTGCCTGTGATCTGGTGGATGAAGGCTTGATCAATGAGGAAGAAGCGTTGATGAAGGTGGATCCAAAGCAGCTGGATGCGTTGTTACATCCACAGTTTGATGCTGATGAGTTAAAGAAGGCGAAAGTGATTGCAAGAGGTCTTGCTGCTTCACCGGGAGCTGCAGCGGGACAGGTATATTTCACAGCAGAAGATGCCATTGCTGCTCATGCCAATGGTGAAAAAGTCGTCCTGGTTCGTTTAGAAACAAGTCCGGAGGATATTCAGGGCATGGCTGCGAGCGAAGGTATCCTGACGGTTCGCGGTGGTATGACAAGTCATGCCGCAGTAGTTGCCCGTGGTATGGGTACTTGCTGCGTATCCGGCTGTGATGCCGTTAAGATCAATGAAGAAGCCAAGACGTTCACAGTAGATGGTGTGACATATCATGAAAAAGACTGGATCTCACTTGACGGTTCTACAGGAAATGTTTATGGTGAAGCGGTTAAGACTGTTCCGGCAACGATCAGCGGTTATTTTGAAAGATTTATGACTTGGGCTGACAATACGCGTAAGCTGCAAGTAAGAACGAATGCGGATACACCGAGAGATGCGAAACAGGCTGTTGAGTTTGGTGCTGAAGGTATCGGTCTGGTTCGTACCGAGCATATGTTCTTTGAAGGCGACCGTATCAAAGCGGTTCGTGAAATGATCGTTTCTAAGACGGAAGAACAGCGCCGTACTGCACTGGCAAAGATCCTGCCGATGCAGCAGGGTGACTTTGAAGCAATTTATGAAGTGATGCAGGGTCTTCCGGTAACGATTCGTTACTTAGATCCGCCTCTGCATGAATTCCTTCCGAATACGGATGAAGAAATTGCTGCTTTGGCTGATGAAATGAAGATGACATTTGAAGAATTGAAGAATGTCGTTGTTTCTCTGCATGAGTTTAACCCGATGATGGGTCATCGTGGCTGCCGTTTGGCTGTCAGCTATCCTGAGATTGCCGAAATGCAGACGGAAGCCGTGATTCAGGCAGCGATCAATGTCAATAAGAAGCATCCTGAATTTGATGTACATCCGGAAATCATGATTCCTCTTGTTGGTGATAAGGCAGAGCTTAAGTTTGTCAAGAATATCGTTGTGAAGAAAGCCGAAGAAATCATGGAGAAAAATGGAGTTCGCTTAGATTATAAAGTTGGAACGATGATCGAAATTCCACGTGCTGCTTTATTGGCGGATGAAATTGCTGAAGAAGCTGAATTCTTCTCATTCGGAACGAACGATTTGACACAGATGACCTTCGGTTTCTCAAGAGATGATGCCGGCGGATTCTTGAAGGATTACTATGATAAGAAGATCTATGAGCAAGATCCGTTTGCCCGTATTGACCAGAAAGGTGTTGGAAAACTGATCAAGATGGCAGCTGAAGGCGGAAGAAAGACTCGCCCGGATATCAAATTAGGTATTTGCGGTGAGCATGGCGGTGACCCTAGTTCGATTGATTTCTGTCATCGTTTAGGATTGACATATGTTTCTTGTTCACCGTTCCGTGTACCAATTGCCCGTTTAGCGGCTGCACAGGCAGCAATTCGCAATAAATAAATGACTGAAAAAGTACTTTCATTTGAAGGTACTTTTTTTAGGTATATTTTAGGAAATTTATGACAAAAGAGATATTATAAATCGTGATTGATGTAAATGTATGCATATAGGATCTATGTATTGTTGACGATGTATATAAAATATTATAATATAAAAAGGTGAAAGGACTTACATAAAAAGATTTTTTGTTTCATTTATTTACCGACTTACTATAATTTTGTAAAGGAGGCAGCATGAAAGAAATGAATCGTAGTATCAGTGTATATGTTTTATCCTTGATCGACAAGGTACTTATCCAAGCTATAAATAATAGACTTCAGCGATCATCTGTATTTATTTGGTGAGCAATATGCCAGAATTTGAATTTATTATCGTAATTGAGCTTGGAGTATTGATATTTCTTGCGCTGATGATTTTATTAGCATTGTTTGAAAAAAATAGTCGGTGTGATCGATGATTTCACCATGATATTTATAGCTTGATATTTTATTTAATATTTGATGTTGACTTTGGCTGGCATGCTTAAATCATTTGGGGCATGTCTGTTGATGTAAGCTTTGACTATAAAAAGGAGGCAGTATGTGGTATTTTACTGTCTATTGAAGGTCTATGTTTTTTATGGATGGTTCATGATTTTTATCTTGTTTTCTATTGCTCTGATAGCTTATAATTAGTAAAAAAAGAAAGGGGGGAATGACGATGCGAAAAAATATGGTTTATTGCATTATTTTTTCGATGCTGCTTGTATTTCTTCCTTCATTGACGATAAAGGCAGATTCAACGGGATATTATTATGAAAATATTGATGTTGAAGTTGAGGTCAATTCTAAAAGGGAATTTAAGATCACGGAAACGCTGGATGTTTATTATGAAGAAGAAATGCATGGGATCATCCGCAGTATTCCCGAAGAAAGTGATGCTGAGGGATATAAGATCAAGGATATCCATGTCGAAGGAGCCCCGTATCAAATTGAGGAAACCTATTCAGGAGTAGAAATAAGAATAGGTGATGCAGATAAGACGGTGAGTGGTAAAAAGCGTTATGTGCTGACTTATACGCTGGCTCACTATCAGGATTATGATGAGAATTATGATTATATCTATCTGAATCTGATTGGAGATGATTTTGATTCACCTACCTGTCATTTAAGTGCACATATCGTATGGCCAAATCATGCGACGGTTGAGAATGTTACGCTTCGTGACGGATATTATGGAAGCAAAGAAAATAAAAAACTGGATTATACGATGGGTGAAAATGAAATATTTATTGAATCGAATCAAACGATTGAGCCATATGAAGCAGCAACCGTACAGATACAGCTTAATCAGGGAGCATTTGCAGATGCACCTGCTTATGTTTATCCGTATATCGTTCACCAAAAAACGATTCAGATCAATATCGATGAAGCACAGGATTTTCATGTAACACAAATCATTCAGCTTACTGCAAACGAAGATGATGTGTCTTATCCCTTAAGTCCGGATTTTGATGCTTTTTATAGTTCTGAAACAGAGCTGTATGATTTTGAGTGTCTTGTTAATCGGGTAAAGAAGAGTTCTGAATATTATGCTCATTTAGATGAAGCCGGTGAATATACGATTGAAATGAAGTATCTCTTACATCCAAAGATCATTGCGGATGGTGAATTGAAGTTGTCACTGTTGGATTATTATGAAGATGCCCAGACAGAAAATGTGCATGTGGAAATTACCATGCCTGTGCTTTCTGATTACAGGGTATTTATAGGCAGATGGAATGATGATACGGGTTCACAGCGCTATGAAGTCACTCAGAATGATCATACGCTGACCTTGATAACCCGTGATGTTTTGCAGCCGGAAGAAAAGCTGGAGCTTTCATTGTACTTGTCGGCAGCTGATTTCTATCGTCCTACACCGCCGGCTGTAAATGTGATACCGATGATAGGTGTGATATTGGTAATGATTGCAGCCTTCATTCGATATGTCGTGTTTCGGCCACGTTTTGTAGAGCCTGTTAGTTTTTATCCGCCAAGGTCCATGAACAGTGCTGAGGCAGGATATGTCATTGATGGCAGGCTTTCTAATGAGGATATGACTTCATTGATTTTCTATTGGGCGGGATTAGGTGCTTTGCAAATCAAGGGAATTGATGGTGAATTTACATTAATCAAGGTCAATGAGCTTCCCGGACATTGTCCTTCTTATGAGAGAAAACTTTTTGACAGCATGTTTGAGCATGGTCATGATCATGAGGTCACCAGTGATGATTTAAAAGGCAGATTTTATGTTGATATCAATCGTGCACGGAAAAAGATCATTGAGAAGTACAAAGAGATGCCTATGTATGAAAAAATGGGCAATGGAATCAAATTATTGATTTATATCGCAGCATTGCTCCTCTTTTTGACCATGATCGCTGTTTTAAGCATGGCAGAGTCGAAAGAATGGGTCAGTGAATGTATCATAAAAATAATTTCTCTTTCTCCGGCTATGATCTTTATGATATTGATGCTGTTGATTTCCAGATTATTTGAACATAAAGATCGTATCATTTCGAAGATTTTCTATTATTTATTTCTATTTATGCCTATCGGCATGTTTTACCTGATCATCAGTGTCGTAACTGAGATATATCAGACACAGCTGATGGTAACGGCATTTGAATGCATTTTTGCGTTTCTTATTGCCAGGGGAATCAAAAAATATTCGCCTCAGGCATTGGCTTTGATCGGTGAGTTAAAAGGGTTCAAACGGTTTATCAAAGAAGCGCAAAAGGATCAGCTGGAAAGGCTTTTAGAGGAAGATCCTGAGTATTACTATCATATTCTTCCTTATGCGCAGGCACTGCACGTGACAAAGATATGGCAGGATAAATTTAGTGAGCTGGCAATGGAACCGCCTTCTTATCAAACAGGTGATATCATGACTTATGCAACCTTTAATTCCTTTGCGCATACCCTGACACGTTCAATGAGCAGCAGTATGTCTTCACCTTCATCTTCCAGCTCTGATGGTGGCGGTTACAGTGGAGGTGGCGGCGGCTTCTCTGGTGGCGGAAGCTCCGGCGGAGGCAGCGGTGGCGGCGGTTCCCGCGGCTGGTAGTAATTTTAAGTGACTAATTATAAAAAAACAGGAGGGAAAGATGAGAGCGAAAAAAATAATTGATGAGGTCAACAAAGCTGTCGTTGGCAAGGAAAATGAGGTCAACAAGATCATGATGGCTATTCTGAGCAGGGGACATGTTCTGCTTGAGGATATGCCCGGTGTCGGAAAGACTACTCTGGCAAATGCTTTTGCGAAGGCTTTAGGCCTTGAATGGCGCCGAATCCAGTTTACACCGGATGTTTTGCCAAGCGATATCGTTGGCTTTAATGCTCTGGATCAAAATAGCGGTGAATTTGTATTACATAAGGGAGCAGTTTTCTGTAATCTTTTTCTGGCAGATGAAATCAACCGTACATCAAGCAGAACACAGTCGGCATTGCTGGAAGTCATGGAAGAAAACCAGATTACTGTAGATGGGGTTACTTTTCAGGCATATGATCCGTTTAATGTCATTGCGACCCAAAATCCTTTTGGTTCTGCCGGTACACAGCTTTTGCCTGAAAGCCAGCTTGACCGATTCATGATCTGTCTTTCATTAGGTTATCCTGATGCGGAAAGTGAAGTGGAGATTCTTCGCCGTAAGCAGCATCCCGAAAAGTATCAGATATCACAGGTACTTACAGCTGATGAGCTTTGCGAAATGCAGAAAGAGGTAGATCGTATATATGTTCATGATGAAATCATGAAATATGCCGTTCGTCTTGTTGATGCGACTCGTTCCCATGATCAGCTTTCTTTGGGAGCATCGCCGCGTGGATCGATTTGTCTGATTCAGATGGGAAAGGCAAACGCATATCTGCATGAGCGCAGTTATGTGATTCCACGAGATATTCAAGAAGTATTCTTTGATGTGTTAGGACATCGAATCGTATCTGCCAGTGCCCGTCATTCAAAGGAAAATGAGGTTAAAAGACAGATTCTTCAGGAAGTATTGAATTCTGTTCAGCAGCCTTCCCTGAGTGAGAAACATGCTGGCTAGACGCTTATTTGTTTTATTGTTAGCTTTTCTTCTTATCATTACGTTCCTTATAACAAGAGCCTATTATTTATTGCTGCTGATCGTGCTTTTGTTTTCATTGATAGTGATAAGTGTTTTCTGCATGCTCATGATGTATCGAAAGATCAGCTTTCAGTTTCTGCAATCAGAAAATGAAATGAATTTAGTATTTAGAGGAAAGGGCTTTTTTCCCGTTGGACGAATAAAAATTGAAATCGTCATAAACAATCTTTTTTTGGATACATCCCTTTCACAGTCAAAACAGTTTTTAGTATGTGGCGGCAGCGTTTATATACCTTTGGATGAATCACTTTTTCATTTAGGAAAATCTGTGATTTCCATCAAGTCGTGTCGGATCATTGATATGTTAGGCATCTTTTCAAAAAAGATACGTTGTCAGGAAAAAATGGAGAGCTTTTGTTATCCTTATATTGATGAATCGTATCGAAAATTGAATGCTCAGGTCAATGAGAAGTTGCGTAACTATAATCAGCAGAAAAATGAGGACTATGATATTCGGGAATATCGAGAAGGAGATTCTGTCAAGGATATTCATTATAAGGTCAGTTATCGTCAGTCGAAACTGATGATCAAGGATAAATATAAGGATGCAGGCCTCATGATGAAGCTGTTTTTAGATCTTTCGGGTGATGAAGAAGACTGCCGGCAGGTTCTTTCATATCTATATCAGTTTGTCTGTCATTTGACGATTCAGAAATCAAAATGTCAGGTGCAATGGTATTCAAAAAATAAATTGATGGAAGAAAAGATTTCTGATCTCAAAGAGTATGAAGAGGCATTACATACTATTCTTTCAAATCCAAAGGCAGATGGAGAAGATTTTGTTCATGCTGAATGGGTCATTACAAAGATGGGAATTGAAGGAGGCGAATAAGGTGGAAAAGAATGATCGGATCACATTTGTTCTTTATTGCATGGGATGTATGTTTTCGCCTTTGCTGCTTATCGTTCATTTCGGGGTCTTAGACAGTGCGTTGAGTGCATTTTTCTTGCTGCTTCTTATTTCTGTTTGTATTTATTTATTGTGGCATTATGTCAAATATAAATGGATTTGCTGGCTGATCTTGGCTGGCGGCATCGCTGTGGTGTTCATGAATCAGAGCATATTGATCGATGCTTTGATGTATGCATATAATCAGGTCGTAGAAACATATAGGCAATATACAGGATTGAGCTTTCAGAAATTTGATATCTATTTTTCCAGAAATCAAGTACAAATTGAAGTATTGCTTCTGCTTTCGCTGATGCAGATCTTTGTGTCGGAAATCATGTGCTTTCTTTTCGACAGAAGAAAACCATTTTTGATCTTTATAGTATCGTTGCTTCTCGTATCTCCTTCATTATTTTTTCAGATCCGTTTGAACTGGATATTGATGCTTTTGGTTTTTGCTTTCTGGTTCATGCTTTTTGTAACGTTTAATGATAAAAAGATATTGATCGATTGGAAAGCAAGAGGAAAACAGCTTTTGCTTGTAGGAATTACGGTCTTTGTCGTTTCAGGTGGATTTATGTTCGTACTGAGTGAAGCACGCTTCAAGGAAACAGCTTATAAGCCCTTTTCCATCGAGTCGCTTTTAGATCGGTTTAATTCATTGATTACCTTTTTTTCAACCCTGCAATTTGATGATGATGAGCTGGATCTGAACCTTGCAGGAAATCGATTTTATACAGGAGCCCAGCATCTTGAGGTGAGGCGCAACAGAAGGGAAGACCTTTATCTGAAATATTACAGCGGAGCCGTTTATGAGGATAATAGCTGGAAAGCCCTAAAGGATGAAGCTTATTCGGAATTAAGCGCTTCGGAGTTTGAACGTTCGTATGAATGGATCGTGAAATATGAGGTAAGCTCGGTGGATACTGAAAAAATTACGGTCACAGATCTGAGGTCAGGGAATGTTTTTGCGCCCATACCTTATTATCTTCGTTCGATAGAGGCTGATTACAGTATCAATCATGATATTTATATCAAGCTGGATCATAAGAATGATACGGTTGTCTATCAGGTATGGAATCCTAATACTGCTACCAATAATCGGAAATATGGAGAATATATCAATTTTGTAAATGAACATTACTTGGATATTCCAAGTGAGATTCAAAGCATCTTTAGAGATAGGATGGATCTGGCGAAAGCGACACTTTCTGTCGATGAAGCAACAAGTCGGATTTTATCACTGCTTAGTGAATACCGTTATACGCTGAGTCCGGGTGCTACTCCGGACGGTGAAGACTTTTTAGAGTATTTTCTTTTGAAAAATAAAAGAGGTTATTGTGTACATTTTGCGACTGCTGCAACCCTGTTGTTTCGTTATTATGGAATACCGGCCCGTTATGCGGAGGGCTATCATATTGATGCGTCATCCTTTGATTCATATATGAACGCAAAAGTCGTTGATTCTGATTCGCATGCATGGGTAGAAATTTTTGATCGAAATTATGGCTGGATTCCGGTTGAGGTAACCGTTGGCAGTACACAGGGATCTTCGTCTAATGATCCTGAGCAGCCTTCAAATATCCAAAACAATCGCCCGGATGATGCGACAAATAATTCTCCGAATAATCCTTCAGTGAATCAGCCGGATAATACACCGGATGATCCGATAGAAAATGGTTCAGAGGAAGTGATCGATCGGCAACCTGTATCATCTGTTTTATACGTGACCTTAACGATTCTGGTTTTACCGTTGCTGTTAGTGATCTATCGTATCGTTCGCCGTCGTTCATTAGTTGGGAAAATGAGCCAGAGGAATCGTCAGCAGGCTGTTTTTGAAATTTATCATTATTTATGCAGGATTGAAAAATACCGGCAGGTCAAGAATGAGAAAATACTTTCTTTATTTGAAAAGAATCGTTTTTCGGAAGAAGGGCTTGATGAAGAGGAATATCGTATTATGTTTGATTTTGTACAAGCATCTTCACTTGAAGTTTATCGTTCATTGCCATGGTATAAAAAGATGATTTATAAATACGTGAAATGCTTGATCTGATACTAAATTCCAACAATCTTTTTGCTTGATTTATTTTAAAATGCATTCATGAAAGATATGATCGCTTATAAAAATCACACAGAGTATGTGCATTTGCATTGCTGTTATCAAAATCTTTATGATGTTCTTTTAAGAGTTGATTTTCTTGATTTTATGGAAAGGATGAAACGACATCCGATGACCCATGAGCTGACGTGGGTACAAAGAATCACGTTTTTCTTCCATCGTCTTCATTATTTTATCTTTGAAGCGGATCTGGAGATTCTTCGTGAAGCCTTTGATTCGTTGCGCATGGCCTATCAGGAATTGAAGAAATTGGAGGCTGATGAGGAAATGCTGGCAGATTATGCGTGGATCTTAGAAAAAATGAAACAAATGATGATTGATAGGGGCCATCTTGATTGAAAGATGGTCTTTGTTTGATTATAATGAATGAAAAACAGAAGGAGATTAATTTATGAAAATTGAAGAAAGATTTTTGAATTATGTGAAATTTGATACAACTTCAGATCCGGCTTCTGAAACGGTACCTAGTACGATGAAGCAGAAAGAGCTGGCTCGATTCTTAGTGGATGAGTTGCATGAAATGGGCATTGAAAATGCTTATATGAATGATTTTGGTGAAGTGTATGCACATATTGAAGCCAATTGTGATATGAAGGAGAGAATTGGTTTTATTGCGCATATGGATACTTCTTCGGATTGTTCGGGGAAGGATGTTTGTCCCCGGATTATTAGAGATTATGATGGCAGTGATATTGAATTGAATCCCCGGGTGATCCTTTCACCGAAAGAATTTAAAAATTTATATCGGCATCTTCATCAGGATCTGATCGTCACTGACGGTAATACGCTTCTTGGTGGTGATGATAAGGCGGGAATAGCGATTATCATGAGCATGGCAGAGCGAATCATGGAAGATGAATCTTTGAAGCATGGTTATATCGGGATAGCTTTTACCTGTGATGAAGAAATTGGGCGTGGTGCGGATCATTTTGATTTACAGGCTTTTCATTGTGATTATGCTTATACGGTGGATGGCGGTGATATCAATGTCATTGCTTATGAGAATTTTAATGCCTGCGAGGCGGTTGTCCATGTACATGGGAAAAGTGTTCATCCGGGTGATGCCAAAGGAAAAATGATCAATGCTTCTTTGGCAGGAATGCAGTTTCATATGTGTTTGGATCCATTTAAAGATCCTGCAATTACCGAAGGATATGAAGGCTTTCATCATTTGACTGATTTTCAGGGAAAATGTGATGAAGCAACGCTTTCTTATATTCTCCGCGATCATGATGAAGATAAATTAGCGGCTATGATCAAGGAGCTTGAAAATGTTCGGGATTTTATGAATCAGCGTTATGGTTATGAAATCATTGATTTGGAAATACATGAGCAATATAAAAATATGAGAACTTATATTGAAAAAGATATGCGTTGTATTGATAAGGCAGTTAAAGCTTTGAAAGAATGTGGATTGCGTGGGGACAGTGAAGCGATACGAGGAGGTACTGATGGTGCCATGTTGACTTATAAGGGGCTGAATTGTCCGAATCTGGGAACCGGAAGTGAAAATTGTCATGGCAGATATGAATATGTGAGCATTCAAGATATGGATGTGATGACAGAGGTATTGATTAAAATCGTATCTGCATAAGTCAAGTCTTTTTATCGGTTAGTTTTCAGTTATAATAAGTATGGGTGAATAAGATGGAATTAGAAACAATAGCTCAAGAGCTGCAAATAAGAAAAGAGCAGGTAGAAGCAGCATTAAAACTGCTTGAAGAGGGAAATACGGTCCCTTTTATTGCTCGTTATCGAAAAGAAATGACACAGGGACTTGATGAGGAACAGATCCGCAGCATTTCAGAAAAATATACGTATCAGCAAAATCTTAAAAAGCGAAAGGAAGATGTGGCCCGCCTGATTGAAACTCAGGGCAAACTGACAGAGGAGATCAAACAGCAGTTGGACACTTGCGTGAAGCTTTCTCAAGTAGAAGATATCTATCGTCCTTATCAGCAAAAGCGTAAGACAAGGGCGAGCGAAGCGATATCGAAAGGCTTGAAGCCTTTGAGCGAGTGGATCTTAAAAAATAAAGATCATGACTTGACAAAGGAAGCAGAGAAATATATCAGCGAGCAGGTGACAAGCGTCGAAGAGGCCCTTCAGGGAGCAAGCGATATTATTGCGGAAATGGCAAGCGATCATCTTGAGATCCGTCAGAAAATTTATGATTCAATGATGCATTATGGAAGAATCGTAACCAGAGAGAAAAAGAAGCATGATGATGAAAAGAAGGTATATCGGATGTATTACGATTTCTCAGTACGGGCAGATCGTATCGCAAATCATAATATCATGGCAATCAATCGTGCTGAAAAGGAAAAAGTCATAACATGTGAGATCAGCTTTGATCATCAGTATTGTATCAATTATGCCATTAGAAAGTTTGTTCGTCATCAAAGTGAAGCCTGTAAAACGCTGATCGAAAAAGCGGTAGAAGACGGATGTATGCGTCTTGCAATACCAAGCATTGAAAATCAGATCCGCAGCGAGCTGACTGAACGAGCACAGGCAAGCAGCATGGATGTATTCTCGATGAATTTAGAAAAGCTTTTGCTTCAGCCGCCTTTAAAAGACAAGGTGATCCTTGGCTTTGACCCTGCTTTTCGTACCGGGTGTAAATTGGCGGTCATCAATCAGATGGGCAAGATGCTGGAGGTCAGCGTGATTTATCCGCATGAGCCGAATGCAAGAGTCAAACAAAGCAAGGAAGAGCTGAAACGATTGATCGATACATACCATGTCGAAGTGATTGCAATCGGAAATGGTACGGCATCCAGGGAAAGTGAGAGATTTGTTGCACAGTTTATCCAGGAATATCATTATGATATTCAATTTACGCTTGTCAGTGAGGCCGGGGCTTCGGTTTATAGCGCAAGCGAATTGGCACGCAAGGAATATCCTGAATTAAGCGTTGAAAAAAGAAGTGCGATCTCGATTGCCAGAAGGCTCATGGATCCGCTCTGTGAACTTATCAAAATTGATCCGGAATCAATTGGTGTGGGTCAGTATCAGCATGACCTTCCTAATAAAAAGTTAAAGGAACGATTGCACTTTGTCGTAGAAAAAGCGGTCAATCTGGTAGGCGTAAATATTAATACGGCAAGTGTTGAGCTTTTGAAAAATGTTTCCGGTCTGAGTGCTGCCAGTGCTCAGTCAATCGTGGATTATCGTGAAAATCATGGCAAGATCAAAAATCGCAATGAAATCAAAAAGATTCCTAAGATCGGTGCTAAATCCTTTGAACAGGCAGCGGGTTTTTTACGGATCATCGATTCGGATGAGGTGTTAGATAAAACTGCGATCCATCCGGAAAGCTATGAGCTGACCTATAAAATATTAGATGCTTTAAAGATGGACAGCAGTGATATTGGCAGCGATAAAATCAAAGAAGCCTTGAAAAGCTGCGATGAGAATAAGATCAAAAAGGATACAGGCTGTGATGATTATACATGGAAAGATATCTGTGATGCCTTATCTTCTCCGTTAAGAGATTATCGTGATTCATTTGACAAGGTATTATTAAAAAGTGATATCCTGGAGCTGTCTGATCTGAAAATAAATGAAAAATTGCAGGGAACTGTACGCAATGTCGTTGATTTCGGTGCTTTTGTCGATATCGGCTTGCATGATGACGGTCTTGTACATATTTCTAATATGTCAAAAGAAAAAATATCACATCCATCTCAAATTGTCAGCGTAGGAGATATCGTTGATGTCTGGGTTAAAAAGATCGATGAAGAAAAGCAAAAGGTACAGCTTACGATGATTGAACCGATTTAATCAAATAATGATTGCGGTCGATAAAAAAATATGATATTATACTAGAGGTTTCATTCTGTGATAGTTGAATCCTCAGCTTCTATCTCGGATTGGAACGACGATGAAACAGGAGGAAATTAAAAATGATCAGTAGAGAAGAAAAAACAAGAATCATGCAGGAATTTGCCACTCATGAAGGTGACACAGGTAGTCCTGAAGTTCAGGTAGCAGTATTGACAGCTAATATCAATAACCTGACTGAACACATGAAAAAGCATAAGCATGATTATCATTCACAGCGCGGTTTGCTTCAGATGGTAGGTCATCGCCGTAATCTTTTGGCTTACTTAAAGAAGAAGGATCTGAACCGTTACAGAAATCTGATTGAGAGATTAAATTTAAGAAAGTAGTGAAAAGACATCGAAAGATGTCTTTTATTGTTTCAAATATGATAAAAATATGATAAGATAGACAAGGAAAATAGAGGTGAAAGAATGGCTAAACATACATATAGTTTAGATTTCTGTGGTCGGGTGATCACAGTTGAAACAGGCGAGCTTGCAAAGCAGGCAGGAGGATCTGTTTTAGTACGTTATGATGATACAGTTGTTTTGTCAACAGCAACTGCCAGCAAACAACCCAAGGAGGGAATTGATTTTTTTCCGTTAACTGTTACGTTTGAGGAAAAACTTTATTCCGTTGGAAAGATCCCTGGGGGTTTTTTAAGAAGAGAAGGGCGTCCAAGCGAACATGCTACTTTGACGGCTCGTATGATTGACCGTCCGATTCGTCCGCTGTTCGCAGAAGGCTTCAGAAATGAGGTTCAGGTCGTAAATACAGTATTATCTGTCGATACCGATGTAACACCGGAGATGACAGCAATGTTCGGAGCTTCTTTGGCATTGTGCATCAGCGATATTCCTTTCAATGGACCGATCGCCGGTGTATATGTTGGTTATGTAGATGGTGAATATATTATTAATCCAACAGTTAAAGAAATTGAAAAAAGCCGTATCTTATTAGCGGTAGCAGGGACTTCAGAAGCGATTAACATGGTGGAAAGCAGTGCCAGCGAAGTCAGTGAAGATGAAATGGTCGAAGCCATCATGTTTGGACATGAATACATTAAAAAGCTTTGTCAGTTCCAGAAAGAAATCATACGTGACTGCGGTAAGGAAAAACGTGAGGTAGTTTTGTATGGTATTGATGAAGATTTGAATCGTGAGGTTCGTGATTATGTACAGGACCGTATGGTAGAAGCTGTACGTATTCATGAAAAATTAGAGCGTTATGGAAAGATCGATGATCTGGAAGCTGAAACCGTTGCGCTTTATGAAGCAAAAGAATATGCAGATGAAAAAGAAAAGAATCAGGTATTGAAGCAGGTTCATGAAATCTGTCACAATATCGTCGTAGAAGAGGTTCGTCGTTTGATCACCGTCGATAAAATAAGACCTGATGGCAGAAAGATCGATGAAGTACGTCCTTTGAATTCTCAAGTGGATCTTCTGCCTCGTGCTCATGGCAGTGCTTTGTTTACAAGAGGTGAAACACAGGTACTTTCTGTATGTACCTTAGGACCTGTCAATGATAATCAAATCGTTGATGATCTTACAGAAATCGAAACGAAACGTTTCATGCATCACTATAACTTCCCGCCATATTCTGTTGGTGAAGTAGGACGTATGGGTTCTCCGGGAAGACGAGAAATCGGGCATGGTGCTTTAGGTGAAAAGGCATTGAGTCAGGTTCTGCCTTCGCTGGAAGAATTCCCATATACGATTCGTGTGGTTGCAGAGGTATTGGAATCCAACGGTTCAAGTTCACAGGCATCGATCTGTGCCGGTACAATGGCTCTCATGGCTGCAGGTGTTCCTATAAAAGCACCGGTGGCCGGTATTGCGATGGGACTTGTGAAGGAAAAAGAAAACTATACGATCCTAACAGATATCCAAGGTATGGAAGATCATTACGGAGATATGGATTTCAAGGTTGCCGGTACTAAAAACGGCATTACTGCTTTGCAGATGGATATCAAAATTGATGGAATCACCCGTGAGATATTGACGGAAGCTTTGGCTCAGGCACATAAGGGTCGTGAGCAGATCATGGAAAACATGATGGGAGCTATCAGTGAGCCACGTAAAGAAGTAAGCAAGTATGCACCAAAGATCTATCAGATGACGATCTCACCTGAAAAGATTCGTGATGTCATAGGTCCTAGCGGAAAGATGATCAATCAGATCATCGCTGCTTGTGATGATGTGAAGATCGATATTGATGATTTTGGACATGTTGTGATTTATCATACGGATCTCGAACCGATCAAAAAGGCTGCAGATATGATCAGCAATATCGTGCGTGAAGCAAAAGTAGGGGAAATTTATGATGCGAAAGTCGTGCGTCTTGAAAAATTCGGTGCTTTCGTGGAATTGTTCCCGGGATGTGACGGATTGCTTCATGTTTCCAAGATTGCTCATGAACGAGTTGAAAAGCCTGAGGATGTCTTGAAGCTCGGCGATATTGTGAGAGTCAAGGTCATGGAGATCGATGATAAAGGAAAAGTCAATGTATCTCGCAAAGCCTTGCTTGAGAAACCAAAGCCTAAAAAGGTGAATAAGGAAGCTGCTGAGTAATCATGAGATTTGCGTTTAGCGCAAATCTCTTTTCAAAGGAGAAAGTATGAAAATAGTAATACAAGATCGATTGAATGAATCAGAACGGGAATTATTAGCAAAGGGACTATCAAAGCATCATTTAAAATTTGTTCGGAAATTATCTCAGGAAGATATTGATGATGCCCAGATCATTTTGGGAAATCCGACACCTGATTTAAATATCAAGAAAAAACATCTTAAGCTGATTCAGCTAAGAAGTGCCGGAAGTGATACATTTGTAAAACGAATATATCCGGATACGGTTCTTTGCAATGCCAGCGGCTGCTATGGCATTCCGCTTAGTGAACACGTTTTGGCACTGCTTTTAGCTCTTTCTAAAAATATACCGACCTATGTACATCAAATGGATCAGGGATTATGGAAGAATCTGCATCAGGGCAAAGAAATCTATCATTCACAAATTGCTATTGTGGGCTGTGGTGATCTGGGTACTCAGACGGCTAAAAGGCTGCAAGCCTTTGACTGTCATATCACCGGTATCAAGCGAAGAAAGACAACCGCTTTAAAATATTTTGATGAAATAAAAACAATTGACCAGCTGGATGATGTATTAGGCGATATGGATACGGTCATTCTCTGTCTGCCGCAAACAGAAGAAACATCTTCACTTTTCAATAAAGAAAAGCTGCTTAAGATGAAAAAAGATGCCATCCTGATCAATGTAGGAAGAGGAAGTGCCATTGTTCATGATGATCTTGTTGAAATCTTGCCATATCATCTTGGCGGGGTTGGACTGGATGTGACTGACCCGGAGCCGCTTCCTGCTGATGATCCATTATGGAGAAATGATAAAGTGATGATCACTCCTCATAGTGCCGGTGGCTTCATATGGAAAAGCACAAGAGAAAGATTTATTCAGCTATGTATTGAAAATGTTGAACGAATCAGCGAAAATCGTCCGTGTCTAAATCAGGTGGATTTGGATACGGGTTATCGAATAAATGTAAATTGATTGAATATTGTGTTAAAGTATATAGGATGTTTATACTAGTAGGGGAGGAATTTTATGATCAAAACGATTGCCGAAGGTGTTAGCTTGAATTATATTCAAAGCAAAAAATTCAAGGACATCTGTATATCTATCAATTTTATCAATAAAAATGAAGAAAAAAAAGCAACAGAGAGATCGCTGCTGGCAATGATGCTGGTAGATCGATGTGCCCGCTATGATACCAAGAAAAAGATGAATGAGGTCTGTGATCATTTATATGGCTGTACATTAGGAAGCCGTACCGTTACATATGGAAAAGCTCATTGCGTAGAGATTCGCAGTAAAATCATCAATCCGCTCTATATTCATGAAAATCACAATATTTTAAATGACTGGTTAAATTTTATCAGCGATATTTTATTTCAGCCGCTGATGAAGCATGAAAGTTTTGATGCTGATCTGTTTCAGGAAAATAAAAATATCTTGATGTCGAAAATCAAGCGTAAAGAGGATGATGCTCAAAGCTATACGATCATGAAAGCATTTGAGATAGCAGGTAAGGATCAGCCGCTCAGTATTCGGGTGAGAGGAAGCAAAGAACTTCTTGAACAACTCCAAGCGGAAGATATGGTTTCTTGTTATCATTCAATGATGAAAGAGGATCAGATTGAAATTATTGTCTGTGGTGATCTTGATGAAAATGCTTTTGTCAAGCTGATTACACAAAAGTTAAGTTTTAGTGATAGAAAAGCTTGTTATGAAACTTATTATCTTTTAAAATCACAGGAGTGTGGAATAAGCAGGGAAGAGAAAAATCAGCCTCAGACAAATATCGCAATGGTCTATGCGACAAATGTAACGGTAAAGGATGCTGATTATCCGGCATTGAAAGTTGCGAATGGCATCTTAGGTCAACTGCCAAGCAGTTATCTTTTCCAGGTCGTCCGTGAGCAAAATTCACTATGTTATTCCATATCCTCCAATCTTATTTCTTATGATGGTGCCTGTCTGATCTCGACAGGTATTGAGGAAGAAAATATAGATAAGACGTTGCGTCTAATCCAAGAACAGATCCAACGCTGTAAGCAGGGAGATATCAGTGATGAGCTTCTTGAAACTACTAAAAAGATGCTGGTCGGGGCATTGATGAATTCGCTTGATGAGATGAGCAGCATCATCGGTTATCAGTTGGGAAATTCCATATTAAAACGCAAATATCCGATCGAAGAAAATATTCAAGCAGTATCTGCTGTTACCAAAGATGATGTAGTCAGGGTGTTTCAGAAGATGACGCACGTTGCCACTTTTATATGTGCTTCAAAGGAGAAGGATTATGAATAAGGTTGTATCAAATAAATATCAGGAATGTTATTACGAAACAACATTAGATAATGGGTTAAAGGTAGTTATCTGGCATAAGGAAGGCTATGAAAAAAGCTTTGCGATCATGGCAACGCCCATGGGAGCTTTTGATGTATCGCAAATAGATTCAAAAGGCAATGAGTTTGAATATCATTCAGGCGTTGCTCATTTTCTTGAACATAAGATGTTTGAATCCCGGCATCGTGATGTTATGGAAGATTTTTCTAGGATGGGTGCAAATGTGAATGCAACTACAACATATGATATGACCTGTTATTATTTTCAAACAAGTCATGATTTGAAGGAGCCTCTTAATCTGCTTCTTGATTTTACCCAAAGCCTTGACATCAATGAAAAAAGTGTTGAAAAAGAGAAGGGAATCATCATTCAGGAATTGAATATGTATCAGCAGATGAGTGATTTCCGTCTTGTCAGGGAGAGCTTTGCGGCACTTTATCATGAGCATCCTCTAAAAAATGATGTCGGAGGTACGATCCAAAGCGTTACGGAAACCACTTTGGATGAATTAAAGCGTTGTTTTAACAACAATTATCATCCACATTCAATGATTTGTGTTGTAGTAACCGGCAAAGATCCTGAAGAGGTCATGAAGATCATCGAAGAAAATCAGTCTAAGAAGAAATTCGCCAGCATCAATACCGCAAAACGTAAATATGTTCATGAACCCAAAGAAGTGGTCAAAGACCATGTTTCATTTGAAATGGATATCAATCGGCCAAAAGTCAATCTTGCTTTTAAATTAGATGGCATTGCTGATCCGAAAGAACGCTGTCGGACAGAAATTTATCTGCGTTTTTATTTTGATGCATGGTTCTCGTCCATCAATGATGAATATCAGAAATGGCTGGATCAGAAAATTATCAACGATTTCTTTGGATATGAGTTTGATTTTGGCGAAGATTACGGTTACTGCATGCTTTACAGTGAAACAGATAAAACAGAAGAATTTAAACAATTGGTTTTTGACCAGTTGAACAGGATGAAGAATACGCCTTTGAAGAAAGAGGTATTCGATCAGCTGAAGCGAAGATATTATGGTGAAAATATCCGGGAATTGAATGATTTTGAAGGTATTGCCATTACTTATATCCGTAACTATTTCAATCAGCTTTCTTACTTTGAAATTTATGATTTAATAGAGAATGTAACCTTGGAAGAAGTTCAGAAAGTGATGGATAAACTGGATCTAAGTCATTTCTCATTTATTGAATGTCTACCATTTAGAGGCTAAGGCCTCTTTTTTTATAATAGCGATTCTTTTGAACCGCTTCGGCTGCTTATGAAAGAAACGATACTTTTTCAGCAACAAATTTATATGCGAGAAATGGTTTGCCTTCATTTGTCTTCAGCTTTGAAGATTGAATCCGTCCCTGAATGCTGAGCATATCTCCTTCCTTTGAATTTTCATAGCAGATTTCCGCTATGCCTCTCCACAGTTCTACTTCTATCGTGTCTTCGTCATAAAAACCTTCACTGTTGCGAAAATTACGTTCAACATCAAGAGTGACCCGTGAAAATTTGATGCCTTTATCCGTTTCTCTGATTTCGCTTATTTCTTTCAGCTTTCCTTCTACGATAAATGTATTGATCATAAATTGACCTCCTTTTCGGACATAGGATATAATAAAGAGCTTTTTTCGTCAAAAAGGCATATTTGTCCAAATATAATTATTAGTTTGAAAAAAAGAGGCAGCAGGTAATATTTGTTTCAATTATTAATGATATAGACAAATTCAGTAAAATTTATCTGATTGAGAGAAATACAGATTTTATACAATAAAATATGACATAAAAAAGCCCCGTATGGGGCTTAAGATTATCTGTTGTAGAATTCAACAACTAAGGCTTCATTGATTTCCTGATTCAATTCACTGCGTTCAGGATAACGTGCATAGACACCTTTTTTAGCTTCCTTATCAACGGTTACGAAAGCAACTGTGTTCAATGTAGCTTCCAAAGCTTCGTTGATAGCGCTGTTGTTCATCATCGATTCCTTGACAGAAATTGTCTGTCCCGGCTTGATCAGGCATGAAGGAATATCTATACGCTTGCCGTCAACCAAGATGTGTCCGTGGTTAACTAACTGTCTTGCAGCTCTGCGGGTTCTTGCAAAGCCCATTCTGTAAACCAGGTTGTCAAGTCTTGATTCAAGCATGAATAAGAAGTTGTCACCTTTGACACCCTTCATCTTGCTGGCTTTTACGAAAGTGTTGTGGAACTGCTTTTCGTTAACGCCATACATGTATCTGATGCGCTGTTTTTCTCTCAGCTGCAATCCGTAGTTTGTCAGCTTGACTCTTTTTGTTGGTCCGTGCTGACCAGGTGCATAATTTCTCTTTGTCAATTCTTCGCCTGTTTCCAAAACAGAAAATCCTAAACGACGAGATTTCTTCCAAACAGGTCCTGTAATTCTTGCCATAATTTTTCCTCCTATAATTGTTTTATGGTTTGCATAAAACAATAACAGATGCAAATCATCTGCCTGTGTGTCAATATTCGATTCTTTCACCAATGCAGCCGTGCTACTTGAATCACTCTTTGGTCATTGACGCGGATAGTCAGACTTTGCTTGCTGCCATCATTTTGACGCTTAATAATGATATCAGATAATATCGGGTAAGTCAAATATAATTTACCTAAAAATGGGACTTTTTTGCACTTTTGGGATATGTTCAGCGAGCAAAATGAAATGAATGATCTAAAAAGATGAAGATTAATGATTCAAGGGTTCAAAATTATGATACAATAATACAGTAAGTAGGTGGAATGATATGGATCAGATAAGAGAATTTTTAAATCAGTTTACAGGCAGTAATTCAATGCTGTTTATTGTCATAGGTGTTTGTATTGCATTGCTGGTATTGATCATTTTGATAACAGCTTTGTCCAGAAAAAAGGTAAAAGCGATGCAGGATGAGGCGGAAACGCTTTATACATCCATAAAAAGCATTTCTTTACCTTTTAAAATGAATAAAGCAGAATCACTGGCAAGGGTAAATACAAGCATTAAAGAAGCTGTGGAAAAATCACAGGCACAGTTTGAAAGCGTTCAGGAATGTCTGAAGGAGTGCAGCAGTGAATTAGGTGAAATCGATGATTTGATTTATGTACATAAAACAAAGGCAGCCAAGGTGCAGCTGATCGACCTCATTGAAAAGCTTCACGGATGTGAAGCTGAAGCCAATACCTTAAATGCGGTATTGGATTCTATCTTGGAACAGCAGTCGACACAGCGTGAACAGATTATTCGCCTGCAAAATCGTTTCCGTGTGAATAAGGGTGTCATTGCCAGCAACCGGGAAATCTATAACAGTGGCATCGAGGTATTGGAAGACCGTGTATTGACGATCGAAAAGATGTTTTCAACATTTGAAGAATGGATGTATGCCAGCGAATTTTCTAAGGCAGCTAAGCAGCAGGAAGAAATCAGTGAAGCGATCGATGAGCTGGAACTGCTGATGAAGGAATATCCGGCGTTGTATGAGGAAGCCAAGCTCACATTGCCAAAGGCCATCGATGAAACGAGCTATGTATATTCACAGGCCCGCAACAAAGGTGTTTATCTGGAGCATCTGGAAGTCAGCAAGAATCTGGAAATCATTTCAGGTACGTTAAAGGATGATTTAAATCAGCTTTCAGAGGGCAGGGTCGATGGTATCATGGATTCGCTTTTGGAAAGCCGCAAGCGTCTTACACAGCTGAAAGAACAGGTCGTACATGAAGAAAAAGCCTATGATGAATTAAAAGGCAATGTGCAGTTTTTATATGATCAGATCGATCATTTAGAAAAGCAGCGTTTGATGTTACGAGAGCTTTATGAAAAGAAAAAGGATCGGTTCGATCTTAACGATATGACTGCACAGCTCGATATGATCGATCAGGAAGTGAAAAAGCTTTTTGCGGATCGTGAAACATTAAAGGGATGCATGCTGGAAAAAACGATTCCGGCAACGACATTGTTGCTGACCTATAAGGATCTGAGTGCAGATACTAATGAGGTATGCGATCGATTTGAAAAGCTCAAGGAGCAGCTGGAAAGTGCCTGCAGTGATGAAATACGTGCACAGAAGCAGCTTTTGAAGCTTCAGCTGATTCTTAATGAGATCCACGTCAAGATGAATAAGAAGCGTTTGCCAAGTGTTTCTATGACTTATTCAGATGACTATCATAAGGCTGAAATGATGGTAGCGGATATTGAACATATTTTAAATGTTTCACCGTTGGATATCGATGCGTTGAATGTAAAGATCAAGGAATCGATTGATTTTGTCTATACATTGTATAATTCGGTAAATAATCTGGTGGGTATGGCTACCATGGTTGAAAATACGATCGTCTTTGGTAACCGTTATCGTTCCAGCAATGCCGAGATCGATAGTGAACTGACAAGAGCCGAGCTTTGTTTCAGAAACGGACAATATACAAAGGCTTTAAAGATAGCCATCTCGGCTATTGAAAAGATACATCCCGGTTCTTATGAAAAGCTTTTGAGAAAATCTCAGGGAGTTTAAGCTATGATTTTTTTAGATAGTGCATCAACAACACCTCTGCATCCAGAGGTGTTGAAAACATATGTATATATTTTGGAGAATTATTTTGCGAATAGTGATGCGCTTTATGATTACGCATTGAAAAGCTCGTCACTGATGGAACAAAGCCGGGAACAGATTGCCAATATGCTGAAGGTAAAAGATGATGAGATCTTTTTTACCAGCGGTGCGAGTGAAAGCAACAATATGCTGATCAAGGGTATCAGCTTTGCTTATCAGCATAAGGGAAAGCATCTGATTACTTCAGCAGTTGAACATTCTTCAGTGATGGGAGCTTTTAAGCAGTTGGAAGAATTTTTCGGATTTGAAGTGACTTATCTGCCTGTTAATTCAAAGGGAGTCGTTGAATGTGAGCGATTAAGACAAGCGCTGCGTCCGGATACGATTCTTGTATCGATCATGTCAATCAATAATGAAGTAGGTTCTGTCAATGATCTAAAAGCTCTTTCAAAGATCGTTAAGACATATTCGCATGCATTTTTTCACAGTGACTGTACACAGTCACTGGCTAAGATGGAAATTCCTATGGAATGCCTGGACGCAGCCAGTTTTTCAGCGCATAAGATTTATGGCTGCAAGGGCAGCGGATTTCTTTATAAAAAAGCACCTATTCAGCTTTTGCCGCTGATCAATGGCGGTCAGCAGGAAGAAGGACTGCGCGGTGGAACAAGCAATCATCCGTGTAACATCGTGTTGGCCAAGACGCTTCGCCTTGCCTTAGAAAAGATGGAAGAGCATCGTCAGAAGGTGGCCGTCTTGAATGACTTATTAAGAAGAGAATTGAATCGGATGGATGACATTGTTATCAATTCGCCTGAGGATGCTTCACCGTATATTTTGAATTTTTCCTGCACCTGCATGACAAGTGAGATCATGTTGAATGCTTTGAATGAAAGACAGATTTATGTATCGGCGCAAAGCACTTGTCACAGCAAGACCCGAAGTGTCAGCCCTGTTCTTTTAGCGATGGGGATCGATCAGAAAAGAGCCTCACAGGCAATACGTATTTCTTTTTCTTATTTGAACACGGAGGAAGAAGTACATGAATTTATTAGAAATTTAAAGGAGATCTTACATGAGTATCGAATCAAATAAATTGGTTGTGGATCATATTCTTGTACGTTATGGTGAATTATCAACCAAGGGTAAAAATAAAAATGATTTTATCAAAAAGCTTTTCGTGAACATTAAGAATGCTTTGCGGGCCTTTGATAAACTGACCTATGAGAAAAGCTATGATCGCATATATATCATGCTGAATGGTACAGATCCTGATGAGGTTGCCGTATATCTTCGTCAGGTATTTGGTATCAGCTCGTTTAGTTATGCGATAAAGATCAATAGTGAATTGGAAGATATGGTCAAGACGGGCTTGGAAGTAGCTAAGCAGTCACAGGCGAAAACCTTTAAGATACAAGCCAGACGTCATTATAAGCCTTTTCCGTATATTTCAGATGAAATTAATCGCGCAATGGCTTCTGAAATACTAAAAAATACGGATATGAAGGTCGATGTTCATCAGCCTCAGCTTTTGCTGATGGTAGAAGTACGACAGTTTGATACTTATATCATGCCAAATAAGATCAAGGGGGCAGGCGGCTATCCGGTCGGTATCGGCGGTAAGGCAATGGTCATGCTTTCGGGAGGCATTGATTCACCGGTTGCTGCCTATCTGATGATGAAACGAGGCATTCATGTGGAATGTATTCATTATGCTTCACCGCCTTATACTTCCTCACAGGCTCGCCAGAAGGTGTTGGATCTGGCGCGTATCGTAAGTCGTTATCAAGGCCATATCCGTTTGCATATCGTACCATTTACGGATATTCAGCTTGCCATTTATAAAAACTGTGATGAAAGCTATGCAATTACGATCATGCGTCGTATGATGTATCGTTTGGCAGAAAGACTCAGTGAAAAACAAAACTGTAAAGCAATCGTGAATGGGGAAAGCATCGGACAGGTGGCAAGTCAGACGCTTGATTCTATGGGAGCTATCAATGAGGTTGTCAAAATTCCGGTAATTCGTCCTTGTGTAGCGATGGATAAGCTGGAAATCATTGATCTGGCAACAAAGATCGATACTTATGAAACAAGCATCCTGCCTTTTGAAGATTGCTGTACGATTTTTACACCGAAAAATCCCGTGACAAAACCAACCATCAAAAAATGTGAAAAGCTTGAAGGCCGCTTTGATTATGAAGCATTACTTGAAGAAGCATTAGAAAAAGTCGAAACGGTGGATGTTTATCCGACAAAAGATGTTGATGAAAATATTTTTTAAAAACTGGGTATATGAGTTGTAAAAGCACTCACTCTATTAGTAGAGGTGAGAAAAAATGCAGAACAATCAAAACAACAAAAAACAGAATAGTCAGAACAAAAACCGCCTGAATCAGAACAGCCAGAATAAACAGAACAATTCTCTGGACAAACAACAGCAGAATAATCTGTTCCAGTTTGAGATGGGAAATGAACTGGGAGCTGATATCGAGCAGGAAAAGACGATGTTTAAGAATGAATATTGCAAAGATAAGCTTAACAGCAATAACAATCAGAAACGTAAGAACAATAACTTCAGTACCAATAAAAACCAGTTTAAATAAGGAAGTGCCAGATGTCATTTGATGTCTGGCTTTTTTTTTCGTAACTGATATAATTGTTAGGGGAGTGATGCTATGAGAGAATTTCTGATCAATGAAAATGACGCTGATCAGCGTTTAGACAAATATATTCAAAAAACATGCAGGAAGATGCCGAAGAGTCTGATGTATCGGCTGATACGTCAAAAGAAGATCAAGGTAAACCGTAAAAGGAGCGAGCCGAACGCTATGCTTCAAAAAGGCGATAGGATCCAGATGTTCATCAATGAAGATTTTTTTGCTGATGAGAAAATAGATGTTTCAAAGGCATCAAAGCTGCAAGGCATCGTTTACGAAGACAAGCATTTTCTAATTTTGGATAAGCAGCAAGGGGTCATCGTTCACAGCAGCCGGAAATTTCAGGGGGATACGCTGATCGATCAGGTAATGAAATATCTGATTGATACCCATCAATACGATCCACAACATGAGAATAGCTTTAGACCGGCGTTTGCAAATCGTCTTGATCAGAATACCGGAGGCCTTATCATTGCCTGTAAGAATGCGAAAAGTCTTCGGATCATGAATGAAATGATCCGTACGCATCAGGTTGAGAAGCATTATCTTTGCATCATTGAAGGAAAGCTTCGTGACGGTTTGTATAAACATTATTATATGAAAGATGAAAAAAGGAATATAGCTTTGATTTTTGATGAACCTAAATATAATTGTGCTGAGATATCTCTGGCTGTCCAAACTTTGCATCAGGGGAAAAAATATTCGCTGTTGGATGTTGATCTGATCAGTGGAAAATCTCATCAAATAAGAGCTCAACTGGCTCATCTCCATCATCCTTTGATCGGTGATGTCAAGTATCATGGCAAGCAGATCATGAAGCATCAGGCATTATATGCTTATAAGCTTACCTTTCATACGGATCAGCCGGATTTTGAATATCTCAATGCTATTAAAATCGTTCAAAAAAATAATTTCATAATTCAGAAATATAAAAGTATTGAAAATGTTGAAGTTGAAATTGATTAGGAGTATAATATGTCGAGTTAGGAGAAGATGTGTATGGAAAAACATATTGAAGAGGTTGTAAATGAAGATAGAAAAGCCAGAGAAAAAGTAGAAAATGCCAGACGTGCGCTTTTAGATATTACAAGCGAAGTATCTTCTAAAAGCCAAAGGATATATCAGCAGTTCATGGAAGATGAAAAAAATCAGATGAACCAGCTTCAAAAAGAAATGGATGAAGAAGTAGCACAGGTTAAAAAACAGTGCAATGATGAAAAAGAGGAAGGATTAAAAAAACTGAACGAACAGTTTGAAGCTCATAAAGATGAATGGGTAAAGCAGATCGTTGATAACGTTTTGAGTTAGAAAGGAAGTCGTTATGGGAAGTAGTAATGCAATAGCGTCTAAAGCAAAGGCGATGTACGCAAAGAGGCTGAAGGATGAAGATTACCATGCACTTTTAAAGAAAAGTACAGTAGGTGAAGTTGCTTCCTATCTGAAGAATGAAACAGATTATGCTTATGCATTGAAGGATGTAAAAGAAAATGATATTCATCGCGGACAGCTGGAAACATTGCTGAATCGAGATCTTTATTATAAAGAGCTTCGTCTGGCGTCTTATGCGCCGATCAAAGAACGTTCTTTCTATAAAGCAACACTGCGGAAAATTGAAATCCACAGGATCCTGACAAAAATCAAACAAGTAACTTCTTCCTTATATGGTGAAATGTTTACATTAGATAAATTTCATTATAAAGATGTTTGCTTTGATCAAAATCTGCTGGAAGAAGCTAAGAGTTATGATGATGTTCTTCAGGCAATTATCCGAACGCCTTATTATAAGACCGTTTTGAAATACCGTCCAAAGGATGGCAGTGCTGTTGATTATGTTTCTTTGGAAAAAGAAATCGATCAGCTTTATGATGATATGATTCTTGCTGATATTGAAAAATATCTGAAAGGGAAGGATAAAAAAGATGCTTTAACGATATACTTGAGTGCTATTGAGCTGAAGGTCATCAGTAAGATCTACCGCTTGAAGAAATATTATCATTCAAGTGCTGAAAGCATTCTTAAATATGTGGATTTTTCGCATTTCAGAATGAATAAAAAGATGATCGATGATCTGATTCATGCGCAAAGCGGTGAAGAAGTATTAGCATTGTTAGCGAAAAGCAAGTATCATCTTTATATGGATGAAAAAGAATATATTTATATTGAATATTATGCTGAGAAGATCAAATATAACCTTTCAAAAAGGATTATGCGATTCTCAAGCAGTCCGCCTTTGGTGTTCATGACTTATATCATTCTGCATCAGATCGAAATCATGAATCTGGTGAATATCGTAGAAGGTGTACGTTATGGAATGAATGAAGAACAGATAGAAAAAACCTGTATATTTTAGAAGGGAGATATTATGGCAATTGAAAAATTGAAAGAAGTCAATCTGATCAGTGATGCCGATCATATCCAGAATGTGCTGCTGAAATTCAAGGACCTGGATTATTTCCATCCGGAGCTGGCACAGCGTATCGTGGATCGTGTTTCCGGACTTAAGACACTGAACCAGACGAATCCTTATTCAGAAACGCTTGCAAAGATCCATGAGATATGTGAAAGCTGTCAGCTTCAGGTAGATAAAGATGCGAAGCAGCTGATGCGTATCGATCTAAAGCAGGTCAATGAAGAGCTTGATGAGATGGGCAATGAATTCCAGCTGTATGTCAATGCGAAAAAAGATATTCAAAAGGTCATTGATGAAGATAAGCTGGCTTTGGAACAGCTTTTAAATGTCCAGGATCTTGATATCAACTTTGATCATTTATTTCAATGTACGTATCTAAAGCTTAGAATTGGAAAAATGCCAAAGAAAAATCTGGATTGTCTGAATAAATACGGAAGCAGGCCTTATCTGTGGATCAAATTAAGCGAAGATGACAAGATGGTTTGGATCCTGTATATGACAACATTATTATATGAGGGAGAAGTCGACAACATTTTCTCGAGTCTTGATTTTTCAAGGATCCGCATTCCTGATTTTGTACACGGAAAGCCTGCTGAGGCAGTCGAAACGCTTCGGGAAGAGATTGAATCAAATAAGAAGCTGATTGCTCATGTAGAAGAGAAGATGGAAAGGTTCAAGGCCCAAAAGCGGGAAGAGCTCAGTGTTTATGAGCTGAGCCTGAAGGGCTTGTCATCAACTTATGAATTACAGAAATATGTAGTAGTGTATGGACAGCGTGCTTCGATCAGTGGTTTTATTCCTGAAGATAAGGAAGAAGCATTAAAAGAAGCCTTTAAGGATTATGACAAGGTTGAAATTGAGATCAATGATCCTTATTCGGATGCTCGTTTGGTGCCACCGACAAAATTGAAGAATAACTGGTTTGTACGGCCATTTGAGATGTTTGTGGAAATGTATGGCATGCCGGCTTATGATGAAATCGACCCGACACCTTTTTTCGCAATTACATATTGTCTTTTATTTGGTATCATGTTCGCAGACTTAGGTCAGGGACTGGTTGTATCGATTTTGGGTGCTTTTGCTTATCACAAGATGAAATTGAAGCTGGGTGCCATCATGGAGCGAATCGGAATTTTTTCAGCTTTTTTTGGACTGATGTTTGGCAGTGTATTCGGAAATGAAGAAATCTTGAATCCGATGTTCCATGCTTTAGGCTTTGAAGAAAAGCCATTTGAGGTCTTGGCACCGGATTTCACAATGACGCTGATTCTCGGTGCAATCGTGATCGGAGCTATCTTGATTCTATGTTCAATGGGGTTAAATATTGCTAACCATATACATAAAAAAGATTGGGGAGCCATGCTTTTCTCCCAGAATGGAATAGCAGGATTTATTCTCTATGGAGGTTTGCTTGGTGGTATCGGCGGTATGATGCTGGCCGGCTGGCAGATATTTACGCCTGTTTACATTTTGTTTATCATCGTGATTCCTGTGCTGGTAATCTTTATGCAGGAGCCTTTGGAAAGAGCCTTGAATCATGAAAAGCTGTTTCCTGAAGGGATCGGCGGCTTTTTGATGACAAATGTATTTGAGCTTTTGGAAATCGCTTTGACATTCTTATCAAATACGATGTCTTATATGCGTGTTGGCGGCTTCGTATTGAGTCACGCCGGTATGATGTTAGTGGTTTCGGTTTTGATGGAGATTACAGGTGGCGCCGCTCCAATCGTATGTGTTTTCGGAAATATCTTCGTCATGGTTCTTGAAGGCATGATCGTAGGTATCCAGGTGCTGCGACTTGAATTTTATGAAATGTTCTCACGTTACTTCAGTGGTGACGGAATCGTTTTTAAGGCAATAAATTAGGAGGAAAGAAAGATGAACGTATTAGAGATTTTATTACCTGCAGTATGTGTTGTGATGATTTGTTTACCGCTTGTAAAGGTATTTACAGGAAAGGTAAGTAAAAAGGAAGCAAAATATAGACTTTATACACATGTAGCTTGCTTCTTTGTATGTTTGCTCGGATTTTCTTTATTTCAGATGAATGGTATGGGCGTTTTTGCGGAAGGTGAAACAGCTGTCAATTCAATTACCGGAACAATGGCTCAGGGTCTTGGTTTCCTTGCTGCTGCATTGGCAACCGGTCTTTCAAGTGTTGGTGCCGGTATTGCCGTAGCTGCTGCTGCTCCTGCTGCTATCGGAGCTTTCAGCGAAAATGACAAGAACTTCGGTAAAGCGATGATCTTCGTTGCTTTGGGTGAAGGTGTTGCCATCTATGGTGTATTGATCTCTATTCTGATCATCAATAAGCTGTAGGCCGAATTATGAAATTTTTTCTGATCAGCGACAATATCGATACACAGATGGGCCTGCGTCTGGTTGGCATTGAAGGGGTCGTGGTTCATGAACGCCGTGATTTTCTGGAAATATTGGAAGAAAAGATGCATGATGAATCCATTGCCATTATTTTGATAACGACCAAGCTGGTCACGATGTGTCCGGATATTATTTCTGAAATCAAACTGAAGCAGCAGAAACCGCTGATTGTAGAAATACCGGATCGACATGGAAATTCTAAAATCGGAGAAACGATCGATGCGTATGTTTCAAGTGCAATCGGGGTAAAACTATGAGAGGTGAAACGATGAATGATTTAGATAAAATCGTTTTCTACATGAAAGAGGAAATCAATAAGCAGGCGGATGCAGAGGTTGAGCATATTCAAAAAGAGGCTGATGAAATCAGGGAAAGAGAAGAGAAAAAGGTGATGGATGAGGCAAAAAAAGAAGCGGATCTTCACTTAGAAGCCGCTAAGCGAAGAATGAGCCAGAAGAAGTCACAGATGATATCTCAATATCAAAGCGATAAGACCAAGACATTGATTCAGCAGCGTAATGCTTATACTCAAAAGCTTTTTGATGAAGTCAAAGAGAAGCTTTTGGAGTTCTGTTCAAGTGATGATTATCTTGAGTATATGAAGAAAAAGATCGATAAGTATGCCTTTGATCAAAAGGTAAACGTATATGTGAAAAAAGAAGATTTAAGGCTAGAGAAGATGTTCAAGGAAAAGCTTGATTGTGAAGTTTTAGCGGGTGACATTGAAATCGGCGGCTTTAAAATTGAAACATGGAATCAGCAGATCATGGATGAAACGCTGGACAGTGCATTAAAAGATCAGCGTGTCTGGTTTGAGGATCATTCCATGATGATCTTACAGTAAGGAGGCTATATGAGCGAAAACAGAATTTATTCAATCAACGGGCCGGTAGTTAAGGTAAGAAATGCTAAGGATTTTTCCATGATGGAAATGGTTTATGTCGGAGATGCACAGCTTGTTGGAGAAGTAATTTCCATCAGTGAGAAGGAAACGACGATACAGGTATATGAATCTACGACAGGTCTTCGGCCGGGAGAACCGGTAGAAGGCACAGGCTCTCCGATCAGCGTTACATTAGGTCCGGGAATTTTAAGAAATATCTTTGACGGAATTGAACGTCCTCTTGAACAGATCGAGGCTGAAGCCGGAGCCTTTATTCCGACTGGCAGCCATGTAGCACCGTTGGATGTTCATAAGAAATGGTCCGTTACGGTTTGTGTAAAAAAAGGAGATCGGGTAAAGGGCGGCGATATTTTCGCAACGACCCCTGAAACGAACCTGATCGTTCATAAATGTATGATCCACCCTGATTTAAGTGGTGAGGTTGTTGATTGTGTTGCTGATGGTGATTATACGATCGAAGACACGATCATAAAGGTAAAGGATGATAACGGGGTCATTCATGAATGTAAGATGGCACAGAAATGGCCGATCAAGGATCCTCGTCCGGTAGCAAAACGTCTTCCTTTATCAATTCCGTTGATTACTGGTCAGCGTGTCGTTGATACGCTGTTCCCAATTGCGAAAGGCGGTACGGCTGCTGTTCCCGGGGGATTTGGTACAGGAAAGACAATGATGCAGCATCAGCTTGCAAAATGGTGTGATGCAGATATTATCGTATATGTCGGCTGTGGAGAACGTGGTAACGAGATGACACAGGTATTGGAAGAATTTAGAGAATTGATCGATCCAAAGAGCAAACAGCCGTTGACCGATCGAACTGTGTTGATTGCCAATACATCAAACATGCCGGTAGCAGCGCGTGAAGCATCAATCTATACAGGTGTTACATTAGCTGAATATTATCGTGATATGGGTTATCACGTAGCTATTATGGCGGATTCAACGAGCCGTTGGGCTGAAGCCTTGCGTGAGATCAGCGGACGTTTGGAAGAAATGCCGGCTGAAGAAGGATTCCCGGCTTATCTGCCTTCACGTATTTCGCAGTTTTATGAACGCGCCGGTTATATGGAAACGCTGAATGGTCAAAATGGATCTGTTTCGATCATCGGTGCCGTATCGCCGCAGGGAGCTGACTTTTCTGAACCGGTCACACAGAATACGAAGCGTTTCGTACGCTGTTTCTGGGCATTGGATAAAGCATTGGCCTATGCAAGACATTATGCAGCGGTCAATTGGAATCAGAGTTATAGTGAATATATCAGCGATCTTGAAAATTACTATAACGAGCATGTCAGTCCACGCTTTTTAAAGGACCGACAGGAAATCATGCAAATTTTAAATGAAGAAACGAAGCTGATGGAAATCGTGAAGCTGATCGGATCGGATGTTTTGCCGGATGATCAGAAATGTACGATAGAAATCGCCAAGCTGATCCGTGTTGGCTTTCTGCAGCAGAATGCCTTCCACCCGGAAGATACCTATGTACCTTTGGATAAGCAATTGAAGATGATGGATGTGATCCTGCATCTTAATAAGCGATGCAAAGAATGTGTGGAAAAGGGAATACCGGTCAGCACGATTCTTTCATTGGGCTTATTTGAAAAAATCGTAAAGATGAAATATGATGTAC